>JBJEWA010000057.1:0-50611 GCA_051884805.1 Kiritimatiellia bacterium | reverse complement strand
GCGGCTTGCGCTTGGCGGGCATATAGGGCGAGTCGGACTCCCAGGCCGCGTACGGTCCCCACGGACACATCCACCGCATGCCGCCCGCGTAGTCGATCGCCTGCCCTTCCGCCGCGTAGTTGCGCGGACGCCACCAGCTCGACATCTCGACCCAGGCGATGGCGGGAATCAGCCCGATCGACTGTCCGCCGACCGTCGCTTCCGCGACGAGGCGGTCGCAGGTCCGCACCATCGCGGATAGCTGGAGCGAGCGGAACTTCTGCCACTGGGCGTGCCACTCGCCCTGCTTGCGGACCGCATTTGGCCACTTCGCCCGAACCTCCGCGTAGGGCTGGCCGAGATGTTCGGCGAACTTGCGGCAGCAGCGGTCGCAGAAGCAGCCCTTGCCGAAGAACCTTCCCGGCTCCCAGTTCACCCACGCGCCGTCCGCAGCCTGCAGCAGCTTGCGGACCGCCGGGACGACCGTGTTGGTGAGATACGCCGAGCCTTCGTAGATCGTGACCGGGCAGACCGCCTCGTCGGACAGGGTCTGCCGGTCGGAGCCCGGTTCCATGCTGACGAACCGGATGTCGTCGGGGCGGATGTGCCGGGGCCCGATCACGTAGCCGTCCACCATCTGAAACAAGTTGGGGGTGATGGTGCGGATGCCGGCCTGGCGCCATGCCGCATAGACGTTCGGCGAGGGCGGGTCGGCGAGCCAGGTCACGCCGAACTCGGCCATCGACTGCACTGCGGCGCAGGCGGTCGCCGGATCCGTCTCCGCCGCCCGCCAGAGAACGTTGCCCGGCAGGCAGCCGTTCTGGTAGTGCAGGGGGACCTGCGCCGTAATGCGCGGCGTCACGCGGAAGTCGATGGGCGAAGACCTGGTCTCGAAGGTCCGGCCGTCCCGGCGGCAGACGATGACGACCGACCCCTGCCCGCAGCGGCCCGCCTTGCGCGCACCGCGGACGAGCGTGCCGAGCGTGTTCCAGGTGACGTAGCTGAAGCCGGGCATCGGCGCCTTGCGCGCAAATCCGAACGTGGTCACGCTCGAGCCGTCGTCGCGGCGTTCGGTCCGGACCGTCGCCGGATCGGCGTAGGAGGCGCCGACGTACTCGATGCCGGGCGGCAGCTCGACGCGGGCCGTGAAGTCCTTCGCGACATACTTGAGCTGCGGATCCGACTTGCGCCAGCCCAGTTCAAGAAACACGCACTGTCCCTCGGGTACGGCAAACGCGCCGTCGAGCCGCTCCCAGGTCGTGCCGAGGAGTTCAATCGGCGCCTGGGGCGTCGCGTCCGTCAAGGTCATGTCCTTGATCTCGAAGACGGCGTCCTGCTCGCTTGGCACGCGCAGCATCAGCCTGACCGTATCGGCGCCGGGGTCGAGCGTCGCCACGTCGGAGAGCATGCCCCATTCGCGCCCGGTCTCCAGCGCGTGATAGCTGGAATAGCCGCCGGGCGAGACGCGGAAGATGGCGCCCATTTCCGCTTCCGGCCGCGCACGGACGAACCGGTAGCGGCAGGACAGGCGCCAGCGGCCGCCGTTCGTCCGGGGAACCTTGAACGCGTAGTTCACGGTGCCGACGATTCGCCCGGCGGGCGCGTTCGTCAGCAGGTTGCGTTCCGGATCGAAGGCCGACGCGAACCGGTCGGCCGAAAGCTTCGCAAAGTCGAAGGTGGTGCCGCCGCGCGTCAGCCGGGCCACCGGCAGCCCATCGCTCGCACTCGCCATCAGGGCGACTACTGCGACGCCTGCACACAGCAACGACGTTCTCGGAACTGGATCCATGGTTTACCTCTCAGCTCATCTGCGCTTAGTGACCGACCGCAACATCATACCATAAAATGCCGTCGGAAGTCCACCTCCCGGTTGCATCCGCCGGGTTCGCCGACGGCGGTGCGCCCCGACGCGCGGCCCGGTTTCCCCGGTGTGCGCGTATTATGCGCTTCCCGTGTTAGCCCGCCGTCAGCTTCGGATTACAATCAGGTCAAATATTCGTTAGGGCCGCGTTAGCGTCCCGGCGCCGCGCCGCCGACGACGACGGGAGCAGCTGCGCGGCGAGCACGGCGAGAAAGACCAGCCCGCAGCCGGAGAGCTGGCGGAGGGTCAGCACGTCGCCGAGCAACAGCCAGCCGAAGACGGCCGCGAAGGCGCCCTCCAGGCTCAAGACGACCGAGGCCAGCGCGGCCGGCACCTTCGCCTGACCGAGGTTCTGCAGGGTATAGGCGATGCCGCTTGAGACGAGGCCCAGCCACGCCAGCGCGGGCAGTCCCCGCACGAACCCCGCCCAGCTGCTCCGCGCCAGTTCGCCCGGCAGGAAGACGAACGGCAGGGCAACCAGGCCCGCCGTCGTGACCTGGACGGCGGAGAAGAGCAGCATGTCGCAGGCGTGCGCAAAGCGCTCCACGACCAGGATCTGAACGGCGAAGAGCGCCGCGCAGAGCAACGTCCAGGCCTCGCCGGCGCCGAGGCCAAAGCCGGAGACGAGCGCCCGGGCGTCGGCAAAGCAGATGAGAAACGTCCCGCACAGGGACAGGGCCACGCCCGCCCAGACGCCGCGCCCGGCCCTGCGTCCGGCCAGCAGGCCGAAGACCGGCACCAGCAGGACGTAGTTGGCCGTCAGGAAAGCGGAGACGCCGGCCGACGTCCGTTCGATGCCGAGCTGCTGCGTCAGCATCGCCGCGAACAGGCAGACGCCGCCCAGCCCGCCGCCGGTCCACGTCGCGCGGTTCCAGCCGAAGCCCTCGCGGGGCGCGGCGCCTCCGTCCGCCCGCCGCGCACGGAGGCGGTCGCGCAGGCAGACGCCGAGTCCCAGCGCGACGCCGGCCAGCAGGTTGCGGTAGCAGCTGAGGGCAAAGGGGCCGAAATGCTCGGCCCCGAGCTTCTGGGCGACGAACGACGCGCCCCAGATCAGCGTGCAGACGAGCAGCTCAATCATAATAGGAGAGGCGCCGCTCGAGCCGCTCCATGCCCCAGGCCACGAGGAAGTTGAAAAGATAGTAGAAGACGCCGGCGGCGATCAGCGGCAGCATCGTCGTATGGGCGGAGGAAATCTGCCGGGCGATCGTGAACATCTCGGCGACGGCGATCGTGAAGGCGAGCGACGTGTCCTTGACGAGCGTGATCACCTCGTTGCCGACGGCGGGCAGGACGCGCTTGACCACCTGCGGCAGGATGACGCGGAAGAAGGTCATGCCCTTGGTAAGCCCGAGCGCGACGGCCGCCTCGGTCTGCCCGCGATCGACCGCGAGCATGCCCCCGCGGTAGATTTCGGCGAAATACGCCGCGTAGTTGAGGCCGAAGGCCAGGATGGTCGCCAGGAAGCGCGGATAGTTCGACAGCGGCAGCCCGAAGAACATATACGGCGAGAAATAGACGAACATGATCTGCAGCATGAGCGGCGTGCCGCGGACGACGGAGATGTAGCCGCGGAAGAATCCGGCGAGCAAGCCGTTTCCCGACATGCGCCCGAGCGCGACGACCAGGCCGAGCGGCAGCGCAATCGCCAGCGTGCAGACGAAAATCTCCACGCTGACGGCCAGGCCGCCCAGCAGGTCCGCGAGCATGGACGCGAGCTCCATCGGCCTTACCGCTTCCGGAGGATGAGGGCGTTCGCCTCGATGCCGTACCGGTCGGCGATGGTCCGCATCGTGCCGTCGTCGGCCAGTTCGCGGAGCGATTCCTCGACCAGGTCCCGGAGCGCGACGTTGCCGAGCTTGAAGCCGACGCCGTAGGTCTCGGTCATCACGATCTCCTGGAGCAGTTCGAACTTGCCGGGCAGGTCGGCCAGCTTCCGCCGGGCGACGCCGACGTCGAGGGCGACCGCGTCGACCGCGCCCATGTTGAGTTCGCTGACGGCCTGATTGTAGTTCGGCTCGACGACCAGCCGCCCGAAGGTCTGGCCGAGCGCGGCGGCGGCGGGGTTCTCCTGGTCCTGGCCGGAAAGCGCCCGCTGCACCGGCGTGTCGGTCTGGACGGCGACCGTCTTGCCGGATAGGTCCCTGAACGACCGGATGCCCGAACCGGCCTTCACCAGGACCACCTGCGAATTGTCGACGTAGGCGCCGCTCCACGTATAGGCCTGCTCGCGGCCCTGCATCGTGAAGCCGTTCCAGATGCAGTCGATTGCGCCCGAGTTGAGCTCCATGTCCTTCGCATCCCAGTTGATCGGGTTGGCGACGAACGTCCAGCCGCGCTTCGCGCACACCGCACGGGCGAGGTCGAGGTCGAAGCCCCGGTACTCGGCGCCGTCCTTGAAGCCGTAGGGCGGGAAGTCGGCGTCGAAGCCGACGACGAAGCGCCCGTCGGAAAGCGTCGAACGCTGGGAGCAGCCGGCGGCGGCGACAAGGGCGAGGCAGGCGATCAGTCGCTTCATGGCAGTTGCTCCGGTTGCGGTCCGTTGCCGCCGGACGGCGCCCCGATCCGGCCGACCTTGCCGAGGAACTCCTTCAGGCGGTCGCACTTCGGACGGCCGAAGAACTCGCCCGGCGCCCCCTCCTCGGCGATGCGCCCGCCCTCCAGGAAGAGCACGCGGCTGGCGACGTCGCGCGCGAAGCGCATCTCGTGCGTGACGACGACCATCGTCATGCCGTTCTTCGCGAGGTCCTTCATCACGTCCAGCACCTCGCCGACCATCTCGGGATCGAGCGCGGAGGTCGGCTCGTCGAACAGCATCACCTTCGGCTCCATCGCGAGCGAGCGGACGATCGCCACGCGCTGCTTCTGCCCGCCCGAAAGCTGCTGCGGATAGGCCGCGGCCTTCCCGGCCAGCCCGACGCGGTCCAGCAGCTCCATCGCCTTCCGCTCCGCCGTCGCGCGGTCGAGGCGGCGCACGAGACGCGGCGCCAGCGTGATGTTGTCGAGGATCGACAGGTGCGGGAAGAGGTTGAAGTGCTGGAACACCATGCCCATCTCGCTGCGGACGCGGTTCTTCGTCCGCTCGTCCGCCGTGACGATGTCGATGCCGTCGAAGACGATCGAGCCTCCGGTCGGCTGCTCCAGCAGGTTCATGCAGCGCAGGAACGTCGACTTGCCGCCGCCGGAGGGACCGATCATCACGACGACCTCGCCCTTGCCGATCGCGGTCGAAACCCCCTTCAGGACCTCAAGTTTCCCGAAGGTCTTGCTCAGGCCGGATATCGTCAGCAGCTGATCGCCCATACCGCTACGGTCACTTGTTGAAGATCACGGGGATGCCGGTCACGCTGATCGTCTTCCGCGTGAAGAACAGCACGTTGACCAAGTGCTCCTCGATGGACATCGAGATGAGGGCGTCGGCTTTCTGCGACTTGGACATGGCGTCGCGGAAGGCCCGCGTCTGCTGCAGCCCGGTCGATCCGCCGATGCCGAAGACCCAGACCTGGTCGCTCGTACCCGTCACTTCGGAACCGGCGATCGTATAGCCGTTCGCCGGAATGGGCGCCGACGACTCCAGGAAACGGACGGGGGACGACGCGCACCCGGTCAGGGCGACCGCCAGCAAGCCAGCCGCCGCCACGCTCATAATCTGCTTCATCTTCATGGTCAACTTCTCATTTGTGGTTCTGTACGGCTGTTGCAGGCCAGCCGAATCGCCTGTATCGGAAACGCTTCACGAATCATTGTGCACGACCTCCGCCCCGGTGTTCCGCAGATGGCGCTCGAACCTGCCGAGCAGCCAGGTGAACGTCATCACCAGCGCCAGGTAGATGGCCGCGACCGACAGGTACGGCAGGTAGACGGAATAGGTCTGGGAGCGGATGATGTCGCCGCCCTTCGCCAGGTCGATGAGCGCGATGTAGCCGACGATCGAGGTGTCCTTCATGAGAACGATGAACTCGTTGCCGAGCGCCGGCAGCACGTTGCGGACCGCCTGCGGGAGGACGACGCGCAGCATCGTCCGCCAATAGGAGAGGCCGAGCGCGCGCCCCGCCTCCATCTGGCCGGCGTCGACCGACGCGATGCCGGCGCGGATGATCTCCGCCTGATAGGCGCCCGAGTTGACGCCGAAGGCGAGAATCGCGATCAGCACCTTCGAGTCGACGGAACGGAGGATGATGTAGTAGGTGATCAGCAGCTGCACCACCATCGGCGTGCCGCGGACGACCGTCAGGTAGACCTTCGCCAGGAAGTCGAGGACGGCGAACCGCCCGTACTTGTCGTGGGTCGAGCGGACGACGGCGACGAGAAAGCCGACGGCCAGCCCCAGCACGACCGCCGCCAGCGCCACCTGCAGCGTGACCGCCAGCCCCTGCAGCAGGTACTCGTAGCGCCCGTTCTTGACGAAGCAGAGATAAAAGTCGTCGGCCAGCCCCTGGAACATCGCCACCCCTCGGCTTACTTGTCCTTCAGCCGGTCGGACTCGGCCGTATACTCGGCGACCCACCGTTCGAGCCGGCCGTCCGCCTTCAGTTCGGCGATGACCGCATTGACCGTCTCAAGCAGCTCCGGCCGGCCCTTGCGGACGGCGATCGCGTATTCCTCGGAGGTGATGAAGTCGGAAAGCGCCAGGTCGGCCTCGCCCTTCACGCAGTTCTTCGCGGGATCGATGTCGGAGATGACGAAGTCGACGCGGCCCGACTTGAGCGACGCGCAGGCCTCGGCCGGCGACTTGCAGCGCTCCGGCTCCTGCTTGAGCTGTTCGAGGACGTAGGTCTCGGAGGTCGTGCCCGCCTGCACGCCGATCCGCTTGCCCTTGAGCTGATCGACGCCCGTGAACGGGGCCGCCCGCTTGTAGATGACGACGATGCCCATCTTCACGTAGGGAACCGAGAAATCGACGTTCTTCCGGCGGTCCTCGGTGACGGTGATGCCCGCCGCCGCGAGATCGGCCTTGCCGGAGATGACGGCCGGGATGACCGAATCGAAATCGACCGTCTCGACCTGGAACTTCCGGCCGAGCTTCGCGGCCACGGCGCGGCTGATCTCGACGTCGATGCCGACGATCTCCTGCCCGCGCAGGAACTCGTAGGGCGGGAACGTCGCCTCGGTGATCATCTTGAGCGTGTTGCCGTCATCCCGGGCGCAGCCCGCGAACAGGGCGGCCACGGCGGCCATCGCCAGCATCGGTTTGCTCATGTCTTTTCGGACCTTTCTTCTGCCCGGCGGGAGAACTCGCGGAGGACCGCCGGCGCCGTGCCGGACGAAGCGCCGCCGCGAAGGGCCAGCCGGAGGAAAAACAGCGTCGCCAGCAGCAGGCCGACCGCAATCGGCAGCGCGACCCACGCCGAGCCGGCGAACGGCGCGACGAGATAGGCGACGAACGAGACGGCCGCGGCCGTCAGCACGTACGGCAGCTGCGTGTTCACGTGCACGATGTGGTCGCACTGCGCGCCGGCGGAGGCCATGATCGTCGTGTCGGAGATCGGCGAGCAGTGGTCGCCGCAGACCGCGCCCGCCATGCAGGCGGAGACGGCCATGACCGTCATCGGGCTGCCCGGAATCGCCGCCAGGACAATCGGAATCAGGATGCCGAACGTACCCCAGCTCGTGCCCGTCGAGAACGCGAGGACGATGGCGATCACGAAGATGATCGCCGGCAGGAAGCAGCGGAAGCCCGACGCCGGACCGTTGATGAGGTCGGAGACGAAGACCTTCGCGCCCAGCGCGTCCGTCATGCCCTTCAGCGTCCACGCGCAGCAGAGGATCATGATCGCCGGGACCATCGCCTTGAAGCCCTCGGGGAAGCCGTCCATGCAGTCGCGGAACGAGATGACGCCGCGGCAGAGGTAGAAGACGACCGCGAAGACGGCCGCGACGGCCGAGCCGAGCGCCAGGCCGACCGAGGCGTCGGAATTCGAGAACGCCACCATGAAGTCGCGGGACGCCTCGCCCCCGGAGAAGAACCCGCCGGAATAGACCATGCCGACGACGCACGCGGCGATCAGGACGAGCACCGGGACGACGAGGTCGGCGACGCGGCCGCGGTCGTTCTTCGCCAGGGCGGCGGTCGCCGCCGCCAGCGCCCCGCGGTCGGGCCCGCCGGCGGCGACTGCGGTCTCGTGCCGCCGCATCGGGCCGAAGTCGAAGCCCATGAACGCCAGCGCGAACATCATCACGATGGTCAGGATCGCGTAGAAGTTGTAGGGAATCGCGCTGACGAAGAGCGCGAAGCCGCTCTCCGCGCCCGCGCCCTGCGCGAAGCCGGCGACGGCCGCCGCCCAGCTGGAGATCGGGGCGATGATGCAGACCGGCGCCGCCGTCGCGTCGATGAGATAGGCGAGCTTCGCGGCGGAGACCCGCTTCGCCTGGGTCACGGGACGCATGACCGAGCCGACCGTCAGGCAGTTGAAGTAGTCGTCGACGAAGATCAGCATGCCGAGGACGGTCGTCGCGACCTGTGCGCCGATGCGGCTCCTGACGTGCGCCTGCGCCCAGCGGCCGAACGCCGCCGATGCGCCCGTCTTGTTCATCATCGCGACGAGCGCGCCGAGCAGCACGAGAAAGAGCAGGATGCCCACGTTGTACGCGTCGGCGACCTTCGCGATGAAACCGGCCTGCACGACGTGCGTGACCGCCGTCTCGAACATTCCGCAGAATCCGTCCGCCTTGAACGCGTAGAGCACGCCGCCCGACACGATGCCGAGGAACAGCGACGAATAGACCTCCTTGGTGACCAGCGCGAGGAAAATCGCCAGAAGCGGCGGAAAGACCGACCACCAGGTGCCGAAAAAAGGCTCGGTCCGGCGCACCGTGGCGAGGGCCGCCGCCTCGTGCGCCCGGAAGTCCCGGTCGGCCTGCACGTTGTCGGCATACGCCTCGACGTACGCCCTGGCGCTCCCGGCGTCGTTCAGCTCGTATGTCCGGGCGCCCTCGCCTTCGCCCACGGTCACCTTGCCGACCTCCGCCGCCCGGAGACAGCAGCACGCGACAACGACGGCCGCCAGGCAGAAGAACCTCGCTTTCATATGTCCGGGCATTATACCAAAAAAGCCCGACGGACGGCGAGCGGCTTCGCCCGCCCCCGCCGCGCAGTCCGTTCAGTAGAGCTGCTCGTATTCGCCCTTCTGGACCTTCTTGAGGCACTTGAAGCCGGCCCGCTTCGCCCGGTAGTGCAGGTCGGTCTTCGAATGGGTCAGCCCCGGCGCCTGGATGACGCGGCAGATCGCGGCCCCGCACGACGGACACGCCGTCAGCTTCGCGTCCCGGATCGACTGCGCGATCTCGAATCCCGCGCGGCAACGCTCGCACCCCTGCTCCGGCTCCCGGGCCTCATAGACGTAAATCGGCATGCTTCGCTTCCTTTCCGCCCACCATTATAGCACACCTTCAGAGCGACCGCGCCGAACGGAGCCGACAGAACAGGAAGACAGATAGCGCGATCAGGCCGTACCATTCCGCACACTGGAGGAACGACCAGGGCGCGACCTGCAGGCACGAACCCGGCAGGCGCGACACCGCTTCGGCGACGCCCACCATCAGCCGCGTGAGCAGGGCGCTCAGGTTGTTCAGGTGGACGGCCAGCGTCTCCGACAGGAAGCTCGCCAGCAGGCCCGCGAAGCCCGTCATCACCGCCCATTCCGCCGCCGTGACCAGCGCCAGGTTCGCCAGCAGCCCGCCCGGCGCGAAGTTGCCGAACGCATGCGCCGCAATCGGCACGCCCGCCGACCAGGCGACCAGCGTCATGCCGGCCAGCGCCCGCCAGCCCTTCCACCGCGGCCCGAACTCGGCGGCCAGGACCAGCGCCAGCATGACCGCGAAGGAAAGCGCACTCCCCACCTCGACGATCTGCAACGGCCGCAGCAGATGCACGGCCAGGAACGTCAGCGCCCAGGCGCGAATCCCGGAGGGCCGCCGCCAGAAGACGGGCGCCAGGGCGCCGATCGTCGCCATGGACGCCGCACGGACCGCGCTCGGACTCGCGCCGATCAGGAACACGTACCCCCACAGCACCGGCACCGACGCGGCGCCGGCCAACCGGCGCGGCACCAGGCAGAGCGCCAGCAGGAAGGAGAGGACGCGCGCGACCGCCAGCACGTGCAGGCCGGAGATGGCGAAGAGATGCAGGCTGCCCGAACGCACGAACACGCGCTTCAGCCGCCGCGGCAGCCGCGTCCGCTCGCCCAGCAGGAGCGCCCGGTTCAGGGCGGCCGTCTCGCGGTCGTGCTCCAGCCCGAGCGCCACGCGCTCGCGACAGTCCGCGCGCAGCCCCGACAGGACGGACGGCTCCCGCGCCCGCTGCCGCCACTCCGCCCCCCGCGCACCGCGCATCCACGGACGCGCCCGGTAATACCGCTCCGGCTCGACCGACGCCCGCAGGCAGAGGGCCGCGCCCAGCAGGAAGCAGCACGCCAGCGGCCAGCCCCGGACCGCCAGCCCGTAGCCGAAGAGGAACACCAACAGGGCCGCCGCCGCCGGCACCGGCCAGGCCTCGGCGGCGCCGGGCGCGAAAGTCGCCAGGAACTCCCCCGCCGCCAACGCCAGACAATGGAACAAGATCGACATGACGCGACTATTGTCGCATCTGCGGCGGAAAAAGTCCTTGCGAAATCCTTACGCAATCCTTGCGAAAAATCGTAAGGTCCGCGGCCGCCCCGCTAGAAGAAATCGCTGACGCGGCGCAGGAGTTCGCCCAGTTCGCCCACCGTATGCACCGTCGCCGGAATGGACTTGCGGAACGTCGCCCCGTAGTTCTTGGTCACGATCCGCGGATCGGTCACGATCACGACGCCGCGGTCGGATTTGGTGCGGACGAGCCGCCCGAAGCCCTGCCGGAACTTGATGACGGCCTCGGGCAGCGCATAGTCGCGGAAGGAGCTGCCGCCCTCGCGGTCGATCTTCTCCGACCGCGCCTCGACGACGGGATCGCCCACCTGGGCGAACGGCAGCCGCGCCAGCACCACGCACGACAGCGCCGCGCCGGCCACGTCCACCCCCTCCCAGAAGGACTGCGCGCCGAAGACGACCGTGTGGTCGTCTTCCCGCAGATGCCGCGTCAGCGATTCACGCGACAGTCCCTCGCCCTGCACCAGCAGCGTGATGCCGGACTCCGCCAGCGGCTGGTGCGCGTGCGCCGCGACGGCGCTCATCATCTCGTAGCTGGTGAACAGGACGAGCGCCCGTCCGTGCGTCACCGCGAAGAGGTCCTGCATCAGCGCCGCCAGCGCCTCCGCATAGGCGCCGGGATTCGCCGACGGATCCGGCAGGCAGTCCGGCGCCAGCACCAGCGACTGGCGGAAGTAGTCGAACGGACTGGCCGCCGTCAGCATCCGGAAGCGCTCCGCGCAGCCGAGCCGCCGCGCCATGTACCGGAAGTCGTTGCCCACGCGCAAGGTCGCCGAGCAGAGCACGACCGTGTCCTTCATGTCGTAGAGGATCCGCTTCAGCTCCGCCGCAACGGACAGCGGCGCCGCGACCAGCCGGACATGGGACGGCCGGCGGTCGACGCGGACGCGCTCCGCCCAATAGGCATGCGTGTCCCGTTCGCCGCGAATGACGAAGTTCGCCTCGTTGGCGAAGCCGACCAGCGCTTCCGCCACGCCGCCGATCTGCGCCGAGAGGTCGGCCAGGTAGTTGAGTTCGCCGGACGGCACGGCCGCCTCAAGCACGTCCCGCAATTCGTGCAGCCGGCCGACCATCGCCGCCAGCTGCGCCTCGAGTTCCGCCTGCGCCTGCAGGAAACGCGCCTCGTCCCATGCGTCCGCCGCATACGGCTCGAACAGCCCGTGCAGCGAATGGCTGCGGATTCCGTCGACCACCCGATACCGGCAGCAGCCGCGTTCCTTCGCCGGCTTGAGCAGCAGCGCCGCCACGGCGAAGAAGTCCTCGGCCGCAGCGACGAGCTTCACCGTCTGGCGCGAGAGCTCCGCCAGCAGGAGCGCCACCTTCCCGCCGAACGGACTGGCGGCGAACGCCCCCTTGCGGAACTGGCGTTCGACGGACGACAGCACGCCGCCCGAGCGCAGGGCGCGCTTGCCCTTGCCGCGGCGGACGAGCCGGTTGAGGATCCGCGTCAGGTTCGGCAGGGAGAGTTCGGCGCTCAGGTAGTCGGTCGCGACCGACTCGAGATTGTGCGCCTCGTCGAGGACCAGCCGGCCGTAGCCCGGCAGGATGCCGCTCCCGGGAGCCGTCGCCTCGGCGAGCACCAGCGCGTGATTGACGACGACCAGATGCGCCTCCGCCGCCGCCTTGCGCGCCTTGTAGACGAAGCACTTCGCGTAGAACGGACAGCGCCGCCCGCCGCACTCCTCGCCGGGACACGACAGCAGATTGCGCGGCAGGCCGTCGTAAGTGTCGAGATCGCCGTCCGCCGTCCGCGTCAGCCAGTCGATGAAGGCCGGCATCAGCGCCTGCTCGTCGGCCGACATCGTCCAGAACCCGGCGGCGAAGAAATCGCCCACGGCCCGCAGGCACAGGTAGTTGCCGCGCCCCTTGAGCAGCGCCACCTTGAACGCCGCCGCCCCGTCGCCCAGCACCTTCAGGGCCCGCGGGATGTCCGAACGGATCAGCTGCGACTGCAGGTTCCGCGTCGCGGTGGAGACGACGACCGGCGTATCGTTCGTCCACGCCCAGAGGACCGACGGCACCAGATAGGCGAGCGACTTGCCGACGCCGGTACCCGCCTCGATCATCAGGTGCTCACGGGCGTTGAAGGCGTTGGCGATCGCGCCCGTCATGTCGATCTGGCCGGGACGCTCCTCGTAGCCCGGCATCGCGCCGAGCGTGCCGCCCGCGCGCAGGTGGTCGGCGGCGCTCCCGGCGTCGATGCGGGAGCAGTCCTCGTGCGCCGGCAGATGCCGCGTCCGCGCCGCCTCGCGGAATTCGGGAATGAACCCCGCCCAGTCGGGATTGTCGATGAACTCCGCCGGGGTCACAGCCGAAGCCGCCCGGCCAGGAGCTTCAGCGCGTCCATGTCGCCCGGCCGGTTCTCGAAGACGAGCGGGTCGCCGTTCCGGCGCGGAATGACATGGAAATGGAGATGCCGCACGGTCTGCCCGGCGGCCTCGCCGTTGTTCTGCAGGACGTTGAAGCCGTCGCAGCCGAGCTTCGCCTGGAGGTGCGCGGCCACCTGCTTCACCCGCGCGATGACGGCCGCAAGCGTCGCATCGTCCGTATCGAGCAGGCCCGTCGAATGGGCCTTCGGAATCACCAGGGTGTGACCCTCCGAGAACGGGCCGATGTCCAGGCAGGCCAGGACCAGCTCGTCCTCGTAGAGCTTGAAGCTGGGAATCTCGCCGGCGGCGATCGCGCAGAAAACGCAGTCGTTCTTCATCCTGCCGCTCCTATCGGCAGAGCGTGTAGAGGACGCCGGCGACGACCGCCGAACCGATGACGCCCGAGACGTTCGGACCCATCGCCTGCATGAGGATGAAGTTCGCCGGGTCGTTGCCGAGCGACACCTTGTTGGAGACGCGCGCGGCCATCGGCACGGCCGAGACGCCGGCGGAGCCGATCAGCGGATTGACCTTCTCCTTCGAGACGAGGTTCATCAGCTTCGCCATGACCACGCCCGCCGCCGTGCCGACGCAGAACGCGCACAGGCCGAGGGCGAGGATGCCCAGCGTCGTCCCGGAAAGGAACTTCTCGCACGCCAGCTTCGAGCCGACCGAGAGGCCGAGCATGATCGTCACGATGTTGATCAGCGCGTTGGACATCGTATCGGCGATGCGGCTCACGGACGGACCGACTTCCTTCGCGAGGTTGCCGAGCATGAGCGCGCCGATCAGCGGCACGGCGGACGGCAGCAGCACCGCGCAGAGCAGCAGCACCACGAGCGGGAAGCAGATCTTCTCGATCTTCTTCACCGGCCGGAGCGCCGGCATCCGGATGAGCCGCTCCTCCTTCGTCGTCAGCGCGTTCATGATCGGCGGCTGGATGATCGGCACCAGCGCCATGTACGAGTACGCGGCGACCGCAATCGCGCCGAGCAGCTCCGGGGCGAGGCGCGACGTCAGCCAGATGGCGGTCGGGCCGTCCGCACCGCCGATGATGCCGATCGAGGCCGCGGCCTTGAGCGGATCGACGCCGAAGAAGTCGTTGCCGAAGAGCGCCGCCAGCCCGAGCGCGCCGAAGAGCGCGAAGAAGATGCCGAACTGCGCGGCGCCGCCGAGAATCGACATCTTCGGGTTCGCGATCAGGGGGCCGAAGTCGGTCATCGCGCCGACACCCATGAAGATCATGATCGGGAACACGCCGGTGTCGATGCCGAAGTGGAAGAAGTAGTAGAGGAAGCCGCCCGGCTCGACGATGCCGCCCGTCATCACCGGCACGCCCGCCGCATTGAAGGCGATCACGCCCGAATGCAGCATCTCCGGCATCGTGACGCCGGCGAGCGGACAGTTCGCCAGCAGCCCGCCGAACCCGATCGGCAGCAGCAGCAGCGGCTCGAAGCCCTTCACGATCGCGAGATAGAGCAGGACGATGCAGATCGGAATCATGATCAGCTGCCCGATGCCGTACGGCAGGCCGCCCAGCACCCTGACTTCGTGGCCGGCGACGAACTTCCCGTCGCCGTCGAAGTAGCCGCCGACCCAGTCGCCGACCTTGACCTCGTGCTTCGCGGCGGACGCGCTCCTGGCCTGGACTTCGTCGATCACCCAGTAGCCGTTGCGGTTCGCGAACCGCGCCCGGTCGGACTCCGCATACGCCTTGCCCGGGACCGGAGCCTCCGGTCGGTCGGCGGCCTCGTAGTCGCCCGTGACGTACGCCGGGGCCGACTTGCGCATGAAGCCGGAGATGCCGGTGTCGGCCGAGAGGTTCTTCACCTTCTCCAGCGTCGCCTTCCAGTCGCCCTCGGCCTGCGCCGTCCAACAGCCGGCGGCGACCAGCAGCGTCATCAAGATTTTCTTCATCGGTTTGTTCCTTGGCAATCCCTGCAGATGTCGAAGCTCCGAGCCTACCCGATCACCGCCAGGACGTCGCCCGTAGCGACCTTGTCCGTCGCATTGACCATGACCGTCACGGTGCCGTCGCACGGCGCGGAGACCGGCGTCTCCATCTTCATGACGTCCATGACGAGAATCTCGTCGCCCTTCGCGACCTTCTGGCCATTCGTGGCGCTGACGCGCAGGACCGTGCCCGGCACGGGGGCCTTGACCTCCTGCCCGCCCGCAGGAGCCGCCGCCGCGGCCGGCGCCGCCTTGACGCCCGCCTCGGCCTTGAAGTCGACCGGCTTGCCGTTGACGACCGCCTTGCCGTCGCCCTTGATCTCGACGCCGTAGGCCTTGCCGTTGATCGTGACCGTCACGCCCTTGCCGGCCGCGGCCTTCGGCGCCGCGTCCGCAAAGCGGCAGCCCATCGGCGCCTTGGACGGATCCTTGAGGAAGAGAATGCCCTTCTCCTTGCAGGAGGCGGCGATGAAGACGTTCTCGTCGGTCTCGGGCAGGCCCGCGTCCTTCAGCATCTGCCGCGCGACCGCGCCGCCCTTCTTGGGATCGGCGTCGTTCATCTCGAGCACGGTCTTCGTGGTCGGGGTCGAATAGGGCTTCGTCAGCTCGCTCGACGCCATGAACTCGGCGGCCTTCCGGACGATCTCCGGATCGGGCGCGACGGGCGTCTTGCCGAAGTAGCCGAGGACCATCTTCGCATAGCCCGGCGCGAACTTCTTGAACTTGCCGAACATGACGTTCTGGATGGCCTGCTGCGCGTAGAACTGCGAGACGGGCGTCACCGACGTGCCGAAGCCGCCGAGCCGCACGCAGTCGTACATCTCCGCGATCATGTCGTCGTACTTGTCCATCATGTTGTTGTCGCGGAGCATCTGCGTGTTCGCCGTCAGCGCGCCGCCCGGCATCGGGCTCCACACGATCTGCGGGTTCACGTTCATCGCCTCCGGCGGCAGGAAGTACTTCTTCATCGCGTTCTTGAAGCCGTCCTCGGCCTTCTTGATCTTGCTGATGTCGAAGTCGAAGCCGAAGTCGGGATCGCCGTCAAGCGCGTGCCACATCGTGATGACGTCGGGCTGGCAAGTGCCGCCGCTCATCGGGGCCATCGAGAGGTCGAGGCCGTCCGCGCCGCCGCGCAGGGCCGCGAGATAGCACGCCACGCCGTTGCCGGCCGTCTCGTGGCTGTGGAACTGGATGTGCACGTCCTGGCCGAGCAGCTGGCGGGCGAGCTTCATCGTGTTGTAGACCGTCGTCGGCGTCGAGGTGCCGGACGCGTCCTTGAACGCGACGCGGTCGAAGGGAATGCCCGCGTCCATGATCTTCCGGAGCGTGTCGCGGTAGAACTCGGGCGTGTGCGTGCCCTGGTTGTCGATGCCCGGCGGCAGGCCCATCATCGTCACCACGACTTCGTGCTTGAGCCCCGCGTCGTGGATGCACTGGCCCGACCACTTGAGGTTGTTGACGTCGTTCAGGGCGTCGAAGTTGCGGATCGAGCTCATGCCGTGCTTCTTGAACATCTGCGCATGGAGCTTGATCATGTCGGAGCTCTGGCTCTCAAGGCCGACGACGTTCACGCCGCGCGAGAGCGTCTGGAGGTCCGCCTCGGGAGCGGCCTGGCGGAACTTGTCCATGACGTCGAACGCGTCTTCCTGACAGTAGAAGTAGCAGCTCTGGAAGCGCGCGCCGCCGCCCGCCTCGAACCACCTGACGCCGGCGGCATAGCACTCCTCCACGCAGGGCAGGAAGTCCTTGGAGAGAACGCGCGCGCCGACGACGGACTGGAAACCGTCGCGGAACGCCGTGAGCATGAACTTAACGTTTTTCTTGGCCATTTGTCGTTTGTCGTTTGAGTGTTCGCATTGTCTGAAATCGTCCGCCCGGCCCGGGGCCCCGCCGAGACCCGTGGCGCCCCGCCGGGCAAGGCCCTACCCGAGCGCCACGGCAATCGCGAGCGCGACATTCGCGTCGTCGTCGCCCGCCGTCGCTGCCGGCTTCTTCTTCGGCGCCTCCTGCGGAAGAATGCCGTCGAAATTCGCGATGCCCCGCATCGACGACCAGGTGACGACGGTGAGCACGGAAAGAAACACGAAGACGATGCCCATGCCGGCAAACATCAACACCAGACCTTGCCCGAGTACTGCCATGATTCTTGGTTGGTTTAGCTGTTAGTGGTTAGTGGATGAAATTCACAAAATGGAGCGACAGGAGCGGCGACAGCGACAAGAGCGACACGCGGCCTCATGACCCGCTCGTCGCTCGCGTCTCCCATGTCGAAAAGCCCTCTCATCTCGCGCCGCGCTCCCCCGCAATCACGGATCGACGTTGGTGAGCGCAAGCGTCTCAAAGTCGATTCTGCGGTAGTAGCAGTTGCGCGGCTCGCCCCGCCGGTTCTTCGTGTGGCAGATGCCGCCACGACAGGGCCGCACCACATAGAGCAGCGAGTTCTGCTCGCAGTTGACGTAGGCCTCAAGCAAATCAAACGTCTCGCCGCTCGTCTCACCCTTGAACCAGAGCCGGTTGCGGGAAGTTGACCAGAGAATGAGCTTCCGCTTCGCGAACGATTCGCGCATCGCGAACTCGTTGGTGTAGGCAACCAGGATCACTTCCTTCGTGTCGGCGTTCTGAACCGCCACCGGAATCACGCCCGGATCGTGCTCGGCGCCACCCGCCGCGCGCGTCGCCGAAACCTGTCTGCCGACCTGCTCCAGCTTGGTGAAATCAAGCGTCAGTTCAGCCGACTCCTCTAATTGACCCATCTCCGCTCCTTCTGATAGAAACTTGACGGAGATTATAGCAAATCTTGCGCCGAAATGCCACCACCCAGACCATAGTGCGGTAATGCGGGAAAAGCCTACCGCCCCGTCACCGGCTTGCGCCAGACGAACTTCTCGCCCCAGACCGGACAGATCACCCGGCCCGCCTCCGTCGCGAGCTTCGCCTCCTCCTCGCAGTGCTCCCAGCTCCAGCGCCCGGGACCGAACCCGTGCGTCAGCTCCTGCGCATGGGACAGGACCAGCAGTCCCGGCCTGAGGACGCGCGCGGTCGCCTGTCCGTTGTGCGTGTTCCACGGCCAGACGTGGACGATGGCGACATCGACCTGCCCGAAGTGCGCGAGCTGCGAGGCGTCCCAGCCGTCGCCGTGGTGCAGCAGCGTCACCGCGTCCGGCCCCTGCCCGCACGTCACCTTGTACGGCGTCATCGACTCCTTCCAGTGCGGATTGTGGTCGGAGACGCCGGTTTCGACCGTGCAGTCGCCGAAGACGTAGGTGTGCGGCGTGCGCGCGACATACGGCGTGTACATGAACGCCGAGACGACGGGCTTGCCGTTCGCGAAGCCGCCCTCTCGCTGCATCGCCCGGAGCAGCCGTTCCGAGGCGTGGTCGCCGTGGTTGTGCGTCACGAGCGCGAAGTCGAGGATTTCGGCGATCTCGTCGTCGCGCGGACAGCTCACGTCGATTCCGAAGGTCGTCCCTCCGGGGGTCTTCACGACAAAGCCCATGTCGTAAAGGTACCACACCGCGACCGTGCCGGGTTCGACCTTCGCCTGCGGCACCTCCCCGAGCACGCGGTCGATGCCCGCGTTGACGACGGCGAGCGCCGGCGCCCGGGCGAAGAGCGCCTCGTCCGCGCCGTCGCGGGCGAACCTCACCGCGTCCTCGCCGCTCGTCATGTCGACGGCATGCTGCAGCGTCGCAAGCGCCCTGAGCCGCGCCGGGGCGTTCCGGTCCAGGGCGTCGCCCGCCCAGATGCGGCGCGCGGCCGCCAGCGTCTCGGCGACGGTGACGGTGCGCTTCACGCGCACCGGCTTCGGCTCGGGCTTGCCGAAGGCGAACATCATCGAACCGAGGCCGTTGCGCAAGGTCGCCCGGAGCGCATGCGGGCCCTTCGCGACCTTCGCCCTCAGCGTCTGGTTCCAGTAGCCGTACTCGCACGTGCCGTTGCCGCCGCCGCCGGTGGTGAAGACCTGCCGGCCGTCGAGCTCGACGTCGAAGAACCAGTCGCCCGTCAGCCCCGCCTCAAGCGTGCCGTCCGCCGGCGCGACGAAGGTCGCGGCGAAGACGGCCACATGACGACGCGACTGGTCGATGTCGTGGAAGACCCAGCCCGTCCGGAAATGGTGCGGACCGCAGGCGTGATCGCCGACGGTCAGCTCGACCGGGGCGCCGTCCAGCGTCCCCGTCCAGCCGGAGACCGCCAGTTCCTGCGGCGCCCCGCCGTCAGGGGTGAAAAGGCACGTGCGGGTCAGCGCCGCCGCAATCAGCATCGCCATCATAGGGGTGATCCTACCCAAGCGGCATCCGGTGCGGCAACCGCCCGGGCCGCCCTCTCCGCCGTCTGAATGTGTCGAGTTTTCGCCATGGCCGCCGCCTAAAGTTCGATGACCGCAAACTTGGGCATATGGTCGGACGGATACCAGCCGCCGCGATTGGAGTCGTCCACGCCGCACGCCGTCACCTTCGCCTCCGGCGAAACGAAGATGTGGTCGATGCGCGACCCGAGGTCGCCGAACGCGGCCCGCGCCGCCTGAAGGTCGCCGCCATGCCCGGCGAGGAACCGGCGCACGGCTTCCGCCGGCGCGGACTGCGGGAAGAACTGGTAGAGCGTGACCGAATTCCAAAGCCCCGAAAGCGGCCCTTGGCAGACGTCGTCCGCATCGCACAGCCCCGCAGCGAACGCCGGCTTCAGCGCCTCGCCGCCCGCCTCGAAGTTGAGGTCGCCGGTCAGGATGCGCACCGCGCCCGCCGGCGCGTTCGCCTGCATGTGCGCGACGATCATCGCGATCTGCGCCGCGCAGATCTTCGCGGACACGTAGGACGTGTGCGTATTGTAGCACGCCACCGTCTTCCCCGTCCGCCGGTCCCGCAGGCAGGCGAACGTGCAGATGCGCGGATGGTGCGCGCCGGGATAGGTGCTGCCGACCGTGTCCGGCCTGCCGGACAGCCAGAACGTGCCGTCCTTCAGCAGCTCGAAGCGGTCCTTGCGCCAGAAGACCGGCGAGAACTCGCCCTTCCGCCCGCCCTCGCGCCCGACTCCGGCGTACGCCCACTCGGGAAACGCCGCTGCAATCGCATCCAGGTACTCCGCGACCGGCTCCTGCAGCCCGAGGATGTCGGGACGCTGCGCGCGCCACAGGTCGAAGAGGAACGGCGAACGGTAGTTCCAGTGGTGCTCTGCCGTCTTGTCCCACGGCGCGGGACACTTCACGTTGGCGGTGCCGACCTTGATCGCCGCACTCCCCTCGGGCACGACGAGCCGCGCGTCCGGATTGTCCGCGCCGGGAAGCTCCGCCGTGCGGTCAAACCACACGCGCAGGCGGTTGTCGTGGCGGAAGCGGTTGCCGGCCGAGGCGTAGTCGGTGAGGCGGACGCCCCGCCGGTCGCGCCAGACGCTGCGCATCTCGCCAAGCGCATCCCGCTCGCGCCGCCAGCCCGTCGAGGGCACGACGTCCACCGTGCGCGTGCGCGTAAAGCGGGAGTCCGACGCCAGCACGAGCGGCCCCGACATGAACGCGCGCGACGAGCGGTCCGGCGAAACGACTTCGCGCGGACAAAGGTCGAAGACGAGCTCAAGCCGGTCGTCCGTCGCCCAGGTGCGCTTCAGGTCGAGATACGACGACGCGGTCGCGCCCGCCGCGACCGCGCCGTTCAGCTTCACGGCGCAGCGCTGGTTCCAGTAGTACGGGATGCGCAGCTTCAGCGTCCACTCGCCGGCGGCGAATCCGCTCACCGTGACGAGGCCGTCCGCAAACGGGAACCCGCCCGAGACCTTCAGGGTCGCCTTCGCGCCGCCAACCGCGTAGTCGGCCTCAAGCGCCTCATAGGCGTTGAGGACCAGACCGTCCTGCGTCCGCATGACCGCGCTGAGCGGCGCCATCGCGACCCCTTCCGGCCACTGCGCGACGCAGCAGTCCTCGCCGAAGCCCTTGATCTGATCGTCCGCCTTCGCCTTGTAGCTCCAGCCGAGGTGATAGCCGTGGGACGGCTCGCCGAGCGACTGGCCGAGCGGACTCGGATTGCCGTGCGTGCAGGCGGAGCCGTCGGGCGTCATCGCGCCGAGGAGCGCGTTGTAGAAGGTGCGCTCAAGCTCGTCCGCAATCGCCGGATCGAGCGTCAGGCGGTAGACGTTGTCCAGATAGCGGATCCATTCCGTCGTGATGCACGTCTCGCCCATGCGGATTCCGGGGAAGTCGCGCGTCTGCAGGTAGGCGCCGCCGTACCAGAACTCGCCGCCGAAATCCTTGCCGCCGCCCGTGCCGGTGAGGAATATCTCGCGGTCGCGCACGTTGCGGAAGTAGGCGACGAGCAGCTCGCGGTCGGACTCGTCGCCCGTCACGCGCGCCAGGTCGCCGAATCCCTGGAAGCAGGAGGTCAGCTCGTACGCCTTGCCGTTCGCGACGAACTGCGCCGGGACCCCGTGCCGCACCGCCTCGAAGACGTTGCCGGCCTTGGAGCAGCCGCGCGCGGCAATCCACCGGGCGAAGTCGAGGTACTTCCGCTCGCCGGAGATGCGGTAGACGCCCATGACCGCGCCGAGAACGGAGCTCGCGGGCAGGCCGGAGTGCTCGCCGACCGCGATGATGTCCTGCGCGTCCGGGCCGACCTGCGTCATCAGGTGGTCGAGGAGGCGCATCGCGGCGGTCTTCACCGCCGGGTCCGGCGAGACGACCTCGTAGTAGCGCACCAGGCCGAGCAGCACGTATTTCCGGCCCCAGACGTCCCAGCGGCGCGTCTGCAGCTCGGCAGGATAGGAGCTGATGCAGCCGTCCGGCGTCTGCGTGGAGAGCAGGTCCCTCACCGTCGCGTCGATCTGCGCCCGCAGCTCCGCGTCGCCGGTCGCGCGCCACGCATGGATCGCGGAGCGGACGATCTTGCCCCAGAACTCGCACCGCCAGCACCCGTCCCGCTCGTCGCGGAACCGGAAGACGTCCACGAGCTTCGTCCACTCGACTTGCTTGAGCCGGTTCGCCGTCGTCAGCGCAAGCGCCTCGCCCATCGCGCCCCGAAGCCGCACCGCGCCCGCCGGCAGGTTCTCCGCCCGCTCGGCGATCCCGGCGCCGGCCGTGCCCGCGCAGGCCACCGCGACCGCCGCCGCAAGAACCGCCCCCGTCATGCTGAATCCCCTGGCGTTCATGCGGCAATTATACCGCATTCCCCGTCCCGCTGGCTACTACCCGACTGGCGGCGGAGCGCGGCAGCGCTCTCAGCACCCGCAGCGCCAAGCATAGTACCCGGCGTGACCCCACGCCGGGGCGGGAGCAAGTCTCTGCGTGTCAGCACCCGCGTCGCGAGGGCGCGACGGGCACGCCGCCGAATGGCGAAAAACGCCATCGTCAATTGCCCGTTTCGAGGCTAACCGGACCGATCAGCCCCGAGTCGACGTAAGGATGGCCCGAATTCGGGCCGGACTTCACCCAGCTGCCGAAGGAATGGCCGTTGCCCCGCGCCTCCAGGACGAGCCGGTTGAGCCAGGTCGTCGTCACGACCACCTCCAGCTCGTTCGCGCCGTCCCGCACGAAATCCGTGATGTCGCAGGCATACGGCGCACACCAGAGCCGCGCCGCCGCGCGTCCGTTGACCCGCACTTCCGCCCACGCCTCGACCCGGCCGAGCGACAGGCGCAGGCACTCGCCCGCCTTCGCCCCGAACGTCGTCCGGTAGACGACGTCGCCCGCGAAGCCCGCGACCTCCTCCGGCGCGTCCAGGTCCTTGAGCGGCCGCAGCTCCGTCAGGCGCAGCTGCGGCGGACATCCGTTGCCGCGCGGGAACGAGACCGTCCAGTCCTTCAGCTCCCGTCCCGTTGCCGCGAACTTCCGCTGCGGACGGGCCGTGCCGTCGTTGAAGATCACGAAGACGGCCCGGTCGGCGGCCAGTTCGAGCGGAACGGCAGTCCCGCCGTCCACCGCACGGACTGCCGGCGTCCAGTCGCGGTCCGCGACCGGGTCGTACACCCGGACCGGCCCGCGCACGGCGAAGCGCACCTCGCCGCAGAAGGCCGCGCCGTCCCGGCCGGACACGCAGAAGACATCCTTGCCGCCGTCCCGCCGATGCAGGAAGTCGACGTCGCCGACGACATCGCGCCGCAGGTCCGCCGTCGCCGCGGCGAATTCCTCAAGCGTGCCGCGGACGACGCGTCCGCCCGCCCGTTCGAGCGCCGCGAGCTTCGCCTGCGTGTCGGCGCGCAGGTAGAGGCCGGACGGCACCCACAGCACCTTCCACGTCGCGCCCTCCGGCGTCCGGAAGCGTCCGTCCTCCACGCGGAAGCGCTCAAGGAGCGCATCGCGGTTGAGCAGGTCGAAGCCGAAGCCGGCGAGCGTCTGCGGCAGCTCGTCGGGACGCCCGTCGAGGTCGTCGCCGAGGTACTGCAGCGCCTCGTTCGCAATCACCCCCGACTCCAGCAGCCGGCCGCACCGCGCGAGGAAGCCGGTGAGCTCCGGCATCCACGGCCACCAGGTCTGCCCCCGGAGGAACGGCGAGCCGATGGCGCCGCCGAAGCTCGTGCCCGGGCGCTTCGTGTCCGCGAGCGGATTGTGCGTGTAGGTGTGGAAGACGAGATGCGTGACGCCGCGCAGGAGATGGCGCACCGCCGCATGGAGGAAGTCGCGGAAGTTCTCGTTCCAGCTCAGCGTGAAGCTCGTCATCGCCTCCGCGCTCACGCGGCGCTTGCCGTAGACGTGCGCGGCGGACGCGCACGGACGGACCGGCTTGGTCCGCAGGTCGCCGACGAAGCCACGGTTCTCGTGCGGCTGCCAGAACTCGCACATCGGCTCGTCCGCCCACTTCCAGTAGCGCATCAGGTCGCCCGGCATGACGTCGCCGAACGCGGTCTCGTACTGCACGGTGAGGCCCTTCGCGTGTCCGAGTTCGACGGCGCGGCGGAAGAAGTTCTCCTCGATGAGCGTCGAAAGCGTCGTGCGCCAGTCGAGCAGGAAGCGCTCGGTGGCCGCCGGATCGTCCAGCACGAAGCCCGCGAGCGCGGGCAGCCAGCTGCGGAGCGGATAGCCGTTCCGCTCCCCGAACCACCGTTCCAGCTTCCCCGTCCAGTTCGGCCGCGCACACTCCCAGCTGTCGAGCAGCATCCCGTCGAGACGGCCCTGGAGCGGACCGTCCGCGAGCCGTCCGATGTAGCCGGCGAAATTCGCCTCGATGCCCTGCGGATCGAGCTTGTCGCATTCCCAGCCCGTCGCCTCCGCCGGCGCCGGCCCGTTCCGGAGCCCCGCATTGACGTCCGCAAAGCGCAGCACCGTCCACCGCCCCTGCGGCAGCGTCCCGCGGAAGACGCCCTGCGCATCCGTCCGGTCCGAAAGGTCGCGGACCTCCGCGCGCCGCACCCAGGCGGACGCGTCCTGCCGCAGCGCCGGCTTCGCGCGAACGAGGTTGCGGAGGGTCACGAACGCCAGCGACTCCCAGTTGTCGAGCCGGGCGCCCGGCCGGAGGCGGACGTAGGCCAGCGGCCCGGCATGCTCCGCCGAAATCCGGATCCGCCAGTTCCGCGCAGTGGCGTCGCTCACGGCAAAGGACTGCGCGCCCGCGCCGACCCACGCGCCGTCCTGCCAGTTGCCGTTGGGCATCTCGCGGTCGCAGAGCGTCTCCCAGCTCCCGGGCGCGGTCTCGGCCTCGACCGCGACGTGCATGCCGATGGCGTACGGCCAGTCCTGCCCGAAGTCGGCGGGCGCCGGCAGCTCCACGGTGCGGATCGCCGTCGGCTGCGCAAAGGCGAACGCAATGACGTGCGGATCGTTCCGCGGCGCCGGATCCAGCGCGACCGCGCGGCCCTCGAACGCCGGGGCGAAGCGGGGATCCTCGACGCGGTCGGGACGGATGAAGCCCGCGATGTCGTCCCGCGGCGTCGGAAACGCCACGACCGCGACCGGCTTCACGTCACGCCACGGTTCGGACGAATGCGGCGTCTCGGCGAGCCGGAGTTCCGCCGCCGAGCCGTCGGACGCGAAATCGGTGCGGGACCAGACCAGCGCACGCTGCGCCTTGTCGGGCGTGATCCAGGGGCCGCCGGCCATCGACCAGCCGGGGCAGTTCTGCATCTTGAAGGTGAGCCCGAGCCGACGGCACTCGTCGGCGACGTGCGCCACCAGCTGGTCCCAGTTCGGCGAAAGGCACGGCGTCTGGCGCTCCTCCATCCCCTCCCAGACGTCCGCCTGCCCGCCGGCGAACCGGCCATGGAAGAACTGGATGCCCGAGATGCCCGCCGCGCGGATCGCCTCAAGGTCCTTCGTCAGCCCCTCGGCGGTCGCATTGCCGCCGATGATGTGAAACCAGGTCTCGGGCGCAGGCGAACACGTCGTCGCCGCCGCCAGCAGCAAAGGCAGGACGACCATGGGCTATCCCTTCGGGCTGCGGACCCAGCCCGTGACGACATTCGGATTGCCCGCCGCCGAACCGCAAACTCCCCTGTGCGCCAGCGTTGTTTTCATGCCGCCCATTCTACAAAATCCGCCACGGAAAGGCAACCACCCAAGTGGCGGCGGGATTATTCCGGGAACTTCCGGACAACTATTTTCCCGCCGGACTGGGCGCGAAGACGACGACCGCGCCGCCCTCGCGCGCAACCGTCAGCTTGATTTTGTCGGTGCGCGTCAGAACCTGCTCGGAAACGGACAGGTCCGTCGCGTCCGCCGCGGCATTCGGGCCGTCCACGTAGAGCGTGGCGTGCCACGCCGTCCCTTCGGGCAGGAACGACAGCGGAAACTCGAACGTCGCCTCCTTCACGCCGAGCACGGCAAGGTAGAAGCGCCCGTCATGCGTCTCGCGGACGACGCCGTAGTGGCGGCCGATCTCGCCGGCCAGCGGCAGCGTGTTCCTCCAGACCGTCGGCAGCGCCTTGAGCGCCTCGACGCCCTTTGCGCCGCGATAGCGCTCCGGCCAGTCGCACATCGTCATCAGCGGCGAATCGTAGGCGATGCAGAGCGCCATTTCGTGCGCCCGCGTTCCAATCACCTCGGCCCAGATCGGGCGGCGATCCGTCTCGTCGCCGTAGCGATGCCCCCGTTTGCACTGCGGAACGAACGCCTCCGAATGGACGTTCGCGAAGCCGCCCGGCGTGAAGTCGCCCGGCCCCAGCAGAAAGCGCGTGAACGGAAGCGTGGCCGCGTGCTCGGGCGTGATGTCCGACGCGAACTTCGTCATCTCGTTGCCGCGGATGCCTTCGCGGGTGATCTGGTTCGGCCACGTGCGGTTCATGCCCGTCGGCTTGAAAGCCCCGTGGTAGTTGATCATCAGACGGTGACGCGCCGCCGCGCGGACCGTGCTCTCGTACCAGCGGACCATCCACTGGTCCTGCCGGTCGAGGAAGTCGATCTTGACGCCCTTCACGCCCCACGCTTCGAGCTTGGCGAACGTCTCCTCCACCCCGTTGTCGTGCAGCGCCTCCCAGTGGAGCCACACCCAGATGCCAACGCCCTTCTCCTTCGCGTGGGCGACGATCCGGTGCAGATCGAAGTCCTTGCGAATCGTGATGGGCACGTCGGGGCCATGGTTCGGGCGACGCGCCCAGCCGTACCAGCCGCCGTCAATCGTATGGTACTTCCATCCCATCTCCGCCGCGAAATCGACCAGCTTGAGCGTCAGTTCGGTCGACAGCGAGTTGTTGGACTCCGTCCACCAGTCCCAGCTGGAAGCGCCGGGCACGACCCAGCTGAAGTCCAGCGCGGGATCGGCAGGCGGATTGAGATTCAGGATGATGTCGTTGCGATTGAGCAGATCGACGTCGGAATCGGCGCAGATCATCACGCGCCACGGGCTCGCCGCCGGCGTCATGCGGATGACGGCGACATCGCTCGCACACGCGTTGGACGGCGGCAGGGGCGTCAGCGCCGCCTCCAGAACCGAGGCGTCCGGCGGCTGCCCCTTCGCCGGCACGCGGTAGTGGCTGCCGGCCCAGTTGGTCAGCTCCGCTTCGCACAGCGCCACGCGCTGCCCGCCGACGTTGACGATCGCCGGCATGCCGACGAGTTCTTTCGCGCCGATCTCGGCGATCTTGCGCCGCCGGAAGTGATCTTCCTGCGAAGAGACCCAGTTGGAATAGCTCGTGAACCAGCCGTCCGCGCCTTCGGGGAAGCGCCATTGGGTGAACTCGCCCCGCAACTGGAAACCGTCGAAGGCCTTCTGCTCCGGAACCACGTAGCGAAACGCCACGCCTTCGTCATAGGCGCGGAAGACCAGCGTCAGCAGACGCCCTTCGCCGTCCGCCAGCGCCAGCTCAAGCTCGTTCGCCCGGTCGCGGATCCGCTCCTTCTTGTAGAGGCGCGTCGTCCATCCGGCATCATGCGAACGGCGCCGCGCGGAAAGGACGCGGAAGTTCCGCCAGGGACTCTGGAACAGGAAATCGAGGCCGAGCCGGGACGGCTGCACGAGTTCGACGCCTTTTCGCGCGACCGACCAGGACAGGTCCCCGTCCGCGCCGACGGATACGGAAATCGTCCCGTCCGGCGACACCAGCTTTTCCGTCGCCCCCATTGCCGCCAGCACCAGCGCCAGCGACAATCCTCCCGCCAAGAATCCACGATTCATCCGCCTGTCTCCCTTCTGTTGTGCCCGCAGTCCTGCCATCGCTCCGGCGGAGCGGGGCGTATTATAACAAATCGAGCGGCGTCTTGCGCCGGGCGCCGGGCAGGTCGGCGACGAAACGCGGCAGCGCCAGGCCGCCGATGCGTTCGGCGCAGTACCGCTCGATGCGCTTCGCCCTTTCGAGCGGGACGCCGAAGCGCTCGACGACGCCCGCCACCGGATCGCACTGGAAGACGTAGTAGGGCCGGATCCGCGCCGCCGAAAGCGTCCGGAGCAGCCGCAGAATCTGCGACGGCGTATCGTTGACGCCACGCAGGAGGACCGTCTGGCTCGACACCGGGATGCCGCGGCCGATGAGTTTCGCCGCCGGCGCGCGGGCCGTCTCCGCCTCCGCCGCGGTGTTGATGTGGACGTTGGCCCAGACCTTGCCGCTCTTCGCCAGCGCCCGCGCCAGGCGGTCGGTGATCCGCCGCGGATTCGACACCGGCGCGCGCGTGCAGATGCGCACGACCTCCACCTGCGGCAGGGCGGCAAAGGCGTCGACGAACGCCAGCACCTGCGCGTCCGGCAGCGTCAGCACGTCGCCGCCCGAGAGCAGGACGTCCCGGACCTTCGGGTGGCGCTTCACGTAATCGACGCACGCCGCCAGCTCCGCCGCCGTCTCCACCACCTTGGACTTGCCGAGGATCCACTTGCGCGTGCAGTGCGCGCAATAGCCGAAGCAGCGGTCCGTCGTCATAACGAGCACGCGGTCGGGGAAGCGCTGCTTGAGCCCGGGGCAGCGGGCGGCGCGCGAGAGTTCGCCGAAGGGATCCCTGGAGCGGTCGGTCATTCCTCGAAAAGCGATGCGGGGATGAAGCAGGAGGCGAGCGCATGGTCGCGGACGGTGCGGACCGTCACCTCGATGTCCCGTCCGCGGAACTTCCCGAAGGCATCGAGCCAGGCGCCCTCAAGCCGGATCTTCAGCGCGCCGGTGTCGGCCAGGAAGTCGGTCACGACGATCTCCCGCGGGCTGTAGCGGATGCCCGTGCCCAACGCCTTCGACACGGCCTCCTTCGCGCACCAGAACTTGATGATCGCCTGCGAGGCGTTCGCCGCCTGCGCCGCCAGCTCCAGCTCCTCCGGCGTGAAGACCCCGGCGGTGAACTCCTCCGACAGGTCGCGCGCCACGGATTCGGCGTCGATGCCCACGCGGGCGTTGGCCGCCGCAACCGCAACGACAAACCGGTTGGTGTGCGAAATGGCGATGTCGAGCTTCGTCGTCAGGAAGTCGTGCCAGGCCCCGAGCGCATGCGGCTTGCCGGAGTCGTCCGCCCAGATGCGGATGTCGGCGTCGCTCCACCGCGCCTGGTAGTAGTCCTTGAGAAACCGCCGGACCGCCTCCTTGGCCGCCGCGCGTCCGAACAGCCATTCGGTCCGGCGCGACGTCGAGCCGGTCATCTCCGCGAACTCGCGGCGCTCGAACGCGTCGAGGATGACGTGCGAGAACATCTTCAGCCACAGCTCCTCGTTCTGCTCGAAGAGCGGATAGGGCACGTCGGTGATGAAGGCCGAGGCGATGTCCGTCGACGGTTCGCCCAGGAACTCGGGGGACAGCGACTCCGTCAGGAAGGTCATGGCCGGCTGCAGCACGAGGTCCCGGTACTCGCTCGGCACGCGCTCGGTCAGCTCCTCCCAGCCGGACACCGTCATCAGCGAGTTGCCGTTGCCGTCGGTCACGGAGATGTCGCACAAGTGGCTCTTGGGCGTCACGCCCGTCAGGCGCATATAGCACCGCAGGTTGGTGCCCGCCTCGGGCAGGAAGCCGGCGAGCGCCAGCCGCCGCATCCGGAACGGGAACGAGAACGCCCCCGTGAACCGCTCGTGGCTCCGCCACAGCTCGAAGCCGCTGCAGACGACGTGCAGCAGCAGCGGGTTGACCGTCCACACCGGAAACCGGGTGAAGAGCACGCAGTCGGATTGCGACGGCACGGTCACGGTATAGTCGATGCCCGACTCGCTCCAGGAGTCGACGAACTGCACGCCCCGCAGCCGTGCGCCGCAGCAGAGGCGGACGGGATAGACGTCCCGCCCCGACCAGTGGACGCTGCGCGGTCTGGAAAGCGGATCGACGGCGACCGGCGCCGGCGGCGGCAGCGCCTCCGCGAGGACGGCCGTCGCCTCCATGACCGGCCAGGTGTAGGCGCTGTTCGGCGAGTCCTCGCGAATCTGCACCTTGACGGCGGACTCGCCCGGCGAGCCGGACGGCACCCGCTCGGCGCGGACGAAGAGCTTGAGTTCCCCCTTCTCGAACGCGACCATCCGCCGGCAGATCAGGTCGTCGATGCGCACCAGCGTCCGGTTGGGCGCCACCAGGCCCGCGACTTCGGCCATGATCTCCGCGCCGACCGGCAGCGACAGGAGCACCAGCCCCTTCAGGTTCGGGTCGGAATAGCTCACCTGGCTCGTGCCCAGCGCATAGTCCCCGAGGAAAGGCAGTTCGGAAATCCGGAAGGTCTTGGTGATCTCGACGGACACGCCGGGCGTCGATTCGAGGGTGTCGGCGTCGGACACCAGGGGGTTCATCGCGCCGAAGTCAAACTGGCGCTGCTTCCGGCGCCGCTGGGCGACCGCAGCCGCCCGCGCGGCGGCCTTCGCCCCACGCCCCTTCGGCTCCGCCAGGACCGAGGCGCCCTGCAGCACGGAGGCGCCGGACAGCAGCGTCAGCTTCGGGAACGAGCGCGACAGCTTCATTTCCGCGTCCCGGCGGACTTCGGCGGAAATCGCCGAATCGAAGTCCAGCTTGCGCGCGTGGCGCGCCGAGAAGTCGACGGAAAGGTCGAGCGTCGCCCCCAGCGCCGCCAGCTGGCCCAGCGCGTGCTGCATCTGGAGCCGTCCGCTCCGGTGGACGGAGTTCAGGGCGATTGCGGCATGGTCCTTGCCGCGCAGGATGTCCGACACGGCCGTAGTCAGGATTCCCCGCGGACCGACTTCGAGGAAGACGCGGTAGCCGTCCTCGTACATCTTGCAGACGGTCTCCCGGAACCGCACCGGCAGCGCCCAGCGCTGGGCGGCCTCCTTCCGCGCGACGCGCTTCCAGGTGGAGACGCAGCCGGCCAGCGCGCACGAATAGACCTCGCAGGTCGGGTCGCGGCGCATCCACCGGTCGGCGAACTTGCGGATCGCCGGCACCAGCGACTCGCACATCGGCGTGTTGAACGGACGGTCCATCGCCAGCTTCATCACGCGGACGCCAGCCGCCGCAAAGGCCGCCATGGCCTCCGCCTCGAAGTCCCGCGAGACGGCGTAGGTCTTCTGGCGCGGCGAGAAGTCGACGGTCTGCACGACCTTGTCGCGAGGGAAGGAGGCGATCAGCCCGTCGATCTCCCCCTCGTGCCGCAGCAGGACCGACAGGACCGACACCTCCGGGAGCCCGCCATGGTTCACCGCCTTGCGGACGATCCGGTAGATGTCGCCGATGAAGCGGATCCGGTCCGGCCGCGACGGCGCGGCGCCCGCCGCCCCGGAGCACATCAGCGCGGCCAGGTCGCCGCCGGCGAAGCCGACGACGCCGTCGGCCGCCAGCCCGGTGCGCGCCAGCAGCCGGGTCAGGGCCACGCAGCCGGCGTAGGTGGCGACCAGCGCCTGCGCGTAGGCTCCGGACTTGAAGATGTCCGCATCGTGCCGGTAGTACGGCGCCGGCGGAAAGACGAACGACGACGGCGTGAACTCGGGATCGCCCGCCAGCGCCTCCTCCAGCTCGTCGAACGCCTGTCGGCAGTCCGCGTAGTCGATCACGAGATCGCGCATCATGTCGGGATAGAAGCTCATGACGCCGGGATAGAGGAAGGCGAGCTTGCCGGCGCCCGGACCGATCATGCGGTCGCGGAAGCAGTAGGTGCCGCTCTTGTCCCGGATGCGCTTCGCCGTACCCGATTCGAGCCGGCCGAGCGCGGAGACGAGGCGGTTGCGCAAGGCGGCCGTGTCCGGGACGATGAGCGACAGGGCGCACTGGCCGCGCATCAGCGAGCAGGTGTACGCGACGTCCGCCAGCGCCACGTCCGGCACCCGGTCGAGAAAGCCGATCAGGCGGCTGACTTCCGCCGCCAGCGAAGCATCGTCCTCCGCCCTGACGACCACCAGTTCGGTCATGTCCGGTCCTCCGGCTCCTCCTCGAGGATGATGGCGGCGGCACGGCCGGCGGGCGAAGTCTCGCCAATCGGATTGACGGCGTCGAAATTCGCGCCCAGCACGGCCGCCCGCCGCGGGTTCGCGCTGTCGCCCGTGATCCACGGCCGCTCCGAGTCCAGCAGATAGGCGCTGGACGCCAGGTTCGAGACCTGGTCGGCCGAACGGCCCGCCGAAATCTGCGGCGGCAGGACCTTCGCGTGCAACGCCAGGACCGCCTTTACGACCCCGGCCGCCATCGCGCTGCGCAGCGTATGCCCGATGTTGCCCTTCACCGAGCCGACGCCGACCAGGGGCATGCCCGGCTTGTGCTCGCCCCACAGGCGCTGGATGGCGTCAAGCTCGCGCTTCTCGGCCGCCTGGATGCACGAGCCGTCCGCCTCGATCAGGCCGATCGTCCGCACCGGCACGCCGGCCCGTTCCGTCGCCTCCGCCAGGATCGCCGAAGGATCGTCCGCCGGATTGTGCCCGATGGCCACCGTCCTGACCAGCGCATAGATCCGGTCATGGTCGCGCAACGCGTCCGACCGGCGCTTGAGGACGAAGAACGCCCCCCCTTCGCCCGGCAGCGTCCCGTCCTGCTCCTTGGCGAACGGATGCAGCTCCGTGCGCTGGGAGAACGGCACCTCGCCGGAAAGCCCCTCGATGTACGCCCGGCTGAGCGGCGGCGTCAGCGTACCGGCAATCGCCACGCTGACGCGGCCGGACTGGAGGTCGTCGATGGCGTCGGACAGCGTCGCGGCGCCCGTGAGGATGCCCGCGTCCATGATGGTCGCGACGCCGGAGAAGCGGCATTCGCGGGCCACCCACGAGGCGAAGCGATAGCCGGCGCCGAGCAGGAACGACGAGGCGTTGGGCGAGGGCAGCGAATCGACCAGCGTCGCCTTGACCGAATCCATCGCGTCCTCCGGCGCGTTCGGAAAGAACCGCCGGATCGTCTCCAGCGTCTGGTCGAGAAAGGCGGTGTGCTGCAGCCAGTTCACCGTCGAGGCGTTGAACGGCGGCGCGTAGCCGATGCGGACCGAGCCGCGGACGGACTCGACCGGATGCGGCTTCATCGCGGCGTCGCAGAGCGCGTCGAAGGCCAGCTGGGTGGCGAAGTAGAGGTCCTGGTTTTCGCCGGCGTTGACCTGGCGGGGGAAGTTCTGCATCGAGGGCACGCAGGCGTACAGGTCGCCCAGCTGGCCGATGCGCGTCGGATAGGGGCGGTTGAAGACGTTCCGCTGCCCGATCGGCAGCTCGGCCTCGGGGCCGGGCGCCGTCAGCATGATCCGCCGGTTGCGGATGGCGTCCCAGAACGCCGCGAGATTCCGGCATCCGGCAAAACGGCAGCTCATGCCGACGATGGCGATCGGATTGTCCACTGGCCGTATTATATCATACCCGCCCTTACCGGTGCGCACGGCCGGGCATATGGCCGCCGATCGGCGGACAAACCGGCAAATACCTCGGTTTTTGACCCGACCGGCGGCTGCGCCTCACCGCCCCGCCCGCAGCTCGGCGACGGACTCGAGGATGGCGTCGGCCATGTACTTGAGCTGCGCCTGCGTAAGACCGTAGATCGGCAGGTGCGTGTAGCACTGGTCGAAAACGTACTCGGTGACGGGACACGTCTTCGCGATCTTCCGCTCGTCGAAGCCCTTGCCGATCGTCGCGGCAAAGCGGTAGATCGGACCGAAGTGCGGGATGTTGGTCACGCCCTTCCGTTCGAGCTTCCGCTTCAGCGCCTGCACGTCGCCCCCGACGACCCGCGGATCGATCTGCAGCTGATAGAGATGGAAGGTCGGCACGTGATCCCGGTCGCCGAGATCCTGCGGCAGGACGCCGGGGACGCCCGAGAGGCGCTTCGTCATGTACGTCGCCGCACGCCGACGTTCGGCGAGGATCTTGCCGTAGCGCTTCACCTGCTGCAGGAGGCCGACGGCCTGAAGCTCGGTCACCGACGCGTTGTTGCACGCCTGGTAGCGGACCTCGCCCTTGCCCCGGATGAGCGAGACGTTGTAGAGCCAGTTGCTGATCTTCGAGGTGAAGTCGACGCCCAGGAAGCGCGCCCGGCGCGCCTCGCCGCGGTAGGCCGGCACGTTCGAGACGAAGACGCCGCCTTCGCCGAGCGACGTGCAGTTCTTGACCTCGTGCATCGAGAAGCAGCCGAAGTGGCCGATCGTGCCGAGCTTGCGTCCCTTGTATTCGCCGCCAAAGCCGTGCGCCGCATCCTCCATGACGACGAGGTCGTGCCGCTTAGCGAGCTTCATGATCGCATCCATGTCGCACGGATAGCCTCCGATGTGCACGGGGACGACGATCTTCGTCCTCTTCGTGATCTTCCGCGCGACGTCCTTCGGGTCCAGGTTCACGGTCTTCGGATCGACGTCCGCAAAGACCAGCTTCGCGCCGACGGACAGCGGATACGCCACCGTCGCGATGAACGTGTTCGTCGGCACGATGACCTCGTCGCCCGGGCCGATGCCGGCGTAGCGGTAGCCGAGCTCCAGCGCGGCGGTGCAGTTCGTGACGAAGAGCGAGCTGCCCGCCTCGACTCCCAGATACCGGTCGATCGCCCGCTCGACTTCGGCGACCTTGTCGCCCATCGAGAGCTTGCCGGGGGCGACCGACACCTTCGCCAGCGCGTCGATCGCCTGCTTCGTCGCCTTGAGCGCGGCGGCGTACTTCGCACCCAGCCCGCCCGACTTCCGCAGCCTTGCCGGCGGCGGCTGCATCAGAAACCGGACGAACTCGAACGTGTCCGCCGCGTTGTAGTTCTCGCCGACCGCCGCCCACGGCACCTTGGTGTCTCCGGTGTTGTAGCGAAAGTCCGAACTTCCCTTTTCCATGCCTGTCTCCATTCTGGTGTGACCAATGCTGCGCGCGCCCTCAGAAGCCGCGCCCGAAGGCGCGGGCGGCGTTCAGGTATTCGTCGGAGTGTTCCATGAACCGCGGCGCATGGACGATGCCCTTCTCCGGCCAGCCGATTTCGCCGAAAATGCTGCTCCACGTCCGATCGAAGAGTTCCCAGGACTGCCCGAAGTCCGCACAGACGCCGATGACGCCCGCCCCCTTCAGCCGCGGATAGCGAATGCCGTCGATCCAATAGGGGTAGAGGCGGTTGACGATGGCCAGCACCTGCGCGGGAATCGTGGCGTAGTAAAGCGGCGAGACGAAGAGGACGGCCTCCGCCCGGTCAAACTCGGGATATAGGACCTGCATGTCATCCCGAAGCACGCACTTCCCGGCCGCGAGGCAGCCATAGCAGGCCCGGCAAGGCTCGATGTGGCGCAGGCGATGCAGCGTCTGCTTGACGCAGACGTGTCCGGCCTCCTCCGCGCCCGCGATGAAGGCGTCGGCCAGCCGTTCGCTGCACGAGTCAATCGGCACCGGTTCCACGGCGCCGCCCGGACGCGGCAGTTCGATGCACTTCCCCTCATGTCCCGCTGCGGACGAAATGCCGCGCGGAGAGCCACTGATCACCAGAATTCGCATAACGAGCCTACTTTGCGCTGAAATGCCAGAAGAAATTGCGGCCTTCGCAGCCGAGGATGCCGGCATAGAACGCATCCGGCAGCGAATCGTCGACATACTGCAGCCCGTAACCGTTGCAGGTGCAGACCAGCTCCTTTCGCCCTTTCCCGTTTCGGAACACCTTCACCGTCAGGGTATGCCGCACATTCGGCCGGAACCGCTGCTCCGCCGGCAGGCGCAAGGAGGCCGCCTTGATCCAATGCGGACCCTGCTGGGGCGTCCAGTAATGATGCCAGACGTTCAGGCCCTCGTCATAGACGACGATTTCCCAATGCTCCCTGAACTCCGGATGCCGACCGTCCGGCGAAACCCCCAGTTCCGGCGCAATGACCATCAGCGGCGCCATGCGCCAGTCCCAACCCGCGGTCATCGACAGCGTCGTGCCGATCGGGAACCGCTCCTTCCAGACCATGCCCGAGTACGAGGTGCTGCCGCATTGCCGGAAAACCTCCTCCGGCGGCATGCCGACCGGCGTCTCGTTTTCGATCCACCCGTCTTTCTGAACGAAGCCATGGCAGTAATCCCAGCGCGGCCCCTTGACGACCTGCCAGTCGTTGGAACACCACTTGCCCCGGCCAAAGTCCACCTCGACGGCGGCGGACGCCGTCAGGACCGACCAGAGCGCCCCTGCGCACAGCATGCGTCGGTTCATGACAACTCCCTGCCGGACGTCGTCACGGCCGGTCCCTGCCGCTTCCCCTCGCCCGCGATCTCCCTGCCGATCCGCTCCCCGACGCCATAGCCGAGCGCGACGGCGGTTCCGGTGATGCGGTAGCTCGCCTGGACGAAGAAGTCGCCGCTGATGCAGCGTCCGGCCATGTAAAGGTTGTCCAGATCGGCCGCCTGGCAGGCGCGGAACGGTAGCTGATACGGCTGCGCGGGCTGCGCGAACGGCGACCCCGCCGGCCGCGTCCTGTTCATCGCCTTGGAAACGGCATGCACGTCGATGCCGAAATGACACGTCGTCAGCGCATCGGCGAAGGTCGCGCCGTTCAGGCAGTCTTCGACCCGCATCGTGTAACGCCCGCGAATGCGCCGCGCCCGCCGATGGCAGATCTGATCGGCCGTCGCCACCAGCCGCAGCCCGTGCCAGGGACTCTCCCGGTCGGGATGGAGCAGCGATTCCCGGACGAGCGCCTCGGTCAGCTCGACGACCTCCCGGCGCGCCCGCATCGTCGCCGCCCCGATCGCATCCGCATCGTCCACGCGCACGTCATACTCGTGGTTCGCCATGAGGACGAACAGGTGGCGGTTCGCGCGGAAAATCGTCGGATACCCGTACGAGGGGCGGATTCCGACGCGCTCCAGCTCCTTGCGGAACTCGGCCTTCGCGTCGACGACCGCCTCGCCCGTCGAACCGTAGTTCGTTTGCTCGTTCGCGACGAACCGGAGGATGCCGCGGTCGTCCGGCAAGGTGAAGACGGCGATCAGCGAAGCGGGCTGCTCCGGATCGCCCGGCCCGGCCCCGCCCACGTCATAGGCGCACCCCGCCGCCGCCGCCAGGTCGCCGTCGCCCGTACAGTCGACGTAGCGTTGCGCGACCCATGCCTCGCGGCCGCTCTTCGACTCGGTGACCACGGCCCGCACGTTCCGCCCGTCCCGCACGGCCGCGACGACGCGCGTGCCGAGGCGGATGCGCACGCCCGCTTCGGCCAGCAGCTCCTCGCAGACAATCTTCATGTACTCCGGCTCGTAGACGAAGTTGTGGCCGTTCGGCTCGGGCCGTCGCGGGCAACGGGCGCGATACCGGTCGAGCCGCGCCAGTATCTCGCGATCGAAGTCCGACCGGTTGAAGCCGATGAGGCAGCCGAGCAGGCCGTTCGTCCAGATGCCGCCGACCGTCCCCTTGTCTTCGAGCAGGATCACGCGCGCGCCCTGCCGCGCCGCACCGACCGCCGCCGCGATGCCGGCCGGACCCCCGCCCGCGACGACGACGTCGGCCGAGCCGGCGACCTTCAGCGTGCGCGAAGGCTCGACGATGCCGTCGCCGCCGACCAGCGCGGTCGCGAATGCCGGAACCCCCGCGAAGCCCGCCGTCAGGGCGCCGCCGCAGAAACCACGTCGCGAAATCATCGTCCCTCCCCCCTTTCCGCCAGACGCGTGACGTCATCCGCGACCACGCGCTCGCGCGCGTCCGTCGTGCCGTCCAGCAGGATGAACTTCACCGATTCGAGCGTCAGCCCGTCCACGTGACGCGCCCAAAGCCCGTAGGCCGGCAGGAGCTGCTCGAACATCGTCGGCCCCGGCATGGCGCCCTCCAGTTCCGGAACGGGACGCGTCCTTTCCGCCGCGGCAGCTCCGGCGCCGGGCAGCCGCACCTCGACATTCCGCAGCCGGACGTCCTCGACCCGCAATCCCGGCACGCCCGTGATCGAACTCGGCACGGATGACGCGGAAACGCCGCGGACGTCTTCGAACGTGATCCGCCGCAGGACGTTCCATTTGCCGGGCGGCGCACCCGTTGCGCGCCCCCTGCGCCTGCCCCCGCGCACGAAAATCGGCATGGTCACCCCCGTGAACGTGATCCGCCGGAAGCTGACGTCCTCGACCAGCCCGCCATCGACGCAATCGACCGTCATCGCACCGCCGGAGGCGACCAGGTCCCCTGGACGCGTCGGCGGCATGATCGACGCCCGCCACTCGCTGTAAAACCAGCCCGCCCCGGCCGGCTTGCCCGCCACCCCCCGCCGATCCACGAAGTCCCGGCGCGGCGCGGCGGCACGGCAGTCGACGAACCGAATGTTCCGGACGATGCCATGCGAGGCCGTCCCGATCTTGAAGCAGGCGCATTGCGACCGCGCCGTCACGTTGCTGACGAGGACGTTTTCCGTGCGGAAATCCGGATTGTTGGACTTGATGCAGACGGCGTCGTCGCCGCTGTCGATGTCGCAATCGGCGATCACCGCGTTACGGGCCTCGAGGTCGATGCCGTCGTTGTTCGCGTTCGCATGGTTGTCGATGGTCAGCGCACGGATCTCGACGTCCTCGCAGCACTGGAGGACGCACCCCCAGCTGCCGGAATCGCGCAGCCGGAAGCCGTTCAGCCTGACCCCCCGGCAGTTGCCGAAGAACAGGCCGCGCGGCCGCCGCCCCTCCTGCAGGTTGCCATACGACGACGGCTGCGGAAAGGCGGTGCCGTTTCCGTAGATTTCGCCCTCGCCGGTCACGGCGACGTTCGTCGCCCCGACGGCCAGCACCACCGCCATCCAGTCGCCTTCCGAACACGGCAGCACCACGCGACGGTAGTCGTTGGTCCGCCCGGCGCCCTCCAGCACCGCCCCCCTCGCCAGGTGCAGCTCCACGTTCGAACGCAGGACGACGCCCGGCACGACGTGCCGCCCCGGCGGGACGGACACCACCCCGCCGCCCGACGCGGCAAGCGCGTCGATGCACGGCTGGATGGCCATTCCCGCCGCCGTGCGAACGGTTCTTTCGCCGCCGAAAAGGCCAGTCCCCGCCATCAGTACCGCCAGGGCGATGCCCCATCTTGCGTCACTCACGATCATACCCCCGGTTCCATGTCCGCTCGCCCCCCGTCGATCAGCGCACGATAACGGCCGCCCCCGACCGACTGCGGAGAATCGTCGCCGTGCCGTCCGGATCGCCGGCATACCGCAGCTCGACGTTGTCGCCGGTCACGCGGCAGCACTGCTCCCAGGCCGAAGCCGCGAAGCTCCTCTCCTTGCCGTCAAACGCAATGGCGAGCCGTCCGCCGCCCGTGACCTTGAAGCCAAGCACCTGCCCGCGGGGGGCGGACGGCTGCAGCACCACGCGGCTGCCGTCCCTGAGTTCGACGTTCCCCTCTGCCGTCTCGGCGACGGACGACGAGGCCGCACTGACCGTCACGCGACGGATGTCCCGGGCATAGGCGGGACGCCAATCGCCCTCCAGCGCGCCGATGTCGATCCGGCGGTTCATGATGCGCTGGAAGCCGCTTGCATCCGCATCCCATCCGTCCGTGCCGGCCATGTTCACCATGGCGCATTCGCCTATGCCCGCATCCACCAGATGCTGACTGCCGACGACCGGACGATAATCCGCATCCAGGGCGATGGAACTCTCGTCCGTAAGGACCTGGCAATTGTAGAAATGTTCGCGTTCCCTGGCGGTGGTCCCGGCAAAGACGCAGTTCGTCGCCGCGCAATCGTCCACCTTGCCGAAGAAAAGCGAGTTTACGATATAGGCGGCGTCTCTCGCAATGCTGTTCGCATAGCGCGTCGCTCCGTCCAGCGACATATTGTCCCCCGCCCAGGTGATGTTCTCGGCCGTCACCGAAACGAAGGCTATCGTAACCTCACTGCCGAACCGGTTGCGCGCGAACAGGCAGCCGTAGAAGTCGCTGCCATAGGAAAAGTACTGTTTGTTCACCGTGTTTTCGAGGAACTGGCAGTTCACGAACGTGCCACCCATCACCACACAGCGCTGGACGAGACAGTCCGTGACGATGCAGTCGCGGACGACGGGATCGCGCGCATTGTACTTGTAGGCGCAGACGCCGGGCGCGGAGAAATTCACACCTGCTTCGTCATCCGTCGTCGTCATGCGGCCGTGTGCGAGCGTGAAGCCCTCGATCCGCGCATTCGCGCGCAGCACCACGCACCGCACGGCTCCCTCGCCCGAGCCGTCGTCATTGCCGCCGTATTGGCCGGATATGGTCGTCACGGCCGCTCCCTCGTCGGAACGGAGGCAAACCCCCTCCGGCACGTCCGCACGCGCGGGCGTGTTCCAGGACGAGGGATTCATCGGCGTGCTGTCGTCATAGTCGCCCCTAAGCGCGATGACGAGGCCGCCGGCCGCAATGCCCGTGAGCGCCGCATCCAGCGACATCGGGTCGGCGCGCGTACCGGCCGCCGAATCGGTGCCGGTCGGCGACGCATAGCGGACGTAGGTTCCGCCGACGGCCGGCGTGTAGGTCGCCGTGTCGCCCGTGCAGGCCGGCACGCTCACGCGGCCGTCCCGCCCCGCGTAGTAATAGGTGCCGTCATACTTGACGCTGGCCAGCTCCGCGTCACCGGCCGGCGCGATCTCCCAGGTCTTCGGCAGCGTCTCGGCATAACCGAAGCTGAGGTTCGGACTGAGCGGCCGGTGGCCGTCGATGACGATCGACGTCGCGCTTTCAAAAGTGCAGCACCCGCCCGCGACCGTCACCACCTCCTGGAACGCGCCGGCGTTGATCGGCTTCGCCGTGCTCGTGTCGATCACGTTGCCGGCGAAATCCCGGTAGACGTAGCCCTCCGGCAGCGGAACGATCAGGAGATCGGCGCTCGACGCCAGCCCGACGGCGACCGAATCCTTCAGGAGCCGATAGTCATCCGTAACCGGCGACACGAAGAGCTTCGTCGCATCGGCGCCGAACTGGCAGTTGCGGTTGTACGGAAAGTGAACGGAGTCCTCCTGAATGCCGATGACGCAATTCGTGTAGCCCGCGGAATTCTCCATTTCGTCGTAATTCAAGCCGTTGAGCGTCAGGATCGTGCCGCAGATCGCGCCCGACTTGTAGAGGGCCTTGACGCCGCCCATCGTCCCGACGACCGTGCAGTTGATCATGGGCGAACGCTTGTTGTTCTTGCCCGTATTGCCGACAAAGAGCGAGTTCTCCGCGCCGCCGTCCGCAACGCCCACGCACAGGCTGGGGCTGTACGTCGACGTGTTGCCCGCGACATAACACCGGTGCAGCTGACAGTAGTTCATCAGCTCGTCGCGGCACACGCAGTCCACGATCGCGCAGTCGTAGAGGTGGACGTTCTCACCGGAAGCGCACCAGTAATGCCGGAGGGCGCCGCCGTTGTAGTCGGACGAGTCCGACTTCTGCTCGACCGTTCCGTCGCGGAGCGTGAAGCCGTCAAGGAGGAAGCCCTTTCCGCCGAGATCCAGGAACACGCAGGCGACCGACTCGGGACCCTGCCCCGTCGCACTGTTGGGATCGCGCCTTCCGGCGATGACCGTCTTCGCGCGCCCCGCCGTCGAGCGGATGGTCAGGTCGCCCTTGTTGACGAATATCCGGCTCGGATACTTCAGCCGGCTGCCGTAGGCGTCCGAGGTGCATACGTCGTTCGAATAGATGCCCGGGCGCACGAGAATCGTGTCGCCCGCCACCGTCGTCGCGGCGTCGATCGCCTGCTGGATCGTCCCGTAGGGACGCTCGAACGAGCCGTCCTGACCCGTTCCGCCGTAGTTGGCCGCGTCCACGTACCAGTCGCTGGCGACAACTGCCAGACTGGCGAAGAGCGTTGAGGCGACTGCCGCCGCCGACACGATTCGCTTGCTGTTCATCTGGACTGTTTTCATCATCGCTTGCCTGTTTTCGGGTTTTCCGCACCACCTTCCGCCGGTCAGCGGACGATGCCTTCGGCGAAGACCTTCAGCTTTTCGTCCGGATAGCTGCTCTGCCACGTCGTGAACATGAAGCCGCGGCAGTTCGCATCCCGATTGACGCAGTCGATGCGCTGACGCACGGCCGCCGGCGCACCCGACGCCCAGGACCCGCCGCCGTCCGCATTGCAGGACCAGACGGTGCGGAAGCCCTTGTCGCGAAAGAACGCCATCGCCTCGTCGTACTTGTGTTCGCTCCACTGCACGACGACGATGTCCTTCGGAATGAGGTCAGCCCCGCCGACAAAGCTGCCCTTGCACATGAAGACCTGCTCCTTCGCGTTCTGATAGGGATTGATCATGTCGCTCCACATGAAGATCTCGGCCTCGGGCGTAACCGACCGGATGATCTGGCGCTGGCGCCGGATGCAGTCCGCCAGGATATGCGCCATGTCCTCGTGGCGCGCCTCGCAGGCGGCGCACGTGCCGCCCATGCGCACCTCGTCCAACGGCAGGAACCACTTGCGGGGATGCAGCTCGTCCGCAATCGCCCGGGCCGACTGCGCGAAAAGCCGGTAAAGCTCCGGCTCGCTCATGCACGTGCAGCGCTGCGAGGACTGCTTCATCAGATGGCTGCGATAGGCCGAGACGAGCAGCCGGGTGCCGGGCGCGATGCGACCGCCGTCGCGAAGCTTCAGGACGAGCGACCGGTTCTTCACCGGCTGCCGCTCCTGCCCCCTGCCGAGCGGCGGCACTTCGTCATAGTCCACGCCCGCCCGATAGACCTCCTTCGTCGCGGCGTCGGCGACGACGAACGGGCATCCGGGCCGGCGCAGCACGTTCGGCAGCCCCAGCTCCTCGAGCCTGAAGTCGTCCAGCCAGAACCGGCCCGCCCGCGCCTTCCACGAGCCGACGAACACGTCCAGCCGCTCGCTCTCAAGCGTCGAGATCTCGGCCGTGAGCGTCATCCAGTCGTTCGTCCGCCCGATTCGCGGACGGTTCATCGTCATAATGCGCGTACCCCCGCTCTGCTCGCCGTCCTTCGGCGCCTTCGTGACGACGATCTGGAAGCCCGAGGTCGTGTCCAGCCCCTCCGTCCTGAGCCGCACGCTGACGCGATACTGCCGGTTCGGCCGGAGGGCGATGCGCCGGTACGCGCGCGCCTGCGGATCCTTGGCCTTGCCGCTCTCGCCCAGTTCGAACCGGATCGACTGCCCGCCCTCGTCGCGGACGTCGCGATCGACGAACGCGATCCGGCCGGGCGCGTCCACGCCCAGCCAGCCGGGCAAGGCGAAGGTGCCGTCCGCCTTCGCCACCACCGTCTCGAAGCCGCCGTTCTCCACCGGATGTTCCGTCGGCTCGAACACCGCCGTCCTGCCGTCGGCCGACGCCACGTAGGGGACGTCCCGGACGGGCATCCCCGCCGCCAGGTTCGGATCCGCCCGCAGCATGGTCCCGTAGCCGATGCTCCACACGCCGGGCACGAACTCGAGCCCCGCGTCGTCGCAGACCCGCTTCAACGCGAGCAGCCGCTCGCGCTCCTCGGCGGAATACATCCAGAGATACTGGACGTCGCCCTGGAAGACCATCCCGGTGTACCCCAGCTTCCCGGCACGGCGGGCCAGATCCTCGGCCAGCTGCATGCGCTTCGCGTCGGCAGCCTTGACGTGGCAGTAGACGAACCGGTCGAACTGCGCCTTGCCGCCGCCGTCCCGAACCGGAGTCGCCTCGCCGACGCCGGCCAACGCGCCGCTGCACGCCACGCACGCGATCAGCCCCGTCACGACCTTTCCCCGCAGAGTTGCATTCCCCATGGCAAGGCATCCTTTCCGCGCTTTTCGACTTGCCCCGTCTTCGGCGCGCGTCCCAATGCGCCCGGCAGGCACGCGAAAGACCCGTCCGCGTGAAATCCACATCCGACCGCGGGACGAGTATAGCATTTTCCCCGCGCAAAAAACAGCAGAAGCCAAATATAAAAACAGCATATTCGTTCAACAGCATTTTTGCTACAATTGCGCCATGTCCCCTCATCGCGTACGCAGGAAAGTCCTCGTTTCGATTCCGACGGAACAGCACGCCGAGCGGCTGAAGCTCGAAGGCGTGCTCAAGTTCGCCCACGAGAAGTCGGGCGACCGATGGGACGTCGTCATCGACGTCGGCGGCCGTCTGCATCCCGACGCGGACGGCATCATCGCCTACGTGACCTCGCCGGTACACCGGCGGAAGCTGCTGGCCGCGCACCGTCCGACGATCCTGATCGAAGACCTGACGGAGCAGAAGCGCCCGTCGCGGCGAACCGACGTCGTCACCCTGCTCTGCGACCACAAGGCCGAAGGCAGGACGGCCGGCCGGTACTTCCTCGACCGCCACTTCCGCAACTTCGCCTTCGTCGGCACGGGCGACGAATGGAGCGACCTCCGGCGGGACGGCTATTGCGAGACGGTCGGAAACGCTGGTTTCGACTGTCCGTCCGTCAGCATCGACGAAATCGGCGACCTCCCCCGGCCATGCGCCGTCTTTGCCGCCCATGACATCCTGGCAAGACTCATCCTGACGAAGGCCGAAGAGCTGGGCATCGCCGTGCCGGACGAACTTGCCGTGCTGGGCGTGGACAACGACGAAGTGATGTGCACGACCTCCGCACCCGCCCTTTCCAGCATTCCGACCTTCGACCGCTCCCTCGGCTACGCCGCCGGACGCGCCCTCAACGAACTCTTTCTGCACCGTGCCGGGGGCCGGATCATCCGCACCCGGCATACGCACGTCGTCTCCCGCGCCTCGACGGAAAAGGACGCCGTCAGCGACCCCTTCGTCGCGCGCACGCTGAGCTGGATCCGCCAGCACCTGTCCGGGAAACTGGACGCGGCAACGCTCGCTCGACAGATCGGCTACTCCCGGCATATGCTGCAGATCCGCGTCGAAAAGGCGCTCGGCGTAACGCTGGGCGAGCAGATCCGGCGAATGCGGCTCGCCGCCGCCGAAGGCCTGCTGCTGCACACCGACCGTCCAATCGCAGAGGTCGCCGCCAGCTGCGGCTTCACCTCGGCCTCGCACCTTGCCCTCCGATTCCGACAGGCGCACGGCATGACCCCGCTCAAGTTCCGGCGCAAGGCTTCGCTATCGTCACGGCACCCGATGATTCGTCAATGCGGAACACCTGCCTGCAAACCGGCGGCAGATTCGCCACCGTTGTCCGACACGCGCTGAAATTCGTTCCACAGCGCCATGCGGTCCGCATCATCAGCGGCGATGTCGCTGCGGAAAATAAGCATTTGACACGCTCCCGTTACGGCCAAACGCATGTCGTCAACGGCCTTGTTGTAGATCTTGCGAAACCCGGCAACTTTGATTATGCGTTCGCAAGTAGGGCCAGTCCACAGCCTAACCACTCCGAATCGCTGAGGCGGCTTGTTCGTGCCGTATTGCAGAAAATCGTCAACCTTACGCGCATAAGGCTTGGCATCGCGCACGTCGAACTCCGGAAGCGGCTTGAATCTTGCCACCGTTTTCGCGACGCGCATCAAGTTGCCCCGGTTTCTCATGCAATTCCATTGCGAGATAATGCCAAAAAACTGCGCAAAAGCCCACACCTTTCCGGCAACTTTGTCTGTATCGTCCAGCGTCGCAGGTGTCGTTCGCAGGACTGCGTCCAGGAAATACGTCTCGATTGCGGCTATCTCCGCCCGGTTCGTTCCACCGTCTCGTTCTGCTTGCGTGACCCGATTCATCACTTTCGAAACCACATCGAACTTGTGCACGGAGTTATCATACGGAGCGTTCCAGACCTCCCGTGCATAGGCGAGCGTCAATGGCCCTTCCGCTGCGGATTCGCCATAGGCGCTCACACGACAGAACACGGCTGCCACCACTGACATCGACAACGAACCGACTATCTTGTTCATTCGTTCACCTTCCTGACCGTATAAAGATCACCCTTGCCTATTGTCGTCATTCCATCCGCCGTAACGCTGACGGATTGGCGTTTGGCAGCAAAGTCATTTGTACAAGCAGCGTCTTCAACTCCCCAAAACAGCGGAATCATCACTGAATATCCGCCGTCCGACGCCGGCGGAACCCCGAGCTGTACCCCTATGAAATCCTCATTTCCGATTCGATTTCCGTATCCGACGGAAACGGGATTGCAAGCACCGGTGCCTGGATTGTGCGAATACAACTCCGGGGGATAGCATGTCGTGTTGGTAAAGCAACCCCATACGTCAATCATGTCCGCATTCCCCTCGCATACCAAAACATCGCCAAAAGAGACGTAATCTGGCTGCAAGTACCAATTCGCAACAAAGCCAGCACCAACCACGCCGTCGGCAAGCGGCGTCATGCCGACCTCCTCCCAATCCGCTGGTGTGGCCTTTCGCACGAAATTTCCGCGAACATCCGACGAGGGATGGACAACGGCAAGTTCCACGACGTAATCTGCATCCTCGACATTTATTATCTCACTGTACGCACCCTGAGATAGAGAGGATCGCTTCACTCCTGTACCATAGCCTCCAGGCTCCGTCAGTATCTGATATCTTTCGTTCGGACCGAACAAATGTCTCCGCCTGTTCGCAGGAAACTCCGATTTCGCGTCCACATAGACCTTGACTGCGGTCGCCTTGTCTATCACGATTTCCCGCCTCCCGGTGCCGCTCTCCGCACACTCCGCCCTCACGACAATGTCGTTCATCGACACACTCGGTGCCACAGCCTTGTACTTGATTCGACGCGAAAGTGATTTACCGGCCTCAAGAACCCCGGTCAACGGGAAGCGTGCCCCCGCTACACGCACGAGTTTATCCTCGGCACCTTCTATGGTAAACGAATAGAAGATACCGTTCGTTCCACCGTATGCGGAACACGTCACTTCCAAATCCGACGAACGCCAGCCGACTACCTGTCCGGGCGCATTCGTATAGGATTCCTCGAATACGATGGCTTTGCTGGAGAATGCTGCCGAGACTGCTGGTCCGTCCGGCGGAGCATCAGGATTCTCCTCTCCGCTACACTCGTCATCTCCCGAACTTCCGCATCCGCAACACCAACCGCCGAACACGAGTTCATACCCAGAGTACTTATAGACAATATCCCCGGTTTGGCATCCTCCACAACCGCAGTCACCGAGACAGTCGAACACTGGTGTGCCGTCAGCAGCCATACACCAACAACAGTACTCATCCGTCAAATCGTATCTTCCGCCAACAACCCGCTGCGGGTGCACCTTAATCGTTGTTCCAGTTCCTATGGCGCTGGCTTTGGCACCATCTGCAGATACCGTCGACGGCAATGGAACGGCGACGCGCTCAAACCACACCGGCCAGCACACCGCCGTCACACCATCCTCTTCCCAGACATCGACCTCGTCGTCCGATCTTCCGACAACCTCGACAGGCTGGTCACACCAAACACGGTAGGTTTTGCCGACGAGGAGATGGACGCGGCAGATCTCGCCAGCCTTGGCGATGAAAACGGGATCCGGAAGCCATGATGCGCCATCTCCGGCAAACGAAACGCGGGCGTTTGCCTGTCGTACAACCATGTCAACCCAGTAGTAGTGGTCAGGATCGTCTCCATCCGGAACCTCCTGATGCGGGCCGAAGCCGCTATCGCCGTTCGCACGACGGTACGGGTCGTCATCCTCCTCGTTTGGGATGCCGTCATCGTCCCAGTCGTACGGATTGACGCGACGGTATGCGTACACCACTTCGTTGGAACGTGCGATGAAGTCGCCGGACGGAAAGAGTTCCAGCTGTGCGGAGATTATTGTCGACGCGTTCGTCTCCGACCGGAGTCGACGACCAGCGACGAAGTTCTCCCAAGTGAGCAGGCGAGAGCCGTTCGTCGTCGCCACCGTCCATAGGCGCGAAACGCCAGGAAGCGCCGACATCGGCGCACCGACGGCGGCAATCTCGTTCGAGGCATTCCTGAGCTGCGGACGCACCTTGCCCCACGTAAACGCCCAGAGCGCGTTGCAGAAATGCCGTCCGAGCGGAAAGAAAAACGCCGAACCGCCGGAATGGTCGTCAGGCTCCTCACTGGCGCATAGACAGACTCTGGCGACATCCTCGTATGCGCCCGTCAGGTGCCACGTGCCGACGACTGCCGCGCCCTCTGGCATCGCATAGGCGCAGTTGGCGTTGGTCGAGACGGATTCGAGCTTGTAGCCGCGCACCGCGTCCGCAACGCCGACGTCCCGTCCCGCCGCCGGGGCAATGCCTTCCGTTCCGGCAAAGGCCCCCGTGTCGGCCCAGCCTTTCGCAAAGGACGCGCTGCCAGTAGCATCCAACACCCCCTTCTGTGCGCTGACCGTGGCCACCGTAACGCCGAGGACGAGGACAGTCTTCTGCAAGGCGGGCAACCGGACGAACGCATTGGAAAGCCGCGCGATCCGTCGCCCTAACAGCAGGAGCAGACAAGCGGCACTGCAGACCGCCGCCCCGGCTGCAAGAACAAACACCGACACCGTCATGGTTCACCTGCCATCAAGAATACGCCGGACTTAACAACAAGTCTCACTGTCCGACATTGTATCATAATTCTCGGTGTTCTTTCCGCAACACGAAAAGCCGCGGCCAAGCGAAACTTGGCCGCGGCTTTGCCGTCAGGCGGCAGTCGGTCTTAGTTCAGGCCCTTCGCCTTGAGGAAGTTGTAGCTCGGCAGGACGGCCGAGAGATCCTCGAAGTGGCGCTCGCACTCGACGACGAACCACTCGACGCCGTCCTTGTCCGCCACGGGGATGAGGCCGTCCCAGTCCACCGGCGTCGCACCGGGCTTGCCCGGCTTGCCGAGGATCGCGTCGAACTCCTTCACCCCCTTGCCCATGCCGTTCTCCTTCGCGTGCAGCGTCGGGGAGCGGTGCGGATACTTCTTGTACTGCTCCTTGGGATCGACGCCCGCGCAGGTCGACCAGCCGACGTCCTGCTCCATGCAGACGTTCTCGCAGGTGTTCGAGAAGAAGTAGTCCCAGAAGGACGTGCCGTCCTGCAGGAAGATCGCGTGCTCCCAGGTGTGGTTGTGCAGGCCGATGCGGCAGCCCAGCTTCGCGGCGTCGGCCGCGACCTTGTTGTAGTACTCCGCCAGCTTCTTCGTGTGGTCGTCGATGGCCTGCGACGGCTTGCAGGGTTCGCCGCCCCGGCCCGTCGACCAGCTGCAGCCGGGCGGGAAGTTGCCGCCGCCGGGGCAGATGACGAGGTTGTTGCCGTAGCCCATGTTGAACTCGCACGTCCGCTTGAGCACGTCCGGATTGTACTTCCACTCCTTCGTGTTGAGGCCGTAGGCGTCGCAGCCGACGTGCGTGCCGCACGCCTTGAGGCCGGCGTCGTTCAGCATCGTGCGCAGCTCCTTGGCGTTGTAGCCGTAGTAGCCCGCGAACTCGACGCCCTTGAAGCCGATCGCCGCGACGTTCTCCAGCGCCTTGGCGAGGTCGGCCTTGCCGTCCGGACGCTTCAGGTTGGCGATGTACTTGTTGAGCGAGTACAGCTGCAGGGCGATCTTCGCGCGGTACGGTCCCTTGCCGCAGGACGGCGGGCAAACGCACCCGGGAAGCGCGGCTGCCGCCGTGCCGGCGCCGAGAAACGAGAAGAACTGCCTTCTGGAAACGTTCATTATGCTTTTTCCTTTCGTGTTGTTGGTTTGGTGGTGAGACAAAACAATTCCGACCGCTCAGCCGATTGCCAGCATCGCGTCAATCGCCCGCTTCGCCCGGACGGCGATCGCTTCCGGCACGACGACCTCGTGTTCGCCGGACTGGAGCGCGCGCAGCACCTTTTCGACCGTCGTCTTCTTCATGTTCGGGCAGACGAGCCGCTCGTTGACGGGATAAAACGCCTTGCCGGGGTTCTCCCGGCGCAGACGGTGGAGAATCCCCGTCTCCGTTCCGACCAGAAACTCCCGCGCGGCGGATTCCCGCGCGAATTTGCACATTCCGCCCGTCGACAGCCGCTCGTCGGCCGCGGCGCGGACGTCCTCCGGGCATTCCGGATGCACCATCACCGGCGCCTGCGGATGCAGCGCGCGCGCTTCGGCGATCGCCTTGGGCGTAAGCGCCTGATGGGTGGGGCAATAGCCCGGCCAGAGGACGTATTGGCGGCCGAGCAGCCCCATCACGTGCGAACCCAGATGGCGGTCGGGCACGAAGATTATCTCCTCATCGGGCGCGAACGTCGCCAGCACGCGCACGGCGTTGCCGCTCGTGACGCAGAGGTCGCATTCGGCCTTGACCTCGGCCGTCGAGTTGACGTAGCACACGGCCTTGGCGCCCGGATGCTTCGCCTTCAGCTCGCGCAGCTGCGCCCCGGTGATCATGTCGGCCATCGGGCAGCCGGCGGACGGATCGGGCAACAGCACGCGCTTGGACGGATTCAGGATCTTCGCCGTCTCGGCCATGAAGTACACGCCGCAGAACACAATCACGTCCGCATCGGTCGTCGCCGCCTTGCGCGCAAGCTCGAGCGAATCGCCGGTGAAGTCGGCGATGTCCTGGACTTCGGGCAGGCAGTAGTTGTGCGCGAGAATGACCGCGTTGGACTTCCGCGCCAGCTCGCGGATCTCGTCAGAGAGCATCGACGATCCCCTTCAGGAATTCGGCGTAGGTCTCGAATGCCGGCAGGTCGGGATTCTCCGCCTTGATCTTCGCCGTCGAGCGGAAGAGAAAGCCCGCCTTCGAGGCGCGGATCATGCCGAGGTCGTTGAAGCTGTCGCCGGCGGCAATCGTCTCGAAGCCGCAGGACTGCAGCGCCTTCACGGTCGTCAGCTTGGACTGCGGGCAGCGCATCCGATAGCCGGTGATCCGCCCGTCCGCCGCGACCTCGAGCGCGTTGCACATCAGGGTCGGGTAGCCCAGCTTCTTCATGAGCGGCATCGCGAACTCGTAGAAGGTGTCGGAAAGAATCAGCACCTGCGTCTTCGCGCGCAACGCGTCGAGAAACTCCTTCGCCCCTTCGAGCGGATCGATCTTCGCCACGACCGCCTGGATTTCCCGCAGGCCCAGGCCGTGCTGCTCCAGCAGTTCCAGGCGAAAGCGCATCAGCTTGCCGTAGTCGGGTTCGTCGCGCGTCGTCCGCCGGAACTCCGGAATGCCGGTCTGCTCCGCAAAGGCAATCCAGATTTCGGGCACAAGCACGCCTTCAAGGTCGAGACATACGATATCCATGGTTCCCCCATTATACCATTTTTCCGCCGTCATTTCGTGCGGACGTCAAATGGCGGCCGGGGCGGGGCGCTCGCCAAGCCCCCTCGGCCAAAGATTTCCGCAGATAATTCTCGAGGTAATTGCAAAACCCCTCTTCGCGTGACAGCCACGGCAAACCACCTGATTT
>JBJEWA010000056.1:0-13806 GCA_051884805.1 Kiritimatiellia bacterium | reverse complement strand
CCCCCATGCGAGTCCCGAAAACATTGATCGAAACGGGGTCTGTCCCCGTTTGGTTATCGAAACGGGGTCTGTCCCCGTTTGGTTAGTCATCTCAAGCTATCTCAGGAAATGTTGTGTTCAAAATTTGTTATCTACCGAATGTTTGTAGTACAAAGGATTTGTATCCATTAATCCAATGACGAAGCTTTTGATATCACTTGGGATAATTCTAGTTTCGGTTTTTGCGGGATATCGCAATACGATTCGAAGAACTTGTAATGAATTATCCGTGGCAACGACTTTCTACGGAATCGAGTGTACTGACACCGTTGTGATTGATGAAGCGCAAATTCAAACAATAGAGTGCTGTTTTGGCTATCGATGTAGCCCATACATTGGAGTTCGTCTCAAGAATGGGGGTCGAAGATGCTTGGTTTGGCTCTGGAGACCAGTGTATCATGGTCATGAATTTGTTAAACAGGTCGATGAACTGCCAAAGAATGGAATCGCATCTTTGCGAGTCTATCCACTGTGGTGGGCGCTTGTCCTCGGCTGCGTGTTCTTGTTGTTTGGATTGTTAAGTTGGTTTGATGCCATAAATGTCCTGCCATATGAGGAATGGGCCAAGAAATATGATTTGATAGATTGGTTTGAGAGATTCAAGTTGAGGCGTAAGAGGAAAGTCTGACTCTTAAGATTACTAACTATGCCTCTTCAATAAAAGCGCATAATGAACAGAAATGTTGTATATCACATTGTCTGGAGCGCGACAGCTTGCGTCGCGCTCGTCTGCAGCATGGCGTGGTATGCGTTTCGGCCCAGACAGCGTTCGATTCCGCGTCCGATCACAGATCCAGTCGCGCGATCCGTTCGCGTGCAGGCGTCCGCCCGATCCGGCGCGCTGCCGTCCTCGCGGCTTCCGGCGGAATCCGTTTCCGCAGCCGTCCGGCACGTCTGCGGGCTCGAGCCGTCGACGGCGGCTTTCGGTGACGCGTCGTCGCCTTCGGCTCCCTTCTATGGTATAATGCGCACATGAAAAAGATGATTCTTCTTGTGTGGGCGCTCGCCTGTGCCGCCGTGTTCGGCCAGGCGATTTCCTTCGACATCGCCGCCGACCGGGCGGACTGCGAGTACCGCTGCGGCGAAGCGGCCACGTTCACCGTGAAGGCCGTCGGCGAGGACGGCGGCGCCGTGACCTCCGGAGTGGTCAGCGCGGTCGTTGACAATTTCGGCCCGCAAGTCCAGCTCCGGCGCCGGATCGACCTGTCGCAGTGCAATCCCTTCACGCTGAAGGGGCGGCTGTCCGAACCCGGTTTCCTGCGCATCCGCCTGGACGGCAAGGACTGCAAGAAACAGTCCTTCGGCGTGGCCTACGAGCCGACGAGAATCGAGCAGGGCAGTCCGTCCCCGGCCGATTTCGACGCCTTCTGGGCGGAGGCGCGGGCCAAGCTCGCCCGGGAGGTGCCGCTGGATGCGCAGGTCCTGCGCGTGCCCGAGCGGTGTACGGCGGATTTCGACTTCTTCCGGATTTCGTTTGCGACGTTCGGTCGCCGCGTCTACGGCTACATGAGCGTGCCGACGGACCGGACGCGGGCGCCGTATCCGGTCGATTTCCAGGTCTCCGCCGCCGGCTTCGGCGACTGGACCAACAACATGGGCGGTAAGAAGGACGCGATCTGCGTCTTCTTCAGCGTCTATCCGTTCGAGCCGCACTGGGACTGGAAGAAGCTCGGGCTCAAGGCGAAATACGATGCGCTGCACGCCGCCGTCCTGAAGAAATACGGGACGGGCTATGCGACGAGCGGCATCACGGAAAGCCGCGAGGCTTACTTCTTCTATCCGGTCCTGCTGGGCATCGACCGGGCCGTCGACTGGGTCGCCGCGCGGCCGGACGTCGACCGAAGGCGTTTCCGCTATGAGGGGACTTCGCAGGGCGGTGGCTTCGGCTTCTACCTGACGGGGCTCAACCACACCTTCACCCGCGCGGTGTTCTACGTGCCGGCGATAACCGACACGATGGGCTATCTGAAGGGGCGTCAGAGCGGCTGGCCGCAGATCGTCGAATCGAACAGTGCGACGCCGGAGAAGCGCCGTGCGGCCGAAGCGAACGCGCCGTATTTCGACGGCGCCAACTTCGCCGCCCGCATTCGCTGTCCGGTCCGGGTGGCGGTGGGCTTCGCCGATACGACGTGCGCGCCGTGCGCCGTCTACGCCGCCTACAATGCGATTCCCGTCAAGGACAAGGGCATCGTCCACGGTATCGGCATGACCCACAGCTGCTTCGGCCGGTTCTACCGCGAACTCGGCGCCTGGGTCACGGGGAAGTAAGGCGAGGAGGCGGTTCGATGGCTCATCCCGATTGTACGGTTCTCGTCGCCTCGTGCGACGGCTATGCCGATCTGCTCCGGCCGTTTTCGGCGCTCTGGCGGAAGTTTTGGCCGGACTGCCCGTTCGAAACCGTCCTGGTGACGGAAACGCCGCCGGCCGAAGACCTGTGCTTCGACCGCGTCGTCGCGTGCGGGGGGGGGGGGGGGGGGTACCTGGTGCGATCGCCTCGTGGCGGCGCTGGCGCGGATCGAAACGCCCTACGTGCTCATGCTCTGCGACGACTACTATCTTGAGTCGCCCGTCGATACGGCGCGCGTCCTGAAGCGCCTTGGGCAGGCGAAGCGGTTCGACGCAATCAATCTGCGGCTGATTCCCAATCCGGTCACGAAAATCCCCTACCGGGAGGATCTGCGCGAATACCGGAAGAACACGGCCTACTGCGTTTCGACCCTTGCCGGAATCTGGAACCGGGAGGCGTTGCGGCGGCTGGCGACGGGAAAGAACAGCATCTGGGAATTCGAGCGGTATGGCAGTTTCGCGCTGGCGGACGAGGCGCGTCCCATTCTGGGCACGCCGACGAAGGAGTTCCCGTTTGTCGACGCCGTCCACAAAGGCTGCTGGGAGCGGTTCGGACTCAAGGTCCTGGCGGACAACGGCATTGCCTTCGACCTCTCGACGCGCGGTCTGCCCCCGTTCCGGACGCGGCTCGTCGAAGGCCTGAAGGCCCTGGTTTTCGCGCTCGTTCCCCATACGCTGATCGTCCGCGTGCAGAATGCATTGGACATGGGCGCGAAGGAGAAGAGTAAGCGGTCGTGAGCGGGAATCCGGGAAAGGGCGCTCCCCGATTCCCGGCCCTGGCAAGATGCCCCCTGGCGTGACCGGCGTCCGCGAGGCCCGGCCCGCCGTGCGCGCCGTGCGCCGTCTACGCCGCCTACAACGCGATTCCCGTCAAAGACAAGGGCATCGTCCACGGCATCGGCATGACCCATAGCTGCTTCGGTCGGTTCTACCGCGAACTCGGCGCCTGGGGCACGGCGACGGCGGACGCGGCAGGACCCGCCGGAAATGGTATAATGTCCGGACCATGAAAAGAGAACTCGGAAGTCTTGCCGCGCATCGCGCATATCTGAAACAGCCGGCGAAGCGGGGGAGCGTCGTGCCCTTCCCCTGCACGCCGTCCAAGGTGTTCGCCACGCAGGTGTCGGGGCTGGTGCGCCGCATGCGGGCGATCGGCTGCCGCGACGTCGTCATCGGCCTGTCCGGCGGCGTCGACTCGACGCTGACGCTGCTGGTCGCCGACGCCGCCTTCGCCCGGCTCGGCCTGGACCGGAAGGGCATTCACGTCTACACCATGCCGGGCTTCGGCACGACGCGGCGGACGAAGGGAAACGCCGAACTGCTTTGCGAGGGGCTGGGTCTGGCGGTCGAGACGATTTCGATCGTGAAGAGCGTCCGCCAGCACCTGAAGGACATCGGCCACGACGGGCAGACGCCGGACGTCACCTACGAGAACGCCCAGGCGCGCATGCGCACGATGATCCTGATGGACAAGGCGAACATGACCGGCGGCATGGTGCTCGGCACGGGCGACCTCAGCGAAGTCGCGCTTGGCTGGTGCACGTTCAACGGCGACCACATGGCGATGTTCGGCGTGAACAGCGGCGTCCCGAAGACGGTCGTCCGCAAGGTGTGCGAATGGTGGGCGCGGCAGGCGACGTCGCCGGGCCGCCGCACGGACGGGCTGGCGAAGGCTGCCCGGGCGGTGCTGGACATCGTCGCGACGCCGGTCTCGCCGGAGCTGGTGAAGGGGCAGGTGACGGAAGACCGGATCGGCCCGTACGAGCTGCACGACTTCTTCCTCTGGAACTTCATCGTCAACGAAATGGGCTCGAAGGACCTCCTGGCGGCCGCCGAGCGGCATTTCGGCGGCGAGGCGGCGACCGGCCGGCGGTTCGACCGCGCGACGATCCGCCGGACCCTGCAGACGTTCATGCACCGCTTCTTCACCCAGGCGTTCAAACGCAACTGCGCACCGGACGGCATCAAGGTCTTTCCGTTCGACCTTTCGCCCCACGGCTGGTGGATACCGTCCGACCTCGGCGTCGTGAAGCTGTAGCGCGGAGCCGGCGCCGTTGACTTCGGGCGCCGGGAAACGCTATAATTCGCGCCCAACAACGGGGCGGTAACCGGAAAGACCTGTGGAAATCAGGCGCTGTCGCGCAGCCGTAAAAGCCGGAAGACGGGCCGTCCCCCATATAGTCAAGTACTCTCGCATGAGGGGGAAAGTCATCGATGAAGAAACTGCTGTTCGCGGCGCTTGCCGCGGCAACCGCCGGTGCGTGGGCCGATGAGGTCGGCCGCGACGCCGCTGTCACCAACCGGATCGGCGAACTGGCGCCGGTCGTCATCTACGGCTCGCGCGTCGGCGACACGGCGGAGGCCATGGCGTCGCCCGTGCGTGTCTTCGACGCGTCGGCAATCGCGCGTTCCGGCGCGCGCAGCCTGCCCGAGCTGCTGGACAAGGCGGCCGGACTGCAGATCCGCACGCTGAACGCGAATCCGCTCCAGTCGCAGGTCGCGATGCGCGGCTACGGCGAGAACTCGTTCGGCCGCGTCAAGATCGTCGTCGATGGCGAGGAGATCAACCCCGTGGACATGGACGCGCCGAATCTCGTGCGCATCCCGGTCGAGAGCGTCGAACGCGTCGAGGTGATCGGCGGGCCGAGTCCGGTGCTCTATGGCGACGGCGCGGTCGCCGGCGTCATCGTCGTCACGACCGATTCGCGCGACTACGAGCGGAAGACGAGCGTCACGGCGCGGGGCGGCTCGCACGGGACCTTCGGGGCGAACGTCCGGACGAAGGGCGGGCTGGAGGAAGAGGGCCTGCTCTACTCGGCCTCCTACGACTACGGGCGTTCGGACGGCTTCCGCGACCGGACGGGCTACGACACGCACTCGTTCGTCGCCGCGCTGCGGAAGGAGTTCGCGAACGGCTCGACCGCCGGCTTCAGGGCGAACTACTTCAACGCGCTCTACGAGCTGCCCGGTTCGCTGAGCTACGAGCAGTGGCGGCGCGACCGCACGCAGGCGAACTACGCGAACGACTGGTGCCGGCAGTGGAACTACGGCTTCGCGGCCGACTCGAAGCTGCGGCTGGCGGAGGACCAGTGGCTCTATCTCGACGGCGCGTTCTCCGTGAAGCACCGCCGGGCCAGCTGGGGCGACTACGGCTATGCGAACGAATACGACCTCTACTCCTACCAGCTGTCGCCGCGCTACGTGAACGGGAAGCGGCTCTTCGGCTTCGACAGCAAGTTCACCGTCGGCTTCGACTTCCGGTACGACCGCTACGAGGTGACGGACCGGTCGGGCTACAACAACCCGCACTACGACTTCGACCGCGGCCGCTACGCCGTTTTCGCCGAGGAGGAGTTCGGCCTGACGGAGTGGCTGTCGCTGGTCGCGGGCGCGCGCGGCGAGTACGTGGACAACCGGTGGAAGCGCTGCCGCGGGCTTGCGGAAACCTCGTCGTACGACTGCCTGGGCGACTACGAACTCGGCCTCGTCTGCCGTCCGGTCGACGGCCTGAAGACCTTCGTCAAGGGAACGTACTACCACCGCAGCGCCTTCTGCGACGAGCTCAACTACACGGAGGACGGCACCTTCCTGGAGCCGGAGACGGGCGCGTCGCTCGACCTCGGGCTTGACTGGACGTTCGCCGAGGAGTTCCGCTTCGACCTGTCGGGCTACTGGACGGTGACGGAGGACGAGATCTTCTACAATCCGCACGCCGCGTCGTCCCCGTGGGGCTGGGGCGGCTACAACTGCAACAGTCCGGGCCGTACGGAGCGGCTGGGCTTCGAGACGGGGCTGTCCTGGCTCCGCGAGCGGACGGCGGAGGCCTCGGTGCGCTACGCGTTCGTGAAGTCGCGCTTCCGCGACGGGCAGTACGGGGGCGAGACGGTGCCGCTCGTGCCCGAGAGCCGCGTCCGGGCGGAGGTCGGGGTGTGGATCTGCGACGACCTGGAGGTGAAGGGCGGCTACCGCTACGTCTCGTCCCAGGTGCTGGCGGGCGACTTCGACAACGAGCACGACCGGCTCGTCGGCTATTCGCTCTTCGACGTCGGCGCGTACTACACGCCGTCCTGGGCGGAGGGGTGGCGGGCCTCGTTCGTGATGGACAATCTCTTCGACCGCGACTACTGCGACTTCGCCGGCTGGTCGGACTACACCGGCGCCTACTACTATCCGGCCTGCGGGCGCAGTTTCATGTTCGCGCTCAGCTATTCGTTCTAGGCGTCCGGACGGCCCTGCCCGGTTGACTTTTGCCCCCAAAAAGGGTATTCTACTCCCCACTTTTCGGCGATCCGCGGGGTCGGGCCGGGGGGTGGGTGTTGTTTTGACAGACTAAGGAGCACGAGATGGCGATGAACAACCAGCTGCTGACAGTCGTTCAGCATATCGAGAGCGAGCGTGGCGTTAGCCGTGAGATCGTCCTGACGGCGATCGAGCAGGCGATCAGCCAGGCGGCGCGCAAGAACCAGAACGTCACCAACGACCTTCGCGTAGCCATCGACCGCAAGGACCTCTCGCTCCACGTCTACGACACGCTGGTGGTTTCCGACGAGGAGATCGGCCCCGGCTTCATCTCCTCCGCGCGGGCGGCCCGCTTCAACCACGGCAATCCGGTGGCGGAGGGCCAGACCGTCGAGATCGAGATGCCGGCGGCGAGCCTCGGGCGGATCGCCGCGCAGACCTCGCGGCAGATGATCATGCAGAAGATCCGCGAGGCCGAGCGCACCAACACCTTTGCGGAGTACAAGGACCGGGTGGGCGACATCGTGACCGGAACCGTCTCCGCCGTCTCGCACCGCGACACCTACGTCACGGTCGGCAAGACCGAAATGATCCTGCCCGGCAAGGAGCGCATCCCGACGGAAGACTACCAGGTCGGCGACACGCTCCGGGCGATCATCCTGCGCGTCGATCCGGAGGCGAAGGGGCCGAGCGTCATCCTCTCCCGCGCCAGCGGCAAGTTCGTCGAGGCGCTCTTCCGGCTGGAGGTGAGCGAGATCGCCGACGGCGTCGTCGAGATCATGGGCGTCAGCCGCGACCCGGGCTTCCGCGCCAAGCTGGCGGTCCGCACCGCCAACGAGAACGTCGATCCGGTCGGCGCCTGCGTCGGCCAGCGGGGCAGCCGCGTGCGCTCCATCGTCAACGAGCTTTCCGGCGAGAAGATCGACATCGTCCGCTGGAACGAGGACATCCGCCAGTACGTCGCCCAGGCGCTGGCGCCGGCGAAGCTCGAGTCGATCGAGGTTGATCCGGCGCTGCCGAACACCGTGCACGTCGTCGCGGCGGCCGACCAGTATTCGCTGGCGATCGGCAAGCGCGGGCAGAACGTCCGTCTCGCCACCAAGCTGACCGGCTGGCACGTCGAGGTGCGGAAGTCGATGGCGACGGCGTCGTTCGAGGACCAGAAGGCGGAGGCGATCAAGAATCTCGCGGAGATGTTCTCCGTCTCGTCGGCCGTCGCCACGCAGATGGCCGACGCCGGCTACCTGACCGTCGATGGCATCGTTGACGAGGACGAGGCGAGCTTCATCGCGGCCACGGGCCTCGACGAGGTCACGGCGAAGGGCATCTACGCCGCCGCGCAGGCCGTGGCGGCGCTCACGGCGTCCGAGGCCGACAAGTGACGGGGTCAGGCTCAGGGGATAGATTCAGATTCGGGTGGTAAGACAATGAGAGTGTACGAGATAGCCAGGGAAGCGGGCGTCACCAGCGCCGAAGTGCTCAAGGTCGCGGCGACGGCGGGCGTAGCGGCGGCGACGGCCATCAGCAGCCTTGAGGACGGAGACGCCGACCGGTTGCGGGCGGCGCTGCAGGGCGTCGACGGCGCGGCGGCGGCGGAGCGGCGGCGGCAGAAGCTGGCGCGGGCGGCCGAGCTGGGCGCGACGCTGCGGGCCGGGGAGCGGGAGCGGCTGGCCGAGCATCTGCGGATAGCGCAGGCGGCGGCGGAAGGGGCGGTGAAGCCGGTGCTGACGCCGGCGGCGGTGCCCGTGACGGCGACGACGCAGTCCGCCCCGAGCGAGGCGCCGGCCTCGTCCGCCCCGGCACCGGCCTCGGCTGCACCGGCGGCGCAGCCGGAAGCGGCGCCGTCCTCGCCTGCACCGGCAGCAGCGCCTGCACCGGCGGCGCCCACCCGGCCGACGATCCGCATGGCGCCCGGCTACAAGCCGAAGCCGCTGCCGAGTGTTTCGGCGGCGCAGACGGGCCTGACCGCCGCGTCCGGCTTCAAGCCGCTCCAGCACGCGAAGCCGGCGGCGGCGACGATTTCCATTTCCGTCGCGGCGGTGCCGAAGGCCCGTCCGGCCAAGCCGGCGGAGAGCTACGACGACTTCGATCGCGGGAACCGCCGGGGCAAGAAGGACCGCGAGGGGCAGAAGAGCTTCGACAAGCGTGCGCCGCGCGTGGTCGTCCAGCAGGTGCCCCAGGCGGGCGGCCACATTTCGGTCAACGAGGAGTCGAAGGAGATCTCGATCCGCGGCGCCGTCATCGTCAAGGACCTGGCGGCGAAGCTCAACATCAAGCCGAACCGCCTGATCGCCGACCTGATGGGCCTGAAGATCCTGGCGTCGATCAACCAGCGCGTCGAGTCCGACGTCGCGACCAAGGTTGCGGAGAAGTACGGCTTCAAGGTGACGATCGAGCACGCCCGCGACAAGTCCGCGGCCAAGCCGGTCCTGAAGGCGATCGATGCGGACGACCTGATTCCCGAGGACGCGCCCGAGACGCTGAAGCCGCGCGCGCCGGTCATCACCTTCCTCGGTCACGTCGACCACGGCAAGACGACGCTGATGGACTGGATCCGCAAGGAGCACGTCGCGGCCGGCGAGGCCGGCGGCATCACCCAGCAGATCAGCGCCTATCAGGTCGAGGTGGCGGGCAAGAAGATTACCTTCCTCGACACGCCCGGCCATGCCGCGTTCAGCGCGATGCGTGCCCGCGGCGCCCAGATCACCGACATCGCGGTGCTGATCGTCGCGGCCGACGACGGCATCATGCCGCAGACGGAGGAGTGCATCCGGGTCTGCCGTCAGACGGGCGTCCAGATCATGGTGGCGATCACCAAGGCCGACAAGCCGACGGCGAACGTCGACCGCGTCAAGCAGCAGCTGCAGAAGCGGGGGCTGACGCCGGAGGACTGGGGCGGCGACATCATCTGCTGCCCCGTGTCGGGCGTGACCGGCCTCGGCGTCGACTCGCTGCTCGAAAACATCCTCGTCCAGGCGGAGGTGCTGGAGCTGCAGGCGAACCCCGACCGCCGCGCGAACGGCTTCGTCATCGAGTCCGAGCTGCAGCAGGGCCTCGGCCCGTGCGCGACGCTGCTCGTCACCGGCGGTACGCTCCGGGTGGGCGACGCCATTCTCATCGGCGAGCACTTCGGCAAGGTCCGTGCGCTAATCGACGACCACGGCCGCCGCATCCGCGAGGCGCCGCCCGCGACGCCGGTCAAGTGCACCGGCCTTTCGGGCGTGCCCGAGGCGGGCAGCGAGTTCCGGGTGATGCTGGACGAAAAGCGCGCCCGCACCCTCGCCGAGCAGGCGGCGCAGGAGAAGAAGGAGCAGGAGCTTTCGACCTCCAAGGCGGCGACGCTGGACGCGCTCATGAGCGCGATGGCGGCCGAAGGCCGGCGCGAGCTCAACGTCATCGTCAAGTCCGACACGCAGGGGTCGCTGGAGGCGATCGTCCAGGCCCTGCAGGAGATCAAGTCCGAGAAGGTCGGCCTCAACGTCATCGGCACCGGCACGGGCAACGTGTCGCTGACCGACGTCAAGTCCGCCGCGGCCGGCAAGGCGATCGTCGTCGGCTTCGACATCGGCAGCGACGCCGGCGTCCAGCAGCAGGCCCGCCACGACGGCGTGCGGATCAGCTCCTTCCGCATCATCTACGAGCTGATCGACCACGTCCGGAACTCGATGCTCGACCTGCTGCCGCCGGAGTACAAGGAGGTCGTCAAGGGCCATGCCGAGATCAAGGCGATCTACGACATCGGCAAGCTCGGCCGGATCGCTGGTTCGCAGATGCTCGACGGCTCGCTGCTCGCGAAGGAGAAGTTCCGCATTCTCCGCGACCGGGCGCAGATTTGGGACGGCAAGGTCCAGACCCTCCGCCACTTCAAGGACGAGGTGAAGGAGGTTACCGGCCAGCAGGAGTGCGGCGTCTGCTTCGCCGGGTTCGAGGGCTTCCAGGTCGGCGACACCATCGAGTGCTACACGCTCGAAGAGCTGCCGAGGAGCCTCTGATGGCGGTAGACAGGCTTGAGCGCGTCAATTCCCTGCTGAAGCGGGTCATCGCCGAGGCGATGTTCACGGTGATGCAGGGCGACGCCGTGCAACCGGGCCTGATCACGGTGACGGGCGTGGCCTGCGGCAAGGACCTGCGCGACGCGACGGTGCGGGTCTCGGTCTTCGGCGACGACGCCCTCCGGCGGAAGGCGCTGCGGCACCTGCAGCGCAACGCCAGGCGCTTTCAGGCGATCGTCAACCGCGAAGTCAGGCTCAAGTTCACGCCGCGCCTGACCTTCCAGCTCGACCGGTCGCTCGAACGGGGCGACGCGGTGCTGGCGCTGCTGGGCAGCCTGCCGCCGCCGGCGGAAGCATGACCGACTTCTCGCAGCTGCTCAATCCGGAACAGTGCGCGGCGGCGACGTCCGGCGACGGGCCGATGCTCGTTCTGGCGGCCGCCGGGACCGGCAAGACCCGCACCCTCGTCCACCGCGTCGCCTGCCTGATCGAGCGGGGCGTGCCGCCCGGGCGCATCCTGCTCCTGACCTTCACCAACCGGGCCGCGCGGGAGATGCTCGAACGGGCGGAGCAGGTCGTCGGCCCGGCCGCGCACGAGATCTGGTCTGGTACCTTCCACTCCGTCTGCGCGCGCTTCCTGCGGCGCTACGGCAGCGCGCTCGGCTACCGGCCCGGCTTCCGGATCATCGACGAGGACGACCAGAAGAAGCTGCTGAACGACGTCATCAAGTCGACGGCGAAGGCCCCGAAGGACTTTCCGAAGAAGGAACTCGTCGCCAAGATGATCTCCGAGGCGACGAACGAGCAGCAGCCGATCCGCTTCGTCGCCGCGCGCTGGCAGACGCGCACCGCCGGCGTCGCGCCGGAGGAGATCGAGGCGGTGGCCGCGAAGTACGCCGCCCGCAAGCTCGAACTTGGGGCGATGGACTTCGACGACCTGCTCGTGAACGGCCTCCGGCTCCTGAAGGAGCGCGCCGCCGTCCGCGAGATGCTGCAGGAACACTTCCTGCACGTGCTGGTCGACGAGTATCAGGACACGAACGGCCTGCAGGCCGAGTTCACCGACCTCCTCGCCGCGAAGCACCGGAACATCCTCGCGGTCGGCGACGACTTCCAGTGCATCTACACCTGGCGCGGTGCGCAGATCGAGAACATCATGGAGTTCCCGCGGCGCTGGCCGGGATGCCGGATCGTCAAGCTCGAGCGCAACTACCGGAGCGTGCCCGGGGTGCTGGCGGTCGCGAACGTGGTCATGCGCGACGCGCCGAACCAGTTCGGGAAGACGCTCCGTCCCTGCCGCGACGGCATCGGCGAGCGCCCCTGCGTCTGCCAGGTGTACGACGGCCGGGCGCAGGCGGACGAGATCCTGCGGACCGTCGGGCGGATGCGGGAGCTGGGCTACCGCTACGGCGACATCGCCGTCCTCTACCGCAGCCACTACCAGTCCATCGACGTGCAGATGACGCTGGCGCGCATGCAGGTGCCCTACCGCATCACGTCCGGCGTCGGCGTCTTCGAGCAGGTGCACGTGAAGGACGCGCTGGCCTTTCTCCGGCTGGTCGTCAATCCGGCGGATGAGCTGTCGTTCCTGCGGCTGGTCGCGCTCCTTCCCGGCGTCGGCGAGAAGAGCGCGAAGAGCTGCTGGGAGCGGCTCGGGCGGCGTTTCGACGGGAGTTCGCCGGAGTGCCGCGATGCGCTTCACCGCCTGCTGTGCGCGAAGGCGAAGCCGCTCTGGCCGCCGCTGGCGGAGTGCTTCGGGCGTGCGCAGGGCCACGTCGCCGAGGACGAGATCGGCGAGCTGATCAGGGATTTCTGCGACTTCTTCTACGAGGACCGGCTGCGCGCCGACTACGAGGAGTCCGACGCCGAGGAGCGGCTGAACGACCTGAAGGAACTCGCGAGCCAGATCGCCGGCAACGAGGGCGGGCTGGAGGCGTTCCTCGCGGACGTCGCGCTGATGACCAACCTCGACGTGCGGCGCAACGACCCCGGCCTCGACCGCGTCACGCTGTCGACGGTGCATCAGGCGAAGGGGATGGAGTGGCCGGTCGTGCTCGTGCCGTGGCTGTCGGAGGGGATGTTCCCGAGCGCGAAGGCGGGCGAGGAGGGCCGGGCGGACGAGGAGCGCCGGCTTTTCTACGTCGCCGTGACGCGGGCGAAGGACCGGCTTTGCCTGTTCTCGCCGCGGATGCGGAAGCTGTCCGACGGCGGAATGTATCCGGTCGAGGCCTCGGTCTTCCTCCGGGAGCTGCCGCCGGAGCTGGTGGAGATCCGGCGCGTGGCGGAGCCGCCGCCCGCCTATGCGGGCTTCGGCGGCCGCCGGACGTTCGCCGGTGGCAAGCCGTACGGCGGAGGTGGGCGGGGGACGGCTTACGCCCGCCCGACGACGGTCGTGCGCACCACCTGGCGGCACTGACGCACGGCGTCCCGCCGGGGCCGGTCCGCCAGGGTTTACGCATTTGAATGAGTGTATTTCACGAGGCGCATTTCCCGGCTGTCCGAGCCGGATTCTCCCTATATTAAAGAATTACGGGGATAATCGCTAAATTATCCGGTATAACTGTCAGCTGGCTGTGTTTGCTCGCTTGCCTGAAAGCGGCAGTTTTGATATACCGCACTATCCTTATTTCGGATAAAAACACTAAGGATTTCAATGGCAGTGAAGAAATCCCAGCCCAAACGGAGTGGCGTTTTGCCAGACTGGCGCGGATGGTGCAACTACCCTGTTTCGACTGATGATAAGATCAGCGCGGAAGGCGCGGTACAAATAACGGAGTTGTGGCTTTTTAAGGGCAAGAAGGAACAGCGCAACTACAAGGTGGAGTTTGCAGGCATCAAGACGCGCCGGGAACTGATTGACGATTACGGCTATCCGGCCAAGGGCAAGGCGCACAGTGACAAGTATCTGCTCTTCAAGACAGCGTTCCAGTATCAAACAAGGGCGGCATACCTGAAGATGCAGAGCGCGTCATCATTCGCACGTCAGACTTCGCGACTTCGCCCAAGGTGCGCAAGCAACTCAAAGCATACCTCGAATCGCCCGACCGCAACGACGCTGACCTCGCCAAGCGTCTGCCGGAAATCATCACTCGCATCCGCCCCGAACAGTTGAGGGTGTGCGAACTTGCATATCAGATGAGGTAATTGCAAAACCTCTTTTTGATGGCCGTGGGAACGTGTAGATTTAGCG
>JBJEWA010000055.1:0-14055 GCA_051884805.1 Kiritimatiellia bacterium | reverse complement strand
GGTCACGCCGGGTACTAAGGGCTGGCGCCCGTTGCGCTGGCCAGCCAAGTACCCGCAGCTCCCCGCGCTGCCGCGGCGATCATTCTGGCGACCGCGCAAAATCGGGATAAGCGCTATGCGCTTTCTGCAGGCTGCGGCGGATGCGGTTCAGATGGCGCTCGAAATCGCCATCATTGATGAAGTCCGCCAGGAACAGCTGCTCCAGGACGGGCACCGTGCAGGAATAGAAGCCGACGCGGGCGGCGAAGAGCCGGGCCAGCCCCTTCGGCAGCACGAGGTAGCCGATGCGCAGCGAGGGCGCAATCGTCTTGGAGAACGTGTTGAGATAGATGATGCGGCGTCCGCCGTCGATCGAATAGAGCGTCTCCGCCCCGCAGCGCGAAGCCGAGAACTCGGAGTCGAAGTCGTCCTCGACGATCCAGCCGCGCCGGGCCTCGGCCCAGCGCACGTATTCGCGGCGCTTGGACGCATCCGCCGTCACGCCGGTCGGGAAGCTGCGGTACGGCGTCACGTGCAGGATGCGGGCGCGGGCGCCGGCGAGCGCCGCCGAGCCGATTCCATGCGCGGCCAGGCGCAGGAATTCGCAGTCGATCCCGTGCGCCGAGTAGACTTCGCGGATCTTCGGATAGGCCGGGTCCTCGATGGCGATGGCTTGGCCGCGGAACACCTGCGCCAGCAGGCCGTAGAGATATTCCGCGCCCGACCCGACCACCACCTGCGCGGCCTCGACCCGCATGCCGCGTGCGCGCAGCAGGTAGTCGGCAATCGCCTCCCGCAGCTCCCGTGTCCCGTTGTTGGGCGACTTGATGAGGATGCGTTCGCCGTAGCGCACCAGCGTGCCGCGAAGCTTCCGCGCGGCGCCGGCCCAGGGAAAGCCCGTCCGGACCCGGTGGCGGTTGACGTCCGGCGACTTGCGCACCGGCCGGAGCGGAATCGACGCTTCGCCCGCATCCGTCTCGCGATAGGCCGCAAAGACGCCGCTGCGTTCGCGGGCGCAGGCATACCCCTCCTCGCACAGCATCGCCAGGGCATGGGAGACGGTAATGACGCTGAAGCCGCTCTCGCGCGCCAGCGTCCGCTTGGACGGCAGCCGCGCGCCCGGCGGAATCGCGCCGGAGACGATGGAGGTCCGGAGACGGTCGTAGAGCTGGCGGTAGCGCAAGTTCATCTGGTCATATATTATTTTCGCAAACTGGTCATTTGATAAAGCCAGCGGACATTGTATCATATGCGGCATCACGAACACAACGGAGGATTGGGGAACCATGGAAGCGAATCGCCACGAACTGAACAAGAACCTCGCCCAGATGCTCAAGGGCGGCGTCATCATGGACGTCACGACGCCCGAACAGGCGAAGATCGCCGAGGCGGCGGGCGCCTGCGCCGTGATGGCGCTGGAGCGCATCCCGGCCGACATCCGCGCGGCCGGCGGCGTCGCCCGCATGAGCGACCCAAAGATGATCAAGGGCATTCAGGCCGCCGTCTCGATTCCCGTGATGGCGAAGTGCCGCATCGGGCATTTCGCGGAGGCGCAGGTGCTGGAGGCGATTGAAATCGACTACATCGACGAAAGCGAGGTCCTCTCGCCCGCCGACGACCGGCTGCACATCGACAAGACGCAGTTCAAGGTTCCGTTCGTCTGCGGCGCCAAGGACCTCGGCGAAGCCCTCCGCCGCATCGCCGAAGGCGCGGCGATGATCCGCACGAAGGGCGAGCCCGGCACCGGCGACGTCGTCCAGGCCGTGCGCCATATGCGCATGATGCAGTCCGAAATCCGCCGCATCGCCTCGCTGGCGGAAGACGAGCTCTACGAGGCCGCGAAGGAACTGCGCGTGCCGGTCGAACTCGTCCGCTTCGTCCACGAGCACAAGAAGCTGCCGGTCGTCAACTTCGCCGCCGGCGGCGTGGCGACGCCGGCCGACGCCGCGCTGATGATGCAGCTCGGCGCGGAGGGCGTCTTCGTCGGCTCCGGCATCTTCAAGAGCGGCAATCCCGCCAAGCGCGCCGCCGCCATCGTCAAGGCGGTCACGAACTTCAAGGACCCGAAGGTCGTCGCCGAAGTCTCCGAGGACCTGGGCGAAGCCATGGTCGGCATCAACGAAAGCGAAATCCAGGTGCTGATGGCGGAGAGAGGCAAGTGAGAATCGGCGTACTGGCCGTCCAGGGCGCGTTCATCGAGCACGAACGCCGGCTGCGGGAACTCGGGGCCGAGGTCTTCGAGATCCGGCAGTCCGGCGATGTCGAGGCGCCCTTCGACGGGCTGATTCTCCCCGGCGGGGAATCGACCGTCCAGGGCAAGCTCCTGCACGACCTCGGGCTCTTCGAGCCGCTCCGCGCGCGCATCGCCGCAGGGTTGCCCACCTTCGGCACCTGCGCCGGGCTCATCCTGCTGGCGAAACGGCTGCAAGCCGACCCGACCGTGCACTTCGGGCTGCTGGACGTCACGGTCGAGCGCAACGCCTACGGCCGCCAGCTCGGGAGCTTCCATGCGGAAGCCCCCTTTGGGGACGGCCCCGCCGTACCCCTCTCGTTCATCCGTGCGCCGGCCATCCGCGCGACCGGACCGGCGGTAGAAGTCCTGTCAACGGTCGACGGCGTTCCCGTGGCCGTGCGGCAGGACGCCATTCTGGCGACGGCCTTTCATCCCGAACTCGACCCCGACGCAACCGTCCACCGGGCGTTTCTGGAGCTGATCGCCGCTAGAACGGCGCACAGTTGACGCGCCGGGCGAGCAGCCGCCGCCGGTGCGTCGCCAGCCGCCGCCGGAAATCGGCGTAGTCGCGCCCGGCCGCCGGCGTCCAGAACACCTCGGCCGTCGCGCACGCGCGCGGCCACAGCTTCCACTGCAACTCCGTCTCGTTGCAGGTAAACTCGGTCCAGTTGCAGCACTGGCCGCCGAGAATGAATTTGCGCGACTCCTCCGCCACGCCCGCGAAGGGATCGTAGGCATAGGCTTTCGCGAGCGGCAGCCGGCAGGTGAACCACGGGTATGTCGCGGGGTCGTCGTCGATGCACTGGCGGTAGTCGAAATAGCAGGATTCGTGCGGACACATCACGGCCTCAAGGCCGACCTTCGCCGCTGCCGCCGCGCCCTCCGTCCCGCGCCAGCTCATCACCACCATGTTCGCCGGCGGACGGCCGTCCAGCACCAGCTCGTCCCAGCCGAGCACCCGCTTGCCGCGCGCCGCGAGACGCTGGCCCAGTTCGCGGCAGAACCAGGCCTGCAGCTCGTTCTCCGTCTTGAGCCCGAGCTGCCGCATGCGGGTCTGGCACTTCGGGCAGGCGCGGTAGTTCGCCTTGTTCACCTCGTCGCCGCCGATGTGCACCAGTTCGTCGGGGAAAAGCCCGGCCACTTCGTCGAAGACGGCATGGATCATCGCCAGGGTGCGATCGTCGCCGAGACAGACGACGTTGCCGACCGCATCGGCCGGCGCCTGCTCGGGAGCGTCGGCAAAGCATCCGCACGCGGGATAGGCCCGCAAGAGCGCCTCGCAGTGGCCCGGCACGTCCACCTCGGGAATGACCCGAATCTGGCGCGCCCGGGCGTAGGCGACGACTTCCCGGATGTCCTCGCGCGTATAGGCGAACGGGCCGTACTCTCCGTCCTCGAAACGGTCGGCGAGGTTTTTCTGGTTCGTGGAACAGCGACGCACCGCGCCGACCGTGGTCAGCAGCGGATACGCCGCGACCGGCAGCCGCCAGCCCTGGTCGTCGGTCAGATGCCAGTGGAAGACGTTGAGCTTGTGCAGCGCCATCAGGTCGAGCGTCCGCTTGACCGCCGCCTTGCCGAAGAAATGGCGCGATTCGTCGAGATGGACGCCGCGCCAGCCGAAGCGCGGCGCGTCCTTGATCGTGCAATGCGGAAACGACAGCCTGCCGTACGAGCAGAAAGCGAGCTGCCGCAGCGTCTGCCCGGCGTAGAAGAACCCCGCTTCGCCCGATGCGGCCACGGCGATGCCGTCCGCGCCGATGGTCAGCCGGTAGCCTTCGGGCGGGATGGCGGCATCCGTCGTCCGCGCCGCAAACAGGGTTGCGTCCACCTCGCCCGCCTTCGCCCGGTACACGCCGTCCCCGGTGACCATGGACGCCGGACGCGGCACGACGCACGGCGGCGCCGACGTCACGGACGGCGTCGCCAGGGTCACGACCACCGGCGCATGGTCGGAGGTCGTGCGGTCCTCGACCACCCGGGCGTCCAGCACCTTGAAGGCGGTGGCCGCTTCGCGGTCGCAGGCGACGTAGTCGATGCAGAACTGCGACCTGTCGAGCGGCTGCCCGTCCGGTCCGTCAACTTTCCGTCCGTGGTAGGTCTGGCCGCAGGTTCCGGACACGACCTGCAGGAAAGTACCCAGCTCCTGCAGCACCGCGCTCTCCGGCGTCGAATTCCAGTCGCCGGACAGGAAGACGGGCTTCTGGCCGACGAAAGGCGCGATGGCCCGGCGGATTACCGCCACCGAGGCGGTCCGTTCCGCCTCGTCCCCGACCGAAAGGTGCGTCGTGCCGACCACGCAGTCGGAGAACTCGCACAGGAGCAGCACGCGTGGCTCGGCGCCCGGCAGCGGATAGGTGAAGACTTCCCGGGGCTGTTCGCGCGAGAGGATCGCCACGCCGTACTGTCCGCCCTGGAAGAAGATGGCCTTGGCGAACGTGGCGTGCAGCCCCGCGAGCCGTCCGAGTTCGGCCGGCTGGTCCGTGCCGCCCGACCGCGCCGTGCGCCAGTCGAGCTCCTGCAGGCAGGCGAAATCCGGATCCTCGGCGCGAATCGCCGCCGCCGTCCGCGCCAGATCGATCTTGCCGTCCATGCCCGCACAATGGCAGACGTTGAAGCTCATCAGCTTCATCTCGTCCGCAAACGAAACCAGCAGCCCCAAGGCCGCCGCCAGCAGAACCGGCATCTTCATCGGCTTATCCCCTCCCGGAAGCGTTTCCCCGCGACACGAACGCACGCCGCGCGAGAACGCGCATCGACTCGTCGTGCGCATCCAGCGTGAAAACCTCGTAGGCGTCGCCGCCCGGCGCGACCTTAACGACCGCGTGCCCGGCCGGCGCGATGTCGTCGCCGTAGGCCGCCGCGACGGCCTTCACCCGGTCGGCGATGTAGCCGAAGCAGACGTACCGCTCGCCCGAATACAGCGTACGCGAACACATGGACTTGAGCGAATGATGGTCCACCATCGCCGCCTGCCACACGCTCGACAGCCATACGCGCGGGCGCACCGCCGCACAGAACTCCGGCGACATCGCATGCGTCCCGGCGTGGTGGTTGGTCTTGGCGACGTCCACCGGACCGCACGCCTCGCCGACGCGCCGTTCCCAGTTGAACGGCGTGCCGTCGGCCCGGCAGAGCTCCAGTTCGTTGTCGCCGCCGGTATAGTAGGAGAAGTTGCCGTAGTCGATGCGGATCGCGGCCGAGAGGCGGTTCTCGTGGATGGTCCGGCGCCCGCTCTGCACGTGCCCGGCGCCGCAATCGACCGTGCCGCCCTTCCCGTCATCGACGACGGCGTTCGCGCACAGGTTGCGGACGTGGAACTGCGGATAGCGCGCCGCATCGTGCTGCAGCCGGATCTGGTCCAGCGCACCGACCCGGAACGGCTGCGCGTCCAGCCCCGCCGCGCGCGCCTTCGCGAGCCACGCCTGGAACCGCGCATACGCCTCCGGGTCGGGATCCAGCGCATACCGGCCGGGGTGCGGGAACTGGTGGTCGAAATAACGGCGGAAGCGGAAGTCCTCCGCGACGGCCGAAATGCCGCAGATCTGCTCGCCTTGCGCATTCCTCCAGCAGCCGAGCGACGGATCGCCGATGTGGTCGCCGTGCCAGTGCGACACCATCAGATAGTCGATCTCGCGCTGCGGCACGAGCCGCCGGAGGTAGCGGCTCACCCACTCGCCGCCGCACCTTTCGGCGCTCGGCAGCGGCGGCACGTCGCGCATGTACTTCGCGTGGTGCGTGTCGCCGCAGTCAAGGAGCATGGTCGTGCCGTCGGGGAAGACGAAGAACGTCTGCTCGCCGACGCCGGTGTGGATGAAATGGATGTCCAGCTCGCCCGGCCGCCAGCCCGGACAGGTCGCGGCCGCCCCGCCGTGCGCACGGCCCAGCGCCGCCAGCGCCGCTGCCGCCGCGCCCGTCCGGATGAATGTTCGCCGCGTCGTCATGCGCTCGGCGACGGCCTACCGGATCAGGATCAGCAGCCCCTTGCGCGCCGTCGCCGCGACCTTCAGTTCGTTGTCCGCCCACGCGAACGCCGTCCCTTCCGGGAAGCCGACGAACTCGAAGCTGTCGAGATCGACGCCGACGGCAGCGGAGCACCGCAGCAGCGAGACGCCGGCCCGCGCCCCGTCGCCGGCATTCTCGATGCGGATCTTGCCGTCGAAGAGCTTGACCATCCGCCCGTAGACGGTGATCGCCGCCCCGCCGCCGACCGGCAGCGTCCGCGCATTGACCGTGAAGGCGGTCCCCTCGCCGCACACGAGGTTCGGATAGGAGACGCGCGCCGTCGCGTCGATCGCCGCCGCCGACTCCACCGTCTTGCCCCGCCACTTGAAGTCGAGATAAGCCTCGACATCGCCCAGTTCGAACGCCGTCAGCGCACGGTTGAAGACGACGAGCTCCGACAGCGCCCGCCCGCCGTTGACGGTCGCGCTGCCCTGCTCGGCCGACAGGCAGTCGGCCGCCATGTCCGCGCCCGCCTGCAGCGAATAGACGTGCACCGACGGCGGCGCATACGGCTTGAGCTGGTAGTTCTTGTATTCCGGATGCGCCGTCTTGTCGTGCGGCACGTCGCCGTCCTCGAGAATCGTGCCGTCAGTCCATCCCTTCTGCGCCGTAGCGTAGCCGCTGTACTGACCGCCTTTGCCGCGAACGAAGTTCTGCGCGGTCGTGTCGCCGAGGAAGTCGGCATTGCGCGACAGCGCGATGTCCATCACCCAGAACAGCGTGCGCGCCGCCGTCGTGCGCGGGAATGCGAGGTCGATGCAGCTGCCGACGTCGCCCATCAGGTAGGCGGCCACGCCGTTCGTGACCCCCACCGTGCCGTAGACCGGCGTGTCGCCGAGCGTGTAGGCCTTCGCGTCGTTGCCCCGCGCGCCCTTGTCGGCCCACGCCAGCACCCCGCCCTGTTGGTTGGTCGTGAACGTCGCCGCGTCCGCAGCGTCGAGCCACAGCCACGGCGCCGCCTCGCCCACCGCCGTCAGCGCGTCCGGCACCAGCGGCGTCACCGCGTCCGCAACCGTCATCATCAGCGTCGTCCCCCGCCAGTAGAGGTACGCGTTGTCCGGGAAGCCGGTGAAGACGAAGTCCGCCGGTTCGCAGTTGAAGCGGTTCGCGCAAGTGAGCAGCGCGTAGTCGCCCGGCGCGATCTCGTCGCCCGCCCAGGTGAAGGTGCACTGCGCGATGTCCCCGCGCCGGAACTCGCCGAAGACCGTGATCGCCGGCTGGTCGGCCGTCAGCGCCGACGCCAGCAGCCGGAAGGAGCCTTGCGTCTCGACGTTAAGCGCGGTCGATTCGCGGTCCATGACGAGTGCGGCGTACGCGCAGGGCGCGTCAATCGTCGTTTCGGCGACCAGCTTGGTGGCGGCGGCGTGGCCCTGCCACTTGGCGCGCAGCTGCGCCGTCACCTCGGCGATCTCGCCGTCCGTCAGCGAACGGTTGAAGATGACCAGCTCGGAGAGGTTCTTGCCGGCCGAGTAGGTGGAAGTGCCGACGCGGCAGCGCCCGAGGTTGTTCGCCCACGCCGGCACGTCGTCCTTCACCCGATGCGAGAAGACGTGCAGCCCCTCGTGCGGCGCGACCCAGCGCAGGCGGTCGTCGCCCGTGTCGCGCGGCGCCGTATCCTGGGGGAACACGCCGTCCTCCAGCATCTCGCCGTTGAAGACGCTGTTCGTCGTGCAGAACATGAAGAAGCCGCTGCGGGCCACGCCGCCGACCGTGCGCCCGTTGATGCTGCGCATGTAGGCCTGACGCCGGTGCTCGGTGTAGCCGTCAACCGGATCCGGCAGCGCGGTCCAGCCGTTGGTGTAGAAGCCGAGGAAGTGCGCACCCCTGTTCTGCTCGATGTCCATCGCCCAGAAGACGGTGCGGATGTCGTCCATCCGGTTGAAGGCGAGGTCCGCGCCGCTGCCGGCCTTGCCCATGACGAGCGCCGGCACGCCGTTGGTCACCCCCACCGTCGGGTTGTACCAGTTGCCGTTGAAAACGTAGTTGGTCGCATCGTTGTGGTTCGGCGACTGGTCGCGCCACCGGAGGAAGTTGCCGTTCGCGTCGTCGAATACGAACGAGTCGGCCTTGGAGGCGTCGAGCCACAGCTTCGGCCCGTTCGCCGAGGTGTCGGCGAGGACGGCCGAGGCGAGGACCGCGCCGGTGCGGCGCAACCAGAGCGTCTGGCCGTCGCAGGAGAGTTCGGCGTCCGCAGGCAGTCCCGTCACCTCGAAGTCGTCGAGCGTCAGCCCGCCCTTGCCAACGCAGAAGAGCGCCTGGCGGCGGTTGTAGACGTGGCCATGGTAGACGAGCCGGATCTTGCCCGCCGCCGTCTTGTCGAACTTGCCCCACACGTTGACCGGCGCGGCCCGCTCGGCGTCCAGCACCGCGTCGGTGAGTACGAACGCGGCGTTCGCGCCGAGCGTCAGGTCGCCGTAGCCGGTCACTTCGGACGGCGTCGTCTCGGCATCGACCGTCTGCGGCGCGATGCCCTTGTATTTGGCGTTGAGATAGCTCTTGACCATCAGCACCTCGCCGTTCGGGAGCGTGCGGTTGAAGATGACGAGTTCCGAGAGCGCGCGGCCGCCGTTCTTCTGCCCGTCGCCGGCGCCCTCGTAGCCGCGCACGGCGGAGAGGCGGTCGGCGTGCAGGTCCTTGTCGCTCGCAAGCGCATACACCTGCAGCCCCTTCGTGTCGTCAGGATTGTTTCTCGCGGACCACCGACGCTGGTTCCAGGTGAAGAGATACTTGTCGCCGAGCCAGAAGCGGCCCGCAAACGCCGCCGACGACGACCAGAGGAAGAAGGCGTCGGGGGTGTTGCGGGTGAAGGAGCCGGGGGCGCCCGCGACGGAACACGCCAGCAGCTCGACGCCCATGGCCTTGTTGTTCGCCTCGGTGTCGCCCGTCACGTACGGCAGCGCGTCCATCACCCAGAAGACCGTGCGGACGTCGGACATGTAGTCGAACTGGAGGTCGATGCCCGAGCCGACGTCGCCCATCAGGTAGGCGGGCACGCCGTTGGTCACGCCCACCGTGCCCAGCTCCGCCGCCTCGTAGGTCGCGGCGCCGCCGGCGGCGGCGCTCTTGCCGAGCCAGTTGGTCACAAAGCCGTTGGCGTCGGTCTGGAAGGTCGAGTAGTCCCACGCGTCGAGCCACAGCCGCGCCTCCGCGAACGTCGGCGGCGCGGCGAGATCGGGCGCGGCCGGCAGTGTGTCCGCCGCGAACAAACAGCCGGCGGCAAGGGCGCCGACGACCGCCAACGCATGACCAAGAATCGATTTGTTCATGGCTATTCTCCTCTGCTTGCTTTACGAATTGTCCAAGAGTATACGCTTCCGGTGTTAGCGAACGGTTAGCCTGCGGTTAGGATTCAGTTGCCTCCCCGCCTCAGCTCGAAGACGCGGCAGCGCGCCGGCGGCACGGACCCCTTCCGGGTGCCGAACGCCGGATGCGCGAGCTCGACCGACGCCGCCTGGGTGTCGGAGAAGTTGAGGACGGCGACGATCAGCGTTCCGTCCCGCTCGTACGCCGCATGCTGCACCAGCGCGACGTCTGCGTGCGGCAGGTACGGCGCGATGACCTTGCCCTTGAAGGTCTGGCCGAAGCCTGGCGTCCTGAGCGCCACTTCGCCGTCGCAGCGCCGCCCGTCGAAGACGAAGTCCTCGTACTTCGCCGCGCGTTCGGTCGCCTCGGCGAAGGCACGCCAGTAGCGCGCGTCGTAGCCCTTCGGGAAGAAGTAGACGACGCTCGCCTCCCAGCCGTTGAAGAAGAAGCTGTCGAGGCCAAGCCCCATCCACTCCGGCTCGGTGATCCATTCGCAGGCCATCGCGCCCTGCGGGAAGGCCATCAGTCGCGGCCGGTTCGGCAGCGGATAGTCCCTGTTCACCTGCTCGCGCACGTCCTTCGCCGCAAACCAGTAGGCGACGTTGAAGCCCTCCTGCCGGGCGAAGACCCCGTCGAGGTTCCAGAACGGATACGGCCCCCACGGATCCATCCACTTGAGACTGCCCGCGTAGTCAATCGCCTTGGTCTCCTTCGGATAGTCGTTCGGCCGCCAGAAACTCGACATCTCGCACCAGCTGATGCCGGGGATGAGGCCCATCGACTGCTCGCCCCCCGTCATCGCGCGCACGTGCCGGTCGACCGTCTTGACCAGCTGGGCGTGGACGAGCGAGCGGAACTTGCGGTTCTCCGCCGCGTACTTGCCGCCGTCCTTCGCCTCCTTCCACCAGAGGTCGCGCGTCAGCTGCGCCGCCGGAATGCCGAGATGCTGCGCGAACGCCTGGCGGCACCGCTCGCACATGCAGCCCTGGTTGACGAAGGAGAAAGGCTCCCAGTTGGCCCAGACGCCATCCAGGCCGGCGAGCTTCGCCCGCAGGCTCGGCACGGTGTTCGTCATGAAGAACGGACGCTCTTCGACGACCGACAGCGGACAGACCGCCGTCGCGAACATCGAACTGCTCCCGGGCTGCCGCGCCTGGTAGCGTTCGGACTCGGGAATCTCCGGACACGACGCATACGAACCGCCGTGCACGACGTAGCCGTCGCGGACGCCGCCCGTCTGGGGGGTGATGAGCGCAATGCCCGCCTTGCGGTAGAGCGCCGCCAGCTCCGGTTTCGGCGGCACGTTGGGAATCCACCAGTCGACGCCGGCGTCGCTCGCCATCTGCGCATAGGCGAAGCTCGCTTCCGGGTCGTCGTAGACGCCGTAGCCGCTGCCCGGGAAGAAGCCGTTGCGGTAGCGCTTCGGCTTGGCGGCGACCTTCACCGCCGGAATCGCGAACCAGCGCGTCGGCTCGACGTTCGAGACCGTCTCGCCGCGGTAAAGGGCCGCGAACGTGCCCTGCCCCTCGCCCGCGTCCGCCGCCGCCTGCACCAGAATGCCGAAACGGGACCAGTTGCTGTCGCGGTACAAATAGGTCGGCCCGCGCCCCGCCTTCGCCGGCAGCAGCACCTCGCTCGTGCCGTCCGCTCGGACCGTCACCTTCGCTTCGCCCTTCTTCGCCCAGGAGGCCGCCCGGAACGTGAAGCCCTTCGGCAGCGTCAGCCGGAACGTGAAGTCCCCGACTGCAAACTCCGGCTCGCCGAAGCGGCGCCGCCACATGTAGGTGATGCAGCCGACCTGGCCCGCGCCGACGGCGAACGACTTGTCCACCTGCCCGTGGGCGCCGGTGGTGAGCTGGACGCGCGTCGCGATCGTCTCGCGCACCAGCGAGAGATTGCGGTAGCGCAGCGCGCCCACGCCGGACAGGTTCAGGTTCACCTGCACGCGCCGGTCGCCCTTCGCCACCGGGAAGACGGCCACGAACGGCTTCCACTCCGAATCGCAGTTCTCCAGCCCCTCTTTCACCGCAAAGCCGCCCTTCGCATTACGCACGACGCACTGCCCCGACTGGCCGATCGAGTGGCTCATCTTGTAGTCGAAGGCGAGGCGGTACATCCCGCCCTCGTCGTCCGGCAGCGGAATGACCGTCTGCCACGCGGACAGCACATAGGCGGCGATGTCCGCATCGCCGCGGCAGACCGGCAGCAGCGCCTCGCCGTTGACGACGACGAACTCGTCGCCCTCCTCCTTCCACGCCACGTGCTTTTTGACCGCCTCCGCCGGAATGCCGGCGGACGAATCGAGCCAGGACGAATTGTAGACGAAGCCGTAGGCCGGATGCGGCTTGACGCCCTTGGCGACGTCCGCCCCGCCGGACGCGCCGCCGAAGCGCTCGGCCGACAGCGCCTTGAAGTCGAAGGAAAGCCCGCCTTCCTCTTGCGGCCCGGGCCGACCGACGGTTGACGGGCGCACCGCATCGCACCCGGCGAGAAGCGCCGCCAGCGCCAGCGGCGCGGCCATCGTCTTGCATGAATCAAACATTCGCTGTCCTTCCGGTCTGTTCACCTTTTTTCCCCGCTATTGTACCATAACCGACCGCCGCGTCCAATCTCCCCTGCCGGGGAGTATGGACGCGGACCGCGCACGTATGGTAGAATTGCGGCCATGAACCGAAGAGAGTTTCTGCAGGCCGGGCTGCTCGGCGGCGGACTGCTGGCGACGTCCGCGCTGCCGGCGGCGGACGCACCGCGGCGCAGCAGCGAAATGAACATCAGCTACTTCGCCCTGCCGATCGGCGCGGAGCGTCCGTTTACCGTCCTCCACCTTTCCGACACGCACCTCAAGGCCGTCGCGCCCAGCGACCCGGAGCCGGTCCGCGAGTTTCTCGCCCGGCGCTTCCCGGGCTGGGATCCCGCAGACGCGCTGGCGACCTCCCTCGCCTATGCGCGGCATCATGCGTGCGACTACGTGCTGCACACGGGCGACCTGATCGACTGCGCGACGGACGGCAACGTGGCGCTGCTGAAGCAGTTCTTCGGCGCGGACGCCCGCCTCCTCTACGCGCCGGGCAACCACGAGTTCGCGACGACCTACGCCGCGCCCGTCGCCCCGCAGACCGAAGCCGAGTTCCGGGCGGTCAACACGGCGAAGGTCCAGGCCGCCGCGCCCGTCGACCTGTCCTTCCACGCCGAGATCGTCCACGGCGTCAACTTCGTCCTGCTGGACGACGTGTACGGCACCGTGGCCCCCGAATCGGTCGAGCGCTTCCATGCCGAGGCGAAGAAAGGCCTGCCGATCGTCCTCTGCCAGCACGTGCCGTTCTTCTCGTCCGACCTCGCGCTGGCGCACGCCCGGTCGCACACGTTCGGCCTCGCGCTCGAAGCCATCCCCCTGCCGCATGCCAGTCGCGACTTCCGGCGGCAGGCCGAAGACAAGGTCACGGCCGACTTCATCCGCTATCTCAAGTCCGAGCCGCTGCTGAAGGCGATTCTCGCCGGGCACTACCACAGCGGCATGTGCGGCCGGTTCTCGCCGACGGCGATGCAGTACGTCGTCGGGGCGAACTACCGCTACTGCGGGCAGGAAATCATGATCTACTGAGGAACCGTCATGCAAAGCGCCCTGCTTTTCGCCCTGGCCCTGGTCGTGCGCAGCCTGCCGCCCGTCGCCGGCGCCGTCGACTGTCCGCTCTCGCCCGGGCAACGGGTAGTCGCGGCCTATTCCGCCGAATTCGAGCCCATCTGGCACCATGCCGTGCCGACGACGATCGTCGACCGCACGGCGGCCGCCCGGACGGGGCGCGTGACGGGGCTAGGGGCCTCCGACCGGCTCGTGCTCGCCGTCGCCGACGAGCATGCCGCCTTCGACGCCGCGCAGCCGCCGGCGGACGGACCGGCTTCGTTTCCCTGCTCGCCGGAATTCGTCCGTGCCTACGAACGGCTCACCGGCCGCGCATACGTCCGCGACATGATGGTCGTCGCCGCGCCCAACCTCGGCTCGCAATGGCTGCGGGCCATTTACGTGACCGATATGTACGCGACGCTTTTCGCCGCCATGCCGCCATCGCCGGACGACCTCCGGACCTTCGGCGACGGCCACGTCGGCGACATCCTCGTCATCACCAGCCGCGCCCGTACGCACAACTGGCTCGACCGCGCGTGCGGCGACGACGGCACGGCGTATGCGCAAGCCCTGGCCCGCAAGGGCTACCGCGTCGACCTCGCCGACCGCAACGCCTTTGCGCGGCTGGCCGTCGATGGCGACGGCTACGTGACGGCCGACGGCCGGCGCTACGCCATCCTGGTCCTGCGGCACCTTTCGTCGCACGATGCGGACGCCTTCCGCCGCACCTTCGGCACACAAGCGCTCAAGACGAAGGTCTACGCGACCGACGCGCCGCTCATCTACGGCGCCGAAATCACCTGGTCCGATCCCGAACCGTAGGTCTTGCGGTTCCGAGGCCGCGCCCAGCCCAGTACCCGGCGGCGGTTACCACGCCCCGCAGCGAGGGCGCTGCGGGTACTCGGCTGGCCAGCCC
>JBJEWA010000054.1:0-14174 GCA_051884805.1 Kiritimatiellia bacterium | reverse complement strand
AGACGGCGTTCTTGGCGAACGAAACCGTGTCGGACTTGTCGGCCGAGTCGAGCTTCACCTTGCCGGTCGTCGGGTTGTACGTCCAGAGCGGGAAGTGGACGGACTCCACCGCCGCCTTCTGGTGCGCCGGACCGGTCTTCGTCAGCAGGCCCTGCTCGATGCAGTGCGCGTACGCGATGATCAGCGCCGGGCCGTCGTAGTTCTCGGCCTCGTTGAACGCCTTGACGGTCGCCGCCGGGTTGGTGCCCATCGACACGTAGGCGACGTACACGTTCTTGTACTGCATCTGCATGAGGCCGAGGTTCTTCTTGGCCTGCGCCTTGCCGCTCGCGGCGAACTTCGCAATCGCGCCGGTCGGCGTCGCCTTGGAGGCCTGACCGCCCGTATTGGAGTAGACCTCGGTGTCCATGACGAGGATCTTGATGTTCCGGCCCGAGGCGAGGACGTGGTCCAGCCCGCCGTAGCCGATGTCGTAGGCCCAGCCGTCGCCGCCGAGCACCCAGACCGACTTGCGCACGAGGTTGTCGGCGACCGCCCTGAGCTGGGCGCAGAGCGTGCAGCCGTTGGCGCAGCCCTGCTCAAGGTAGCCCTTGAGCTCCTTGACCGCGGCGCGCATCGCCTCGACGCCCTGGCCCTTCTCGTCGTACTGGTTGATGCCCTTGATCTTCTCAAGGCACGCCTTCATGTCGGCCGGCGTCTTCTCGTGCGCAATCGCCTTGTCGACGAGCTCCATCGCATAGCCGTAGAGCTTGTCGGCCGACACGCGCATGCCGAGGCCGAACTGGGCGTTGTCCTCGAAGAGCGAGTTCGACCACGCCGGGCCGCGGCCGTCGGCGCGCTGGCAGTACGGGGTCGTCGGCAGGTTGCCGCCGTAGATCGAGGAGCAGCCGGTCGCGTTCGCGATGAGGAGGCGGTCGCCGCAGAGCTGGGTGAGGAGCTTGACGTACGGCGTCTCGCCGCAGCCCGCGCACGCGCCCGAGAACTCGAAGAGCGGACGCTTGAGCTGGCTGTCCAAGAGCATCTTGGTGTTGAGCTTCATCGGATCGACCTCGGGCAGGCCGAGGAAGAACTCCCAGTTCTCGGCTTCCGCCTTGCGCAGCGGAATCTGCGGAACCATCTTGAGCGCCGGCTTCGGATTGGGCTCCATCTTGACCGAACCGTCGGCCTGCTTGACGGCCTTCGGCTTCGACATCGGGCACTGGACGACGCAGAGCTCGCAGCCCATGCAGTCCTCCGGCGCGACCTGGATCGTCACCTTCTCGCCGAACTTCGCGGTGAGCTTGCCGGCGTCGGCCGACTTGAAGGTCGCGGGCGCGCCCGTGAGCGCCGCCGCCGGATACACCTTCATGCGGATCGTCGCGTGCGAGCAGATCGCGCTGCAGTTGCCGCACTGGATGCACGCGGTCGGATCCCACTGCGGGATGAACGCCGCGACGTTGCGCTTCTCCCACCGGGTCGTCGCCGTCGGCCAGGTGCCGTCGACGGGCAGTTCCGAGACCTTGAGCGAATCGCCCTGCTGGGCGATCATCTTCGCGGTGACGTTCTGGATGAAGTCGGGCGCCTCGGCGGGCACCGCCGCCGGCATCTTCGCCGCCTGCGCGGACGGCTGCGCCGGATACTTGACCTCCTCGATCGCGGCCGAAGCGGCCTCGATGCACTTGTGGTTCATCGCGACGACTTCCTCGCCCTTCTTGGAGTACGCCTTGGTCGCGTAGTCCTTGAGCACCTGGACCGGGTCGAGCACCGTGCCGTCGGCCTTCTTGAGCGTGATGCCCGAGAGCTTGAAGAACGCGGTCTGCAGCACCGTGTTGGTGCGCGTGCCCATGCCGTTCTCGCGGGCGATCTTCGCCGCGTCGATCACGTAGAACCGGATCTGCTTGGCGATGATGGCCTCTTCGACCTCGACCGGCATGTGGTCCCAGATCTCGGCGGCCGAATACGGCGAGGCGAGGAGGAACACGCTGCCCGGCTTGGCGGCCTTGAGCATGTCGTACTTCTCAAGGTACGGGAAGCAGTGGCACGCCGTGAAGTCGGCGGTGTTGACGAAATACGGGCTGCGGATCATCTCCGAACCGAAGCGGAGATGCGAGATGGTCACGCCGCCGGACTTCTTGGAATCGTACTCGAAGTAGCCCTGCGCGTAGTTCTCGGTGTAGTTGCCGATGATCTTGATCGAGTTCTTGTTCGCGCCGACCGTGCCGTCCGCGCCCAGGCCCCAGAACATGCACTCCTTGCGGTCGCCCTTCGGGACGACGAACGCGTCGTCGCCGAGGATGTAGCGGCCCGTGACGTCGTCGACGATGCCGACGCAGAACTTGTCCAGGGGCTTGTCCTTCGCCATGTTCGCGAAGACGTTCGCGCACATCTGCGGGGTGAAGTCCTTCGAGCCGATGCCGTAGCGGCCGGCGAGGAGCCGCGGATACTTGAACCCGACGACGCCGTCCTGGATGCCCTGGCCGATCGCGGCCGCGACGTCGAGGTAAAGCGGATCGCCGATGGCGCCCGGCTCCTTGACGCGGTCGAGGACCGTGACGACCTTGACGGTCGCGGGGAGGGCCCGGACGAAATCGGCCATCGAGAACGGACGGTAGAGGCGCACCTTGAGGAGGCCGACCTTCTTGCCCGCCTTGACGAGCGCGTCAACGGTCTCGTGCAGCGTGTCGCAGCCCGAGCCCATTGCGACGACGACATGCTCCGCATCGGCGGCGCCGACGTAGTCGTAGAGCCGGTACGCGCGGCCGGTGAGCTTGGCGAGACGGTCCATGTACTCCTGGACGATCGCCGGGGTCGCGTCGTAGAACTTGTTGCAGACCTCGCGGAGCTGGAACGTGACGTCGGGGTTCGACGCCGTGCCGCGCATCGTCGGGTGCTCCGGATCGAGCGCACGACGGCGGAAGTCCTCGACGTACTCCTCGTCGATCATCGCGCGGACGACCTCGGTCGGGATCTCGTCGATCTTCTGGACCTCGTGGGAGGTGCGGAAGCCGTCGAAGAAGTGGAGGAACGGAACCTTCGACTTGAGCGTGGCCGCGTGGGCGACCATCGCCATGTCGTGCGCCTCCTGGACGCTGTTCGAGGCGAGCATCGCGAAGCCGGTCTGGCGGCAGGCCATCACGTCGCCCTGGTCGCCGAAGATGCAGAGCGAGTTCGACGCGAGCGAGCGGGCGGAGACGTGGAACACGGTCGGGGCCAGCTCGCCCGCGATCTTGTACATATTCGGGATCATGAGCAGAAGGCCCTGCGACGCCGTGAAGGTCGTCGTCAGCGAACCCGTCGTCAGCGAGCCGTGGACCGCGCCGGCGGCGCCGCCCTCGGACTCCATCTCGACGATGGAGGGGATCGAACCCCAGATGTTCGTCTTGCACGCGGCGGCGAGCTCGTCGCACGTCTCCGCCATCGGCGATGACGGGGTAATCGGATAGATCGCCGCGACCTCGCTGCACGCGAACGCGATCTGGGCGGCCGCGGTATTGCCGTCGACCATGATCTTCTTAGCCATGTACCTTGTTCCTTTGCTTGTGGGTCAATGTTCCTGTCGGGAAACTGCGCCCGTATTATATCACAATTGCGTCGCCTTTCGGCTGTCGGACTATCGGACGACGAAGTTGACCATGCGCTTCGGCACGGCGATGACCTTGACGATGGTCTTGCCGTCGAGGTGCCGCGCCACGTCGGCGTTCGCCTTCGCCGCCGCCTCCATCTCCGCCGGCGTCGCCGTCACCGGGACGGTGATGCGCCCGCGCAGCCGGCCGAGCACCTGGACCGGAAGCTCGATCTCGTCCTCGACGAGCGCGGCCGCGTCGTACGCGGGCCAGGGCACGTAGGCGACCGAACCCGTCGGCGCAAGGTCGAGCGTCGGAGTCGAGGTCGCGTTGTGCAGATGCTGCCAGAGCTCCTCGCCCAAGTGCGGCGCGAACGGCGAGAGGCACAGCACGAACTTCTCGAGACACTCCCGCGGGAGGTCGCCCGCCTGCTTGGCGAACGCCTCCGCCTCGTTGACGTAGACCATCATCGCGGCGATGCCCGTGTTGAACGCCATCGCCTCCAGGTCGTCCCCGACCTTCTTGATCATCGCGTTCAGGCTCTTCGCCTCGGCCCTGGTCGGCGCACGGTCGGACGCCTTCGTCTCGGTCACCAGCCGGTTCGCGCGGCGGAGGAAGCGGTGCACGCCCTCGACGCCCTTCGTCGACCACGGCTTGACGGCCTGCAGCGGGCCCATGAACATCTCGTAGAGCCGCAGCGAATCGGCGCCGAAGTCGCGGATGACGTCGTCGGGATTGACCACGTTCTTGAGCGACTTGGACATCTTGGCCGGGAACTCGGTCAGCGGCTCGAGCTCGGCGTCGGCGTCCGAAGTCCCGGCGCCGTCTGCCTCCATGCCCCAGTTCGCCGGCCCGTACGGCTTGCCGTCGATCCAGCGGACGCGGTCCATCGGAATCAGCACGCCGCGCCGGTTCCGGTACGCCACGCCCAGGATCATGCCCTGGTTGACGAGCCGCTGGAACGGCTCCGCCGTCGGTACCAGCCCGAGGTCGAAGAGCACCTTGTGCCAGAAGCGCGCGTAGAGGAGGTGCAGCACCGCGTGTTCCGCGCCGCCCACGTAGAGATCGACGGGCAGCCACTTCTTCAGCAGCTCCGGATCGGCGAACGCCTGGTCGTTCTGCGGGTCGATGTAGCGCAGGTAGTACCAGCAGCTGCCGGCCCACTGCGGCATCGTGTTCGTCTCCCGGACGCCCTTCCGGCCCGTCTTCGGATCGACCACGTTCACCCAGTCCGTCGCCTTCGCCAGCGGCGGCTCGCCGGTGCCGGTCGGCTTGTAGTCCGCGAGCTCGGGGAGCGTAAGCGGCAGGTCGCCCTCGTCGACGAGCGTCTGCGTGCCGTCCTCCCAGTGGATGACCGGGAACGGCTCGCCCCAATAGCGCTGGCGCGAGAAGAGCCAGTCGCGCAGCTTGTACTGCGTCTTCGCCCGGCCGACGCCCTGCTCCTCCAGCCACCGGATCATGGCCTGGCGCGCATCGTCGACGGATAGCCCCGTCAGGAAGCCGGAGGAGACCACCACCCCCGTCGCAATGTCCGTAAAGGCGCTGTCGGCCGTGTAGGGAACGGGTTCCTTCGGCAGGCTCGCGACGTCCGCAACCTGCTCGGCGCGCTCGATGACCTTCACGATCGGCAGGTCGAAGACCTTCGCGAAGTCGAAGTCGCGCTCGTCATGGGCCGGGACGGCCATGATCGCGCCGGTGCCGTAGGTGGCGAGCACGTAGTCGGAGATGAAGATCGGCAGTTCGGCGCCGTTGACCGGATTGCGGCCCGTCACGCCGTCGAGGCGGACGCCGGTCTTCTCCTTGTTGAGCTCGGTGCGTTCGAGATCGCTTTTGGCCGCGGCCTGCCGCTGGTAGGCCCGCACCGCGTCGGCGTTCCCGAGCGTGCCGTCGGCGAGCCACTTCGCGACCAGCCGGTGTTCGGGCGAAAGGACCATGTAGGTCGCGCCGAACAGCGTGTCGCAGCGCGTCGTGTAGACGGTGATGATGTCGCCGTCCGCGCCGCGCCCCGCCTTCACCGCCGGGAAATCGACGAGCGCGCCTTCCGACTTGCCGATCCAGTTGCGCTGCATCTCCTTGATGCCGTCCGGCCAGTCGAGCGTGTCCAGGTCGTTGAGTAGCCGCTCGGCGTAGGCGGTGATCCGGAGCATCCACTGGCGCATCGGCTTGCGGACGACGGGGTGGTTGCCGCGTTCGGAGCGGCCGTCGATGACCTCCTCGTTCGCGAGCACCGTCCCGAGCGCCGGACACCAGTTCACCGGCACCTCGGCGACATAGGCGAGGCCCTGCTTGTGGAGCTGCTCGAAGATCCACTGCGTCCACTTGTAATACTTGGGGTCGGTGGTGTTGACCTCGCGGTCCCAATCGTAGGAGAAGCCGAGCGCGCGAATCTGCTCGCGGAAGCGGTCGACGTTCTTCTTGGTCGTAACCGCCGGATGCGTCCCCGTCTCGACGGCGTACTGCTCGGCGGGCAGGCCGAAGGCGTCCCACCCCATCGGGTGCAGGACGTTGAAGCCCTTCATGCGCTTGTAGCGGCAGAGGATGTCCGTCGCCGTATAGCCCTCGGGATGGCCGACGTGCAGGCCGGCGGCCGACGGATACGGGAACATGTCGAGGCAGTAGAACTTCTCGCCCCGGCCGTTGGCATCCGTCTTGAAAGTCTTGTTATCGAGCCAGTACTGCTGCCATTTCCTCTCGATGGCGGCGAAATCGTAGTCGCTCATTTCTGCTTCTGGTCCTCGGCGTATTCGGCGATCGATTTGGCGATCATTCCGGAAACGTCGTTGGTCGCCGCAGCGACGCCGGCTTTTACGGCGTAGTAGATGGCCTTGCGCGAAGAGCTGCCGTGACCGATGATCACGGCCCCGGGGACGCCGAGCAGCGGCGCACCGCCGTAGACCTCGGGATCCATCTGGTGCTTGAGCGAATGGAACGCCCGGCGCAGCAGCAGCGCCCCGAGGATGCGCAACGGGCCCTTGAAGCACTCGTTCTTCAGGAGGTACCCGATGGCCTTCGCGATCGACTCCGTCGTCTTCAGGACGACGTTGCCGACGAAACCGTCGCAGACGGCCACGTCCAGATGGCCCTTGAAGATGTCCTTGCCCTCGACGTTGCCGACGAAATTGAGGTTCTTCGTCTCCTTGAGGAGCGGGAACGTCGCCTTGGTCATCTCGTTGCCCTTGCAGTCCTCCGTCCCGATGGACAGGAGGCCGACGGCGGGCGTGCCGCGGCCGACCACCGCCTGCGAATAGGCGTTGCCCATGAGCGCGAACTGCAGCAGCCACTCGGGGTGGCAGTCCATGTTCGCGCCGGCGTCGAGGACGATGACCGGGCGGCTGGGCTTGCGCGTCGGCAGCACGGTCGCGATCGCCGGACGCTTCACGCCCGGGATGCGGCCGAGGTTGAGAATGGCGCTCGTCGCGACCGCGCCGGAGTTGCCGGCGGACACGAACGCGTCCGCCCGCCCTTCCTTGACGAGCCGCATCGCCACGTTGATGGAGCAGTCGCGCTTCTTGCGGACCGCGTCAACGGGGCTTTCGTCCATCGCCGCGACGTCGGGGGCGTGGACGATCTCCAGCGTCCCCCTGACAATCGCCTCCTGCGCGGACTGCCGAACCTTTCTCGGCAGCTGGTCCAGCTCGGCCTGGATGGGCGCGAGCTGGCCGACCAGCAGGACCTTGACGTCCCGCAGGCCGACCGCCGCTTCAACGGCACCGACGACGACTTCCCGGGGGGCGTAGTCGCCGCCCATCGCATCAAGCGCAATCCGCGTCATGGCCCCGGCGGGTTCTACTGCGCCGCCGCAACGACCTTGCGGCCCCGGTACGTCCCGCACTTCGGGCACGCACGATGCGTGCGGACGGCGGCGCCGCACGCCGGGCAGGTCGTGATCTGCGCCAGAATCGGCTTCTCCAGGGAAGCGACCCGCTCGCGTTTGCGACGCTTGGAAACTCTGTTCTTAGGGCTAGCCATTTTTCATTACTCCTTCGCTTGTGCAGATCTCAGATCTCGAACCGACGACCGGCCCTCAACCTTCAACTCCCAGCCTTCAACCCGTCCAGCGCGCTCCAACGGTCGTCCCGCGGGACCTCGACCTTCTGCGCGATCCCCGGACACGCCTCGGCGCAAACCGGGTATGTCGGCAGGGCGAGTATTATACTCTCTCTGACGTCTTCCGTCAAATCGACCTCGGGCGACTGCGCGTCGATCTCGTAGGAGGCCGTAAAGTCGCCGACCCGGACCGTATCGTCGAAGTCCTTGCCGCACCGGCAGCACACCAGGTCGAAGTCCTGCTCCAGCCGCCCGCGAACCAGCAGCTCCGTCCCGAACACCTGCGCCGTGAGCCGGTAGCGCACGCCGCCGAACGATTTCACGAACGCCTCGTCCAGACCGACGGCGGCGACCTCGCCCGCCAGCTCCTCGCCGTCGGCACCGATCCGGGCTGCGTCGATGACCAGTCTGTCGTCCATCCTCCCCCCTATCCCCGCTGCCCGCCCAGCCGCCTGGCCCGCAGCCGCTTCTGGACGGCGGCGGTGACGAACGGGGCGGTGTCGCCCCCGTAGCTGGCGATCTCGCGGACGGTCGATGCCGTCACGTAGGCGAGGCTTTCGCTCGGCATCATGAACAGGGTCTCGATCTCCGGCGCCAGTCGGCGGTTGGTCAGCGCCATCTGGAACTCGTACTCGAAGTCGGAATAGACCCTGACGCCGCGAATGACGATGTGCGCCCGCTCGCGACGGCAGAAGTCGACGAGGAGCGTGTCGAGCAGCCGGACCTCCACGTTGCGGAGCCGCGCCTTCCGGACGTCTTCCCGAATCATCGCCAGGCGCTCTTCGGCGTCGAAGAGCGCGCCCTGCTTCTTGCTGGTCGCCGCCACGGCGACGACCAGCCGGTCGTAGAGCTTCGACGCCCGCTTGATGAGGTCGAAGTGCCCGAGGGTCATCGGGTCGAACGTTCCTGGATAGACGGCCTTGTTCACGGCGGCATTACCTGGCTTTATGTGCGTTCACGCCGCATATTGTAGCATAAATCGGCGTCACTGTACCGTCACCGTCCGCTGTTCGTAGTGTCCGGGAACCCACACGCGCACGATCGAACCGTTGGCCTGGGCCTGATCGACGTACTGTCCCTCGACCCAGACGTTCTGCGTCTGGACCACCGGCTGACGGACCACGACCGGCGTCGTGACGACCGGCGTCTGCACGACGACCGGCTGGCTGACCACGACCGGCGCCGGCGCCACCGCCGTATGGCTGACCACGACCGGCGCCGGCGTCACGCAGGAGCGGACCAGCGCCCCGCCGACCACGCCGCCGACGAAGCCCGGCCAGAAGCCCTCTCCGCCGTGCCCCCAGTGTCCGCCATGATAGTGATGACGCGGAGCCGGCGGCGGCGGCGGACGATGCGGCGCCCCGCCCAACGGCCGGGCGGAAGCTCCGGCGGCTGTTGCCGCCACTACGACAAGAATCAGCAGTTTGTTCATTTTTACCTTTCCTTTCTGTGCTCGCTTTTGCGCGTTCACAACCGTTTAGGCGAACCACGCGGAGGTTTCTGACAGCTTTTCTGCGCCAGCCGCGCCGCGGCCCCGTCCGCACGGGCGAGAAAGACCGCTGCGGACAGGATGACCGCAAAGCCGACAACTGAGAGAAAATCCGGAAACTGACCGAAAAACAGCCAGCCAAGGGCGGCGGTGAAGAGGATGTTGGTATAGTCGAAGACGGCGATTTCACGCGGTGCGGCATACCCGTAGGCCAGCGTAATGCCGAACTGGCCGATGGCCGCGCCCACCCCCGCCCCCAAGAGGACCAGCACCTGAGCGCCCGTCATCGGATCGAAATCCGCCAGCATGAACGGCACCGATGCCGCGCAGGAAAACGCGCTGAAGAACAGGACGATGAAGGACGGCGAGACCACGTGCCGGCGCAACGCCCGGACGCAGGCATAGGCCCCGCCCGCGCACACGCCCCCGAGGAAGCCGGTCGCCAGCGGCATGGCCGCAGCGCCGGCAAAGCCCGGCTTGGCGATCAGCAGGACGCCGCAGAAGGCCAGCACCACCGCCAGCGCCTGCCGGCGGTTCATGCGCTCGCCCAGGAACAGCCAGGCGAACAGCACGGTGAAGAACGGCGCCGTCTTGTTCAGGGTCTGTCCCTCGGCAATCGGAATGTGGCTGAGCGCATGGAAGTTGGCGAAGATGCCGACCGAACCCAGCGTGGAGCGCAACACCAGCGGCAGCCAGGCGCTCCGGGACGGCAGGAACGCCCCGTCGCCCCGGTCCCGCGTCCGCACCCAGGCCACCGCCGCCACCAGCAGGGCGACGAGATTGCGGAAGAAGCTCTTCTGGAAGCTGTTGACCGCCGGGCCGCAGTCGTCGCACAGGCGGACGAACAGCGCCATCAGGGCAAACCCGAAGGCGCTGGCGACAATGGCGAGCACGCCCTTGCACCGCGGACTCACCGCTCCGCGTTTCTCCGCTCAAGCTCCCGGCGGTAGGCCGCCAGATCGACGTCCAGCCTGGCGACGCCGCTCCGGACCGCCGCCTCGGCGACGGCAAAGCTGACTTCGACGAACAGCCGGCGGTCGAACGGCTTCGGGATGATGTAGGCCGGCCCGAACTCCAGCCGCTCGTTGGGATACAGGGCCTGCACGTCGTCCGGCACGGGCGCGCGCGCCAGGAGGGCGAGTGCGTTCGCCGCGGCGACCTTCATCTCCTTGTTGATCGTCGTCGCCCGCACGTCCAGCGCACCGCGGAAGAGATACGGGAAGCCGAGGACGTTGTTGATCTGGTTCGGATAGTCGCTGCGCCCGGTGACCATCACGTACCGGCGCCCCGCCATCGCCTTCGCCACCTCCTCGGGGCGAATCTCGGGATCGGGATTCGCCATCGCGAAGATCGCGGGGAACTCGCCCATCGCCCGGACGTCGTCGCCGGAAAGCACGTTCGCGGCGGAAACGCCGATGAAGACGTCCGCCCCCGTCATCGCCTCGCGCCGCGTCATCGTCTCCGCCACCTCGCGCGCGTGGACGGCGTTCTGCCGCGACAGGTCCTTCCGGGAGGTCGCCAGCACGCCCCGGATGTCGAACATCGTGATGTCCCTGACGCCGGCGGCCTTGAGCATGTCGGCGATGCGCGTGCCGGCCGCGCCGGCGCCGTTGATGACGATCTTGAGTTCGTCCAGCCGCCGGCCCTTCAGGAAGGCGAAGTTGACGACGCCCGCCGTCGCGATGACCGCCGTACCCCACTGGTCGTCATGGAAGACGGGAATGTCCAGCTCCGCGTCGAGCCGGTCTTCGATCTCGAAGCAGGCCGGCGAGGCGATGTCTTCGAGGTTGATGCCGCCGTACTGCGGCGCAATGGCCTTCACCGCCGCGATCACGCGCTCGGGATCGGTCTTGCCCGTGTCCCCGCCGCCCACGCGGCAGGCGCCGAGCGGAACCGGCCACGCGTCCACGCCGCCGAACGCCTTGAACAGGACCGCCTTGCCCTCCATGACCGGAATGGAGGCCGACGCCCCCAGGTCGCCAAGGCCGAGAATCGCCGTGCCGTCCGAGACGACCGCGACCAGGTTCGGCTTCGCCGTCACCGCGTAGACGCCCGCCGGATTCGCGGCGATCTCCCGCACCGCCTGCGCCACGCCAGGCGTGTAGGCCAGACAAAGGTCCTCCTTGGTCCTGAGCGGCTTCGGCAGGCTCACGGCCACCTTGCCGCCCTGATGGAACTTCAACACCGTCTCCCGGTCGTAACTTGCCATGCTCTCTCCTTGTTCCGCTTGCTCGAACAGCGGGTCAAACCGACGGATTCCGGACGAGTTTCGCCGCAAAGGCGCCGTCATGCCCCGTCCGGCAGGGAACCGACTCGTGCGCCTCCGCCAGCGTAAAGTCGGGGTGTCGCGCGAGGAAGGCCCGAACCTGGTCCAGGTTCTCCTCCGGCTCGTTCGAACACGTCGAATAGACGAGCGTACCGCCCGGCGACACCAGCGGCGCGGCCTGCTCGAGAATCTCCGCCTGCAGCCGCACCAGCGCCTGCAGCTTCTCCGCCGACCAGTTCCAGCGCGCGTCGGGCCGCCGCCGGATGACGCCGGTGTTGGAGCACGGCGCATCGACGAGCACCTTGGCGAAGGCGCGGGCGGCGCCGCCGGGGCCGAGCGCGGACAGCGCGTCGACGACCTCGACCTCCGCCAGCCGCAGCCGCGTCAGGTTCTCCACCAGCCTGCGGCGGCGCTTGGGATTCACCTCGCAGGCCGTCACGTTGGCGCTGCGCCAGGCGAGCTGCACCGTCTTCCCGCCCGGGGCGGCGCAGGCGTCCAGCACCTCGTCGCCCGGATAGACGCCCAGCAGATCGACGGCCAGCCGCGTCCCCGGATCCTGCACGATGAACGCCCCCTCGGCGTAGCCGGGCACGTCCGTCACCCGCTGGCCGCGCCCCAGCGCGACGAACGAGCCGTCGGGACGGGCGAGGAACGTCTCCGCCGGCCGGTTGTGCCAGGCGCAAAGCTCCGCCGCCGTCGCTTCGCCGAAGTGCGCCGTCCAGCGGCGCACGATCTCGTCCGGAAAGCTCTCGCGCTCCGCCAGCGGCGCGGACGCGAGCAGCTGCGCGAATTCGTCCCGGCGGCGGATCAGGTTGTGGAGGACGCCGTTGACGACCTTGGCGACCGCGCGGTTCGGACACAGCTTCGCCGCCTCGACGGTCTCGTTGACCGCCGCGTAGTCGGGCACCTCCTCCATGTAGAGGATCTGCGCGGCGCCGACGTACAGCAGCGCCTCCAGCTCGCCCTTCGGCCATTTCGGCACGAGGACGCCGAGCACCCGGCGGAGCGCGCGCAGACGGCGGAACACCGTGTAGACGAGGTCCTGCACGAAGGCCCGGTCCGGCCCCTCCGGCAGCAGCGTCGCCGGAAATTCCCGCGTCTGCAGCCAGGCGAAGACGGCCAAAGCCGCCGTTCGGCGCGAATTGGTCACTCCGCCCCCAGCGCAATGCCTACGCTGCGCAGGTCCGACGCATCCAGCGCGTAGACCGGATCGATCTCCAGCGGCAGCGTCGCCGGCACGACGATGCCAAGCTCGTCGAGCCAGCGCCGCCATTTCGCCTGCAGGTCGGCCTTGCACGTCGCCGGCGAGTCGCTGCCCTCCGCATTCTTCACGGGCGAGAACTCCTCCCGCGGCTCGAAGGCGAGAAACGCCGCGCGCTTCGCGTTCGGCAGGATGTCGAAGATGAACTTCTCGAACTTGTAGCCGTTCGGCTCGGTCGGCTTCACCACCTTGCCGTCGGCCACCATCGGAATCTTCTTGAACGCCAGGTGCAGCGGCATCGCCTTCGCGGCCTCGCGCTCAAGGAACGCGCGGTCGAAGACGTGGATCGCCGGCGAGCCGTAGCGGAAGTAGAGCCGGCCGTCCTTCGCCTTGCGGTTGCACTGCGCGTCGGTCATCTCGGAATACTCGACCATGCGGTACTGCGAGCCGAACCGCATCGGCACACCGACCTTCTCGTAGGGATCGCGCTTGGCGCAGAGCTTGAGCGAGTATTCCGACTTCGCGAGGACGTGATGCCCGACGAACGCGGGATCGGCGATCTCGACGAGCGGATTGTCGACCTGGAAGAAGAAGACCGACTTGATGCCGCGCCGCTTCATGTCGGCGAGCGCGCCCGAGCGCTTGAGCGCCGCGAGCAGCCCGCCATGGCCGTCGGGCGACATGAAGACGTGGCCGGGCGCGTCCAGGATGATCTCGCCCTCCTTCGTCATGCCCGGCCACATGCCCTGGGTGAAGAAGAAGACGTCGTCGGGATTGAGCCCGAAATAGTCGTTTTCCTCGAAGCAGCGGACGGTCGCCTCGTTGTTCGCCTCCGAGGTCATCACGTAGAACGGAATCGCCGCGCCGTAACGGATCGAACGCGCGAGAATCTTGCGCGCATGGAAGTAGAAGAGCGGCGCGCCGGTGATCGGCCCGATCGCATAGCAGCCCTTCGGCCCGTCGTAGCCGAGCCGCGAACCCTGGCCGCCCGCGACGAGCAGCGCCGCCACCCGCCCGGCTTTCAGCTCCTGCTCGCCGGCGGCAACCGCCCGCTTGAGCGCCGCGCCCTTCAGCTCGGCCACTTTCGGCGCCTGGCCCTTCGACGAATCGAAGACGGCGCCGCCCGACTTCAGCGCGGCCTGGCACCACCGCACGTCCCGGGGGTCGATCGTGGCGATCTGGTCGAGGAGCGCGGACTGCTCCCGCTTCGACAGTTTCTTCCAGTAGGCGAGCACGTGTTCCTGCCCGCACGACTTCAGCATCTTCTCGGCTTGCGCGTAGTTCATGGTTTGCCTTCCTCTCTCTGTCGGCGCATATTATAACATATGGACGACGCGGGGCGCCCCCTCTGCATTTCTACACCAATTAACTCATTCTCCGGGAATTCCTACTGTCGGATTTAAGCCGAAACACGAGGGCTTCGGAACATTTCGAAGCCAATGCCAATTCTTGCCTACGCACACAACGCTTACTGTTCCCCAATCCGTGATCGAAAGCGCCTCCGCTTCGACATTCTTCCGCACCCTCTTGCGCTCTTTCTCCAACAGCGGGTCTACCGCAGCACAGCTTCGCCGGGCCTTTTCGATTTCTGCCTGAACCTTGGCTACAGCCTTGCGATAGCGGACATCC
>JBJEWA010000053.1:0-14238 GCA_051884805.1 Kiritimatiellia bacterium | reverse complement strand
CCCCCCCCCCCCCCCCCCTATTGCATTGCTGCCCCAATGGTGCTATAATACGCGTCTACAGCCTGCATAGGCTTCAGAGCAGAGTTAGAGACAAATGCAGAGGAAACTTGCAGTTTCGCTGTTGGCGGTGTTGATTGCCGCCGCCGGTGTCGGGCGCGCGGTCACGGTCGGCGAAAGCGCCTTGTTGTTGGCAGTGGAGAGTAGCGGGCCCGACTGCTATGCCGACGGCACCCGGGCGGTTGACGGCGAGTATTACGCCTTGGTGGCGATTGCCCCGGGGGCGTCATTCGCCGGTTTTGCCGCCGACGGCTCGCTGGTGGATGCCGAGAATGCGCGGGTGCTGTTCCGGCTGCCGCTGGCCTGCGATGGCCGTTGCCCCAAAACCAGCGTGGCCATTGACGAGGCGGTGGTGGCTACCGGCGAGCGGCTGCTGCTGGCGTTGCTGGACACGCGGGCGACGGCGCGTTCCGGGGCGGCGTTCCGGGTGGACGGCTGGGCGGCGGTCGCCGCGCCGCAGGCGGTGCCGGTGTCCGGCTTTGGCGTGATGTCGGGTGCAAGTTCGGCTGCGATGGTCCGTTCCGCCGTGCCGGCGGACGCGCCGTCGCCGCGGATTGCGGCGATTCGCCGCGAGGGGGCGGAGGTGGTGCTGACCGTGGCCGACACCCTGAACGTGCTCGACTACAACGTCACGGCGGGCGCGGCGCCGGACCGGCTGGAGGTTTCCGGGGCGGCGCGGTCGGCGGTGGCCGGCGATGCGCAGCGGCCGATTGAATTGCGCGTGGGGGTGGACGAGGGCGCGGCCTGCGGCTTCTTCCGGGTCGTGCGGGACGGAGGTGCGCAATGAGGCGCCTGGTGACGATGCTGTCTGCGTTGTGCGCCGCCGTCGCGACGGCGACGGAGGTGGAGACGCTGAACGGCCCCAACCTGCTGGGACTTGTGCGGATAACCAGTGCCGCCGAATATCTGCCGCTGGCGGTCGCGTGGGGCGCCGTCGGGCAAGGCGATGCGGCGCCGGCGGCCGACGCCCTGGTGCTGACGTCCTCTTTGGCGCCGGGCGACGCGCTCTACGTCTACGACCGCGCCAACGCGCAATACCGGGTGTTCGATTTGGTGCGCAACGCCGACGGCGACGAGTGGCAGGCGCGCAGCGTGGTGCACGTGGGCGACGGCCAGGCCGAGGCGGCGACGGGCGCGGCGGCGGACTCTACGCCGCTCGCCATCGGCTACGGGGCCTGGCTGCACCGCCCGGGCGCGGCGACGCGAAGCGACCAGACGGTGCTGGTCGTCGGTCAGGTGCAGCAGTCCGGGGTGACGGTCGAACTGGCGGCGGCGGCGTCCGGCAAGGAGTTCGGGCAGACGCTGTTCGGCGTGCCGGTGCCGGCGGACGGCGACTTCCGGCTCAACGGCGGGGCGATCGACTGGGCGGCGGCCGGCGCGGCGGCCGGCGACGAGATTCGGGTGCCGCAGGCGGACGGCTCGCAGGAGACGATCCGCTTCGACGGCGCGACGTGGACGCGCCGGTACTACGTGATCGTCAATGGCATCAAGCGGCTGAAGACGGACGGCGATCCGGTGCTCGCCGCCGGTACGGCGGTGTGGTACGCCCGCAAGTCCGGCCATGGCGCGATGTCCGTCACCTGGGAGGCGCTATGAGAGCGGCGGGCTGGCTGGCTGCGTTGGCGGCCATGGCGGCGGCTTGTACGGCCCGGGCCGCCATCCTCTACTGGACGATTGACGGCACGGCCGGCGAGAGCTTCACCTCGGCGTACCTGCAGACGCTGGAATGTGCCGACGGCAACACCGACAACGTGGTCGCGTGGCTGTATTCGCTCGACGCGTCCACCGGCGAGCGGATCGACTACGAACCGGCCGTCGGCCTGGAGAGCGTGGACAGCGGCGGCACGATGTTCTGCGGCGAGAGCAACCCGACCGAAATCCCGTCCGACCCCGGCAGGATCTACGGCGTCGGACTCGGGGTGCTCGAACAGGACGGCTCCGTGACCGCATACTTCTCCTCCGAGCGCCATACCTTCGAGAGCCTGGTGGAGATGGCGGTCGTGCAGATAAGCGAAGTCGGCGTGTACGATCACGCCTGGAATCTGGCCATGGCCAGCTGGTCGGTGCCCGAGCCGAACGGCGCGCTGCTGATGCTGCTGGGCGTGGCGGTCCTGTCGCTGAGGAGGAAGCGCAATGCGTAGGCTGGTTCTTGGCATGCTGTCGGCCCTGGCGGTCGTCCAGGCCGCGTTCGCCGCCGAAACCTGCATGGTGCGGGTGACGACCTCCCACGCCAGTGGCGACGGCCTGCGCCTGCTGGCCGACGCCGAGACGCCCAATCTCTACGTGGCGACGGCGCCGACGAACGAGAACTTCACCGCGACGGTGATCGCCGACAAGTGCTATACGCTCTACAAGGAGAGCCAGCCGGGCGAGGCGGAGTCGGTCATTCCCGCGGGCGTGGCGCTCGACACCATCTCCGGGGGGCTGTCGATTCCGGCGGCGGTGCTGGCGGCGAATGCCGAGACGGGCATCGACATTGCCGTCGTCGCCAAGCCGATTGCCTACACGATCCGCTACCATGCGCACGGCGACGGCGAGCCGGAGCTCGCCTCCGGCGATTCGCTGCTGGTCCCCAATGACGACGATCGGGCCTGGGTGCAGGAGGTGGACACGGCCGACGGCGAGGGCAAGGTCGTATTGGCCGGCGGCGGCACGCTCCATGCCGAGGGGTGGACGTTCCTCGGCTGGTCGCGGATCCAGGGGCAGACTTACCCGGACTTCGAGCCGGGCGCGAGCGTCGATCACCTGATCATCAAGCATCTGGCGCAGGTGCGGCTCTATGCGGTCTGGCGGACGACGCCCGAAGCGGGCAAGGTCTCCTATCCGGTCGTGCTGCAGAACGGTGGCTTCGAGTCGCCGCTCATCTCGTCGAACTTCTATTGGCACATCGCCGGCGCGGTCATCACCGAGAGCGAAATCCAGGATCCCAACACCGTCGGCTGGAGCACGACCGCCGCCGACAACCTGGTTGAAATCGGCCGGCTGACCGGCGGTGCGGCGGTCCAATACAGCCTGACGGCCGTGCGCGAGGGCCAGCAGTTCGCGGAGCTGAACGCCAACACCGCCGGCCTGCTGTACCAGCGTATCGCGACCCTGCCGCACACGACGCTCCACTGGGGCTTCTCCCATCGTGCGCGCGGCGGCAACAACATCACCAACGAAACGATGTCGATGTGGATCGGTTCGGCGGACCAGATCGAACAGGTGCGGGCAATCTACGACCGGTTCGCGAACACGAAGGTCGGCGACGATGACTACCTGACGGCGGCGGAGGCGATGCAGCAGATCGCCGAGCTGGCGGAGACGCTGCAGTTCACCAACGTCGTCCATACCGCCACGGTGAATACGGCGGACAAGGGCGCGTGGGAGGACATTCACGGCGACTTCGTCGTGCCCTCCGGGCGTTCGGTGACGGAGTATGCGTTCGCGTCGTGGGTGACGGGCGCCGACGGCGCCGCTTCGTCGTACGGCAATCTGCTCGACCGCGTCTACCTTTCGGACTCGATTCCCGTCGAACGCTACGACCTGAAGCTCACGACCGGCCCCGGCGCCGTGGTCTACGTCAACGACTCCTTCGAGCTGACGCGGGTCGAGGACGGCGGGGAATACCAGGCCTCCTACGACAGCGGCACGCTGATGCTGCTGACGCTGGCGATGCGCCCCGCCTACCATTTCAGCGGCATCACGACCAACGGGGTCTTCGTCGCGCGCCAGGACTGCGACGCCGTGCTGCTCGACCTGATGCGCAGCGGCCTGCGCGAAGACCTCAGCATCGACTTCGTCACCTCGACCGACGCGCAGGTCGTGTTCCGCCCGAACGGCGGCGCGTACGTCGGCGAAGACGGCGCCGAAATCGACTCGGTGCAGCTTTCCTACAAGCGTCCGGCGTACACCGTCCTGGCGCCGGTGCGCCAGGGCTACGTCTTCCTTGGCTGGCGCGATTTGTCCGGCGATCTGCACGCGACGGGCAGTACGGTGACGTTCGAAATCGACGAGCAGGACGGTTCGGCGTATCTCGTCGTCTACGATCCGGACGGCGTGACCGAGCGCCATCGCGTGTCCGCCGGCAGCGGGCTGACGCTCTATGCGCAGTGGGAGCTCGACGAGAACGCCGAGACCGGGCGGCGGAAGTTCGACGTGACGCTGATCGCCACTGCCGTCACCGGCGACGGCGCCATCCTCAAGCCGGTCGAAGGTGCGCCCGGCACCTATCAGGGCCAGGCGCTGGAAAACGACGACTTCATCACCACGCTCTTTGCCGCCGAAGGCTTCCGCCTGCCCACGACGATCGAGGTCAGGAACGAGGCGGGCGACGCGCTGGAGGGGTGGAGCTACAACGCCACGACCGGCGTGATCGTCATCCCCGGCGACCAGGTCGTCGGCAACCTGGTCATCCGGGCCGGCGGCGAACGCATCCGCTATACCATCGTCTATTCGTCCGGCGGCACCGGCGCCATCGAGGGCGAAGGGGTCGAGGAAGTGTCCGGCAAAAGCAACGTCTGGCAGCAGCCGGTGGTGGCCGCCGGCGATACCGTGACGCTGGCGGGCCAGGGTTCGCTCGCGGCGGAGGGCTGGACCTTCCTCGGCTGGTCACGCGACGCGACGGCGACGGAGGCCGAGTTCGCGCCCGGAGCGTCCGTGCCCCATCTGACGCGGCTCGACCTGGCGACCGTGACGCTCTACGGCATCTGGGACGGCACCGGCACCTCGTCCTTCCCGGTGTCGCTCCACAACGGCAGCTTCGAGTCGCCGCGGAACACGGAACAGTCGAGTCCGAAGTACTATGCCAACTACGTCGGGGGAACCGAGGGGCTGGACTGGTATACGACCGCGAGCGACAACAAGATCGAAATCGCGTCGGTGGGAACGGACACCTTCCAGTCCAGCTGCATCTCCAGCTATCATACGGCGCTGGCGCGCGACGGGGTCCAGTTCGCCGAACTCAACGCCAATTACATCGGTGCGCTGTATCAGGACGTCTCGATCGTGCCGGGCGTCAAGCTCTACTGGGGCTTCTCGCACAAGGCGCGCGAAGCCGGCGACGCGCTGGCGTTCCTGATCGGCTCGCCCGAGGAATTCGCGCAGGCGCTGGCGATCTACACCGCGAAAGTCGCATCCAAGCCGACGGGCTGGCAACAGGCGGTGCTGGACGAAATTGCCGCCGCCGGGCTGACATCCATTCAGGTCACCTATCACGAGGCGCCGTATGACGCGAGCGATCTCTACGGCTGGACCGATCTGACCGGCACCTACATCGTGCCGTCCGGGCAGAACGTCACCAAGTTTGCCTTCCTGTCGCTCTCCACGCACAACGAAACATCCAAGGGCAACCTGATCGACCAGGTCTATTTCACCACCAGCGAGCCGATCCAGACGGCGTCGCTGACGGTGCTTTCGACGACGGGCGGCTCGGCGCGGGTCAACGACGGCGGCGCGGAACTGGCGACCGTCACGCTCGACTCGCCCTACGCCAAGGTCGTCGGCATCGGTTCGCGCGTGGTCGTCTCGCCCGTCGCCGAAGCGGGCTGGAATTTCCTCGGCCTCTACGTCGGCACCACGTTCCACCCGTTTGGCGCGTGCGACGAGCAGCTGGCCTTCGACATGCCGGCCGAAGACCGGCGCGTGACCCTGCTCTTCGCCAAGGACCGCACCATCACCTTCAATCTCGAAGGCGGCTCCTATGCCGTCGAATCGTATCGCCTGTCGACGTCGGATCCGGAATACACGCTGGGGACGCCGGTCCGTTCCGGCCATGTCTTCAAGGGCTGGCGGGAGCTGACCTCCGGCAACGTCTACCCGGACGGCGCGACGGTCGCGTACGAGGTTGAGGCCCAGTACGACGACACGACCGTGCGCTCCTATCTCGCCGTCGGTTCGGACGATACGCTCGTCCGCGTCGGCTCCGAAAGCGGCCTGGTGCTCACCGCCGTCTGGGAACTGGAAGCCTCGGCGGTGGACAAGAAGCTCGTCACCTTCGTCGATCGCGACTACACTGCCGCAACCGATCCTCAGCCGTACAAGAAGCTGCTCCATTTCCTGTTGGGCGCCGGGGAATACCGGATACTCAAGAACCAGTCGGGGTTGAAGGAGATTTACGCGGACACGACGACGGTCCGTCCGCAGGGGCACGAACCGACGGGCTGGACGTATGAGCCGGTCGACGGTTCGCAGACGGTCGAATTCGACTACATCGAGAAGATCGATCACCTGAACGACGGCGATACGACGTATTTCAGCGTCACCGCCGTGACCAACGGCGTCCTCGACACCTTCCGCTTCGACGGCCTGCAGTCGATGCGCTTCGTCGCCCGGTGGGACCGCTTCTATGACGTCGTCCGGCTGGAAGACGACGGGGTGACGACCAACCGCACGGTGTGGGTGCCCAAGAGCTGGCTGGACGCGAAGGGCTATACGTCGATCGGCGAAGACAACTACAAGACCGAGATCGAGACGTCCGGCGCGAACGGCGTGCCGCTGTGGCAGAGCTACGTGTTCGGACTCGACCCGACCAACGCGGTGTCGGTGGCGCTGAACCGTCCGTTCCACCGCGTCGCCGGCGATCAGGTGGCGCTCTCGCTCGACGGGGTGAAGGTCGTCCGGTACCTCAACGACATCTACGAGGCGCAGCAGGGTTCGACGCTCTACTCGTCGTGGTCGGGGCGCGACTACCGCACCTACACGGTGCGCTTTGCGCTGATGGGCGCGAACGACCGCGTCAACGGGCCGTGGACGCAGATCGGCGAGGAGCAGGAGTTGAGCGAATTCAGGCTCGATCCCGCCGATCTCGTCTACCGCTACTACCGCATCGAGGGCCGGGTCGGCCCGTAGCGGCCTGCCAGCTCCGGCCGCCGATGTGGTATAATGCTCATCTCGGTCGGCGCGTCGCCGACCCCGGGAAACGGAACGGAGGCAGAAGATGGAAGTCGTGTTCGAAGACAATCCTTGCGGCGGCAAGGGCCGGATGAAGCTGGAGAAGCTGCTGGCGCCGGCCGAAATGAAGGACCGGTGCGGCCTTTACGCGCGCGTGACGCTGCCGCCCGGCACCGTGCTGGGCTATCACGAGCACCATGGCAACGGCGAGTGCTACTTCATCCTCTCCGGCGAGGGCGTCTACGACGACAACGGCGTCAAGCGCACGGTCCGCGCCGGCGAGGTCACGTGGACGCCCGACGGTTCGGGTCACGGTCTCAGCAACGAGCACGGCGCCGAGGACCTCGTGTTCATGGCGCTCATCATCAATTCCTGACCGGCATGCGGATGCTCGTGACAGGGACGTCCGGCGGCATCGGCGGCGCCGTCCGACGGGCCGCCCTGCTGGCCGGGCACGAGGTCGTCGAGGTGAACCGCGGCGGTTTTGACGCGCCGCTCGCAGGGCCGTTCGACGCCGTGGTCTTCGCGACGGGAACCTGTCCGGTCACGCCGCTCGCCCGGCTGACGGACGCGGCGTTTGCCGAGACGGTGCGCGTCAACTGCGGTCTGTTCGTGCAGCTGATGCGCCGGCTGGTCGGCGAGCGGCTGTTCGCGCCGGCGGGCGCGAAGGTCGTGGCGGTCAGTTCGGTTTCCGCCGTCGAGGGCTGGGCCGGCGGCGCCGCCTACTGCGCCTCGAAGGGTGCGCTCAGCGCCGTCTGCCGCGCGCTCGACGCCGAGCTGAAGCCTCGGCGCGTTTCCGTCGTCGCCCTGGAGCCGCGCCATGTCCGCACGCGAATGTTCGCGGCGTGCGCCGGGCGCATGGGCGTCGATCCCGCGCAGGCGCAGGATCCCGACGAGCTGGCGGGGGAGATTCTTGATGAATGTGGTCGATAGGATCGTCGCCCTCGTCCGGGAGACGAGCTCTTCGCTGCCTGCGGACGTGCTGCGGGCGCTCCGGGCGGCGCGGCGCCGCGAGGCGGCGGGGTCGTCCGCCGCCGCCGTCCTCGGGACGGTCCTGGACAACTGCGCGATTGCCGCGAAGCGCGGCTCGCCGCTCTGCCAGGACACCGGCACGCTGACGTTCTTCGTCGACGAGACCCTGCGCCGCCGGGTGACGCCGACCGTCCTCGGCAAGGCGGTCGCGATCGCCACGGCGCGCGGCTACCTGCGCCGGAACACGATCGATCCGGTGAGCGGCGTCTCCTACGACGACAACTGCGCCGACGGTGCGCCGGTCGTCCACTACACCTCCGGCTCGCCCTCGACGGTCGCGCTGCTGATGAAGGGCGGCGGCAGCGAGAACATGTCGCGGCAGTATTCGCTGCCAGACGCGGCGCTGGGCGCGGGGCGCGACCTGGCCGGAGTGCGCCGATGCCTGCTGGACGCCGTCCAGCAGATCCAGGGCTACGGCTGTGCGCCGGGCATCCTCGGCGTCTGCGTCGGCGGCGACCGCGCGACCGGCTACGAGGTCGCCAAGGAACAGCTGCTGCGTCCGCTGGGCGCCGGCGACGCGGCGCCGGACGCGGCGCTCCGCCGGCTGGAGCGGCAGGTGCTGGGGGAGGCCAATTCGCTGGGCATCGGTCCGATGGGGCTGGGCGGCAGGACGACGCTCCTCGGGGTGAAGATCGCCGCGCGTCCGCGGGTGCCGGCCTCCTTCTTCGTGACCGTCGCCTATATGTGCTGGGCGTGCCGGCGAGGCCGCTGCGTCATCGGCAGGGGGGTGGAGGCATGAGGCGGACGGCGACGACGGCCCTGGTCTATCCGTTCGACGCGGCTTCGGTCCGCGCATTGAAGGCGGGCGACGCCGTGTCCGTCACCGGGCGCATTTACACGGGGCGCGACAAGCTGCACAAGTACTTTGCCGACGGCGGCCGACTGCCCGTCGACTTCCGGGACGGGGCGCTCTATCACTGCGGACCCGTCGTCGTCCGCGACCCCGCGTCGACGGAGCCGTCGTGGCAGATCGTCGCGGCCGGGCCGACCACGTCCGTCCGCGAGAATCCCTACGAGCCCGAGTTCATCGAGCGGACCGGCGTGCGGCTGGTGATCGGCAAGGGCGGCATGGACGCGCGGACGCTGGCGGCGATGCGGCGGTGCGGCTGCGTCTACATTCAGGCCGTGGGCGGCGGCGGCGCGGTCTACGCCGACGCCGTCCGGCGGGTCGCCGGCGTCTCGCTGCTGGCGGAGTTCGGCGCGGCCGAGGCCGTCTGGCACCTGGACGTCGTCGGCTTCCGCGGCGTGGTCGCGATGGACGCGCACGGCCGCTCCCTGTTCGACGCCGTCCGTGCGCAGTCGGCGCGTCGGCTGGCGGCGCTGGTCGCCCGCTGACGCGCACGGCTCAGCCGTCCGGCTGGCGCCTGCGGTATTCGCCCGGAGTGAGGGCGAAGGCCCGGCGGAAGGCGTTGGCGAGATGCGCGGCGTGGCAGAAGCCCGTCTCGCGCGCGACTTCGCGCAGCGGCAGGTCGGTCGTGGCCAGCAGGCGCCTCGCCCGCAGCAGCCGCTGGCGGATCAGCTCCCCCGTGATCGTATGCCCGCATTCGGCGCGCGCCAGGCGGTTGAGCTCCGTGCGCGAGACGCCGACCTCGGCGGCGATCTCCCCGATGCCGGTCGCCTTCGTCAGGTCGCGCCGGATGATCTGGAACGCCCGGCGGAGACAGGGCGAATCGGCCGCCACGACGTCGGACGAACGGCGCACGGAAATGCCCTTCGGCGGCACGAGCGTGGGCCTGGCGGGCGCCGCTCGCCCGGTCATCAGCCGCTGGAGGAGCGCGGCGCCCTCGTAGCCGACCTGCTCGAGGTCGTGCCGGATGGACGAAAGCGGCACGGGCTGGCAGCGGCAGAGCATCTCGTTGTCGTCCACGCCGAGAATCGCCACCTCGTCCGGAACGGCGATTCGCGCGTCGCGGCAGGCGTTCAGGACCCGCGAGGCGTCGTTGTCGGAGTAGGCGAAGACCGCGACGGGTTTCGGCAGGCCGCGCAGGACGGCGGAAAGCCGCGTGCGGTCGTGTTCCGTGATCGCCGGCGCGCCGGGATAGCCGTGCCGCCGGAGCGCGTCGGCGCGGAGCCGCTGGACGTGTCCGGCCTTCGACGCGTAGAAGACGGCGTGGCGGAAGCCGCTGCTGCGGAAGTGCTCGGCGGCGAGCCGCCCGATCGCATCGTTGTCGCCGCAGACGCGCGGCAGCCTGACGCGGGGCTGCGCCAGCGTCAGGTCCACGACGGGAATGCCGCGCCTGCGGTAGCGCCGGATCGCGTCCGCAAGCGCCGTGCGCCCGTTGCCGAGCGTCACCAGGACGCCGTCGCCCCGCCATTCGCGCGGCGGATTCGCGCGGTCCTCGATCGTCAGGTACCAGCCGTGGAGCGAGGCGAAGCGGGCGATGCCGCGCTGCCGCGAGGCGGGCGAGGAACTCGTCAGGATGAGTACGTCCGGATTCTTCATGGACGGAAGGTTATCATATCGGCCGCGGATGCGCAAGCCGTTCTGTAGGAAGAATGCCATTGCCCATCCTTCATGCACCCAAGCAGCGTCCTGTCGAGCAAGGAGGAACTTATGCGGCTAAAGCGCACCCTCAACCACGCCCGGAACGTCGGCCTTCTTCGCTTTCCTTTTTCGCGCCCGCGTCTCCCTTGCCAGAGGCCGCATATCGCAACAGCATCCGGCGACAAAGCCGTGCGCCGCTTTGAGTCCTTCATCTGACGCCTGAATCGACATGCAGGCACTATCATCCAGCCCCATTTCACGGCCTGTCAGCGCAGCATCCTGATTCGCCGCGAGGAAGCGGAACGTCCAGTTGTACTTTTCCGTCTGATGCGCAATCCGGCGCTTCGCATCCCTGGCCGAGAACCGCTGCGATGCGTTCTCGAAGCCGTCCGTGAGAATGGCGAAGACCACGGCGTCAGGGCGGTCATCTTCGGCCATCGCGGCAAAATTCCTTCCGAGCTCGTCGATGCCGATGCAGATCGCGTCATACAGCGCCGTGCATCCGCCGGTCGTATAGTTCTCGATGGCCTTGCCGGACCCATGCGCCAGATCGACGCCGTCAATCAGATGACGAACGCGATCGTCAAATTGCCAGAGGTCGATAACCGTCTTGTCTTCCGGCGATCTGAGCGACTCGAAAAACTCCTTCATCGTGGAGATCGTCGTCTCGCGCAGTCTCTCCATCGAACCCGAGGCGTCCAGCACCAGGGCGACATGAGTGTAACTCTTGAGGTTCTCGTTCATGGCTGCATTCCTTTCGCTTGCGATTTCATGCCTCCATAGCCCCGTGCACAGGAGGAACGCGGCCATTATAAACCGGCGCGGCGCTCAGTCAAGCCTCGCGAACGCAAATGTCAAGCGGCGCTTGACAGGCCAATCAATACTGAAAATCGACGCGATATTCCTTGAGCAGCCGATTTACCGCACTCAAATCCCAAATAGGCGGATTGACCTCGAGACAGGCCTGCAAAACAAAGTCTTCCGTTTTGGAATTCGAGAAGGCGTATCCTGCGCTCTTCAAAAGCAGCCGCGCTTCATCCGGAGTGGCTTTCAAGGCAAAGGCAAAGCGAATAGCCGTCCGCTTGCTGACCGGACGCGTCTCGTCGCTGACGATTTGCGAATATGCCTGTCGCGAGACATGCGCGGCCATATACACCTTGGGGGCGTCACCGCCGAACTTGTCCCGCACCGCAATCACCAACCGCGCCGCAAAACTCAAATTGGCGGCTTTCAGGTTTGGCGGACGCGGCTCTACGGACGGCACGTTCAGATTCTCGGGCAGCCGCGACGACATTCTGGGAGGCGGCTCCCTGAAGCGTTTCGCCCCCTCAATACGCGGCCGGCATTCGGACTTTTCCACGCCGTCTTCATCCGTCATCCCGCTCGGTGCTGCAGGGGCCTCTTCGTCGCACCCTGCGCACAGCCGCGAAAACTCCGCCAGGCGCCGCTCTGCGCGGCGCTTTCTGTGCGCCGCGATTCTCGCGTCGACAATCGCCCGAACCTGTTCAAGCGCCGCCATCAACTTGCATCCCTTTTAACAGCTGCCACAACGTTATCCCCTTCAATCGAATGAAATCGCATCGAGCGAACGGATGGAGGTATAGTTGCCATCGCCGAGGACGAGGTGGTCGAGGAGACGGATTTCGGCAATCCTGGCCAACTTGACAAGCTGCTCGGTGAACTTGAAGTCGGCCTTGCCGGGCGTGGGGTCGCCCGACGGATGGTTGTGCGCGACCATGACGGCCACCGCGCCCCACTTGAGTGCTTCTTTGAATACGTCGCGGGCGAACGCTGGAGCAGAATCCGCCGTACCGCGTGAAATACGCAGCGGCTCGCAAATGGGGCAGTTCTTGCGGTTCAGCAGGAGCGCATAGAGGTTCTCCTTGTCGTCACCGGGCGTAAGGACGGTCTTGAAGATGCGGTAGGCGGTTGCGGGATCGGTCACCTTGTGCGTCTTCAGTTCGTCGGGCGCAAGGCGGCTCCAGCGCCGCCCCATCTCGAACGCGGCGGAGAGTTCAAGGCATTTGACGTGGCCAAGACCCTTGATGGGGCGGTCGGGATGGGTCGCGTTCCACCCCTTGATGCGCGCCTCCAAAGCGCGCCAGTCGGCGGAGACGAGCGACTTCATGGAACCGAACGCCTCAATAAGGCGACGCGAGAGCTCGATGACATTCAGCCCGTTGGCGCCTGTCTTGAGCAGAACGGCGACAAGCGCTTCGTCAGGAACGAGCGCAGGGTCCGCGGCTCGTTCCATCAGCTCGCGCGGCATCAGTTCGCCGCCGCGCTGATCAAAGTTGTTCTTGTCTGAATCCTGCATATTCAACTACGCGTAGTATACCATTTGCCGCGGAAATCGCCAGTCGCAAAGCGCGCAAATCACAGGCTGACCCGACAAACGCATCCCATAGGCTGGCCTATGAGACCTGCAACGGCGAAACGGTGTGCATACAGGATGAAATCCCGTTTGACATCCCCGATTCTTGGGAGTGGGTGAGGCTTGGAAGCGTGTTGCATCCTATGACCAGTAAACATCCTACTGGTGAGACTTTTGATTATATCGACATTGATGCTATTGACAACAAGCTTAATGTTGTACGGGCAGCTAAAAGATTGCCGATCAAAGGGGCAACAAGCAGGGCGTCTCGTGAAGTCAAACTCAATGATGTTTTGTTTTCTATGGTTCGCCCATATCTCCGGAATGTTGCCTTGATCGAAGGCCAACATGCGCATTGCATTGCCTCAACAGGCTTTTACGTCTGTCGGCCAACAATCGCACTTTGCCCACAATTCCTTTATCAACTATTACTGACGGATTATGTCATAATGGGATTGAATGCGCATATGAAAGGTCTCAATTCGCCTGGAGTCACCACGGTGGATATCGCCTCATTTCTCATCCCGCTTCCTCCGCTAGACGAACAGAAACGAATCGTGAAACGGGTTGAAGAGCTGAAAGCAACGACAAGAACGCTCGCAACATTCTGACGCTTCGTTTCACTATCATAGCAGAACTAATGAAAGGATACTGCTATGATAGACCTCGAAAAATTCACCGCGTTCCTACGGAAGACCAACAAGTCTCCCAACACGATTACCTCGTACTGCTTTGCAGCACGGCAATACACAACACACTTTGGAGAGTTCACAAAGAGGAATCTTCTCCTCTACAAGGCATTCTTGATTGAACGCTTCAAACCAAAAACGGTGAACATCCGGCTTCTCGCCATGAACGCCTACGCGACAAGCATCGGCAAGCCAACATTGAAGATGCCGCTTATCCGCATCCAGCAGAAGCCGTTTCTTGAGAATGTCATAAGCGATGCGGATTACGCCTACTTCAAACAGAGACTGAACAATTCGGCGGAACGCTACTGGTATTTCGTCATCCGTTTTCTCGCGGCGACAGGGGCGCGTATCAGCGAGTTGCTGCAATTCAAGGTTGAGCACGTCACCGTCGGACATATCGACATTTACTCGAAAGGCGGCAAGATACGTCGCATCTATATCCCGCAGAAACTGAAAAGCGAGGCGGAACAATGGCTGCAAGACCGTCAACAAGGTTCCGGATTTATCTTTACCAACAAGAGCGGCGAAAGGATTACGGCGCGAGGTATTGCCATGCAATTGAAGAAGCTCGCCATCAAATACAAGTTGAATCCTGCGGTCGTTTATCCACACTCATTCCGGCATCGATTCGCCAAGAACTTTCTGGAGAAGTTCAACGACATATCGCTTCTTGCAGACCTCATGGGACATGAAAGCATCGAGACAACGCGCATCTACCTTCGGCGCAC
>JBJEWA010000052.1:0-52857 GCA_051884805.1 Kiritimatiellia bacterium | reverse complement strand
GAGCCGCTTGTCGCCGAGGCGAAGCTGACCTCGGTGAAGGTGGAACTGGAGGCGGTTGATAAACCGCTTAATAATTCCTGCGCACGTAGACACATTTTTGGCGTGCATGAATGGGTGGATTATCGACATTATCCATCAATAGCCGATGTTGCCGTTGAACTGTTATGTCCTGAACGGGAATTAATTGTTTCTGCGAACAGGTTCTTTTGTCCTTGGTCGGGAGGAACATATTTCGTGCGCTTCCATTTTGAGGGGGTGGAGTTTGAAACGGATATCGATGTCTGCGAACCGGAAGTCGTCTGTCGCGAGGTTTGGTGGAATCAGATTGGTGTTGCAGGACAATCCGGGTTGATAGATATGCGTTTAGCCCTCTACATCGAACCAACCTATGTCTCATTTAAAGACTTGTATATGGAAGAGATACCTGACGACGAGGTTTGTCCTCGCAATGGTTATTTCAATACGGGAAATCTGGCAAAAACAGGTGCTCTTTCTCATTCCATGGCTGCAGGAGCCGGCGTATGGTCAGCAATCAAGCATGATTCGAGTTGGACGGCGGACCGAGCCTGCCGTTTAACGCCTTACCCTCAACCTTGGTCATCGGGCATGAAGGAGTGGCGCATACCCGTGGGCTGGGGGGATTACAATGGGAACATAAAAGGCAGAATCACTCCAAATCCGACAACGCAATTGTTTACGATCGACTCAACTGGAACAGCGACAATTCGAAAGTATAACCATGAAATCCGTCGCACAATCAATAATGATGTGTGGTTGGATGGGGTGTTGCAGGATAATCAGGAATGGCAATGATTCGAAATAGATGTTTTATCGGGGCGTTTCTCTGCGTGGTGTTGACGACCTTGTTCGTTTCCTGGCCACGAATGGCACCGCAAAACGAGCATGAACATACAGCACGAAGAACATTGTCCTTTTTCTACGATCCGATAATGGATGCCGCGACCGGAAGTGTTTCGCAGGCGGAGTTCGCTAAAAGTCAGGAACTTGTGACTGACGCCTTGTTCCATATGCGTAGCGCAGTTAACTCGCTGAACAGGGAAGAATCCCGCCAGAAGCTTGTCGAGCGTTTTGTCGACACACATAGCGAATGGGCTGATGTTGATATGGTCAGGGCCGCGTTTTGCGGAGTGGAGGTTGATTTGGAAAGCGGGCTTCCTCTTTCGGCTCTGATTGTTGTTCGCACCCCCATATTTGAATTGTCGCGGCAGATTGCCGACTTTTATGCTGATGAGATTATGTCGTATTTTAGGAATGAGAATGCCGGTTTGGTTGAGAAGATGTCGGCTTGGTTTGAGTGTGAGAAGGTTGGGAAAGAGGGAACGGCCATTGCCAAGGTTGAGGAGCAAAAAAGAAAGGCACTCAAGAAGGCGGCGCAAAAGTGCATGCGGGTGGTTCCGTGACGGTGGCGGCGTCTTTTTGTACGAATGGGGAGTGACGCGGTATGGTGCGAACGATTGTTTGATCGTGGACAAGCAGGAGCGTTTTGTCGCCAAGCTGGCCAAGCAATTGGAGGAAGCCAGGGCTGCCGACGCTGCCGGCACCGAAACTGCCAGTCTTGAGGAAGGCCTCTTCAAGCAGAAAAAGACCTTGAACGAAATGCGGGAAGCCGTTTCTCGGATTGGCAAAGAAAAGACGCTGGATTCTACCCTAATCCGACCGGACGGAACAGTGTCCGCTGCGGCGGACGCCTTCAACGCGCCTATCGTCGCAAAAGCCGAACCTATGAATGACCTGCGGTTAATCATCGGTTTGTGCTCCTGTCCGTCGTTAAAGACTTCCCGCCGGTGAATTCCTGTTGACACACTCACTCGTTGCGCAGCACCAGCTGACAAGGACTTTTTGCCCTTGGGTCGGCATTGTCGGTATCATAGCGTTTTTCAGGTGGGATCGTAAATCAGGCCGCCGTTTCCATACTACTCTTAAGAGTAGTATTGCCGCTCACACAGGTATGTTATACTCCTGTGGTATCAGGTCAAAGGAGTAAATCCCATGAAAAGCAGCGTATTGTGTCTGATGGCCGGTGTGGCGTTCGGATGGAGCGCGTACGCCGCCGAGGTTACGCCCGTCGAGGCGATCCGGGCCGTTGACCACGGCTACCTCAAGATCCCCGACTACCAGCCGTCGTCGAATGCTGTCATTGAGGCGGTGGTGTCGGTCGACGATCCCGGGAAAAACGGCACGGTGTTCTGTTCGCGCAACTCCCGATGGAACAGGGAGTCGTACGCGCTGTGCTACGTGGGCGGCCAGGGCTGGCGGTTCGACTATCTCAACGAGCGCAACAACGTCAACCTTACGGGCGCGGCCGTCGCGGGGCGGAAACAGACGCTGCGGTGCCAGCCCGACGGGCTTTATATCGACGGCGAATTGAAGTTCCCCGTCACGCCCGCGAGTTTCTCGACGCAGCAGCCGCTGCTGCTGTTCGCGCTGTATACCGGCAGCAACTACGCCTTGCCCTACAACTGGGGCAACATCCGCTTCTATTCCCTCAAGGCGTGGGAGCCGGACGCGGACGGCACCCTCGTCCTGCGGCTCGACCTGACGCCCTGCCAGCAGAGCGACGGCCGGATCGGGGTGGCGGATGCGGTGTCCGGCACCGTCTACACCGAAGTCTACAGCAACAACAGTTTCCCGCTCGCGCCTTCGCTGACCGTATCGACGGCGGACGAACTGGTGGCGGCGCTGACATGCATCAACCGGGCCGCGATGGGCAAGGGCGCCACTTACTACAAAGGCGCCGAGGTGCGGCTTGAACCCGGAGAATACGATTTAAGTGCGTACGCCATGAATGATTACAACCACCTGGTGTTCACGCCGACCGGCTTTGGCCGGATCGTGGGCCTCGGCGCATCGCCCGAAGCGACGGTGCTGCGCGGCGGCGGCGCGGCGACGGCCAAGCGCATTTTGAATTTCGACGGCGGCGTCAACGTTCAAGCCACCGTCACCAATGTGACCTTGACCGGCGCTTACATGGCCGGCAGCGGAATCAACGGCGGCGCCGTTTATTCGGCCAGCGGCAACATCTACTATGACAATTGCGTGTTCCGCGACAATTATGCCGCCGGCGGCGGGGCGGCCGCCTACAACGGCATCGCCCGCGGGTCGCGTTTCGAGCGGAACAACGGCGCGTCTGCCTACGGCGGCGCGTTGCGCGGCAGCGGCATCTGCGCGGCCTACGATTCGGTATTCTCGGACAATGTCGCTACCGGCGGCACGGGCGGCGCGTGCTTCAATCTCAGCGAGATCGCGCGTTGTCGCTTTGCCGGCAACGAGGCCCGGTACGGCGGCGCGGTAGGCGGGAACAAAGTGACGAAGATCTACGACTGCGCATTCGACGGCAACGCCTGCGGCGCGGGCAACTGGGGCTACGGCGGCGCTTTCTACCAGGCCGCGCTGGCGAGCAATTGCACGTTTACGGCCAACCGTGACGGCAATGATCCCGCCTCGTACGGTTCGGTGGGGAATGGCGGCACGCTCGTCGACTGCACGATCACCAACCAGACGGCGCGCCGGCGCATTGTGGCGGAATGCCACGTGACGCGCTGCTATTTCGCGGATATCGCCAATACGGCCGACAACATTCTCCAGCCGTTCTCGGTGTGCGGCAACAATAACACCGGCGCCACCGAATACACGGTGGACAACAGCGTCTTCGAGCGCATCACCTGCCTTGGCGCGTCCGACCGCATCGCCCAGTACAGGACGCTTGTCAACTGCACGATCCGCGACTGCACGAACCGCAAGGCCGCCGGCGTGATGTTCGACGAGACCGACAAGCTCGTCAATACGATCGTCACGGGCTGTACGCCGTGCGACATGAATGCGGACAATCTGCCGGCGACGCTGAAGAACTGCCTGTGGACGACGCAGTCCGGCACGATCGACGCGTCGTCGATGCCCGGTTGCATCAAGGCGCAGCCGAGATTCTCCCGGAAAGGCGCCTATTCGTTTGACCTCATCGCAAGTTCAAAGGCGTTCAATGCCGGCGCGGAGGACGAGGACATTCTCGCGGCGGTCGGCGAGGTCGATTTCGCCGGTCGCCCCCGCCGTCTCTTCGGCCGTCTCGACATCGGCGCGATGGAGGCCCAGGACGATACAGTGCCGGGGCTCGTGTTCGCCGTCAGATAGTTCCGCGCCCCAACGATGCGTTCCCGGATCTACGTGGCGTTGGCCACCGCGCTGACGGGCGTCTGTGCGGCCCCCGGCGCCGTCGACTGGAGCTACGGCGGACCCGGCAACGGCATCGCCTTCGCGCGCCTGTTCGAGCTCCAAACCGGCTCGAAGCCGCGCAGCGGGGCGGCGTTCGCCCAGGCGGAGCTGCGTTTCTCGTTCGGGCGCGCGTCGGCCTTCGCGCGTACGCTCGCGCTCGATTTCGATTCGCTCCATCCCTACGGCTACTACCTCGTCAAACGCGGAGGCGACGTCCTGTTCGCCGGCAAGACGGCCAAGGGCGACAGCTACGCGGCGGCCGATTTCCTGAAGCGCTTCACCGGTTATCGCGAATTCGGCGGCGCGTTCGGGCGCGTGACGCCGCCGGTCGCATCGCTCACGGCGATGAACCTGCCTGACGATTTCACGTATCGCGAAGAGCCCGACGTGCCGTCCTACCGGCTGGCGTGGTGCGTGGGGTCGGAGGCGTTTTCGCGCTGCGACCGCCTGACGTGCATGTCGACGCACGCGATGGACAAGATGGTGACGCCCGACCTTTACGCTGAACATCCCGAATACTTCCCGCTCGTGAACGGCGTGCGCGTCCAGCCGGGCGACGTGAACCGTCCGTGGAATCCCTGCATGTCGAACCCCGACCTGCCGAAGCTCTTCCGCGCCTATGCGAAGCGGTTCTTCGAAGAGAACCCGGACGCGCTCGGCATTCCGATGGGCGTCAACGACGGCGGCGGCGACTGCAACTGCGACGGCTGCCGGGCGGTCTTCGAGCGCCACGGCAACCAGTACGTCGAGTTCTACAACCTGGCCGCGCGCATCCTCGCCGAGACGCATCCCGGCAAACTCCTCGCCTTCATTGCCTATTCGCGCCGGTGCAGCCGCGCGCCGGAACCCGATTTCCGGTTCGCCGACAATGTGCTCGTCGAAGTGACAGGCAGCGCGAACAATTTCGACGATTGGAAAGCGTGCGGCGTGAAACATTTCGGCGCCTACGAATACCTCTACCAGACGGGCTTCACGCGTCTCGCGCCGGCGTGCTACACGCACGTCATCGCCGACCGTCTGCGCGAGCTCGTGCGCGACTACAATCTCACCACGTTCTGGGAGGAATCGTTCGCCGGCACGTCGGTCTTCGATGGCGGCCGGCAGTATGTGACGGACGAACTCCTGTGGAATCTACACGCCGACGTGGAGGCGCTGCTCGCGGATTACTATACGTCGCTCTACGGCCCGGCTGCGGGCGCGATGCGCCGTTTTGCCGACATCGCCGAGGAGGCTTTCCGCGACAACCCCGAGCGGCGCGTCTTCTTCTCCGAGTACTGCAATCCCATCCAGTTCAACGGCTATACGTTCGCGCGCATCGCCGCGATGGACAAGGCGCTTGCCGAGGCGGCGAAGCTCGCGCCGCCGGACAGCCGCGAGGCGCGCCGCGTCGCGCTTGTGTCGTCCGTGTGGGGGCTTGTGCGCCTCTACGCCGACAATTGGGCGTGCAGCCGAGCGCTCGCGAAGACGGACGATCCGGCGCGAATCGTCGAACTCGTCGAGCGCGGCATGCGCGACGTGGCGGCGATCGCCGACTACACGATACCGCGCGAGGACGTGCGCGAAATCTTCGTGGGCGACGCCGAGAAGGCCTACGCCAAATGGAAGAACCAATCCGCCCTCGCGCCGCTGCCGCCGCTCGAGCGCGCGGCCGATGCGGCTTTCGCCCGCGTCGTCGCCGCGCAGACGCCTGCCGCCGCGCGCGCGTGGCTCGAGCCGCTCGTCGATTCGCCGTATCTCGGCGCCTACGCCGCGACGCAGCTCTACCTGCTCGATGCTCCGGAGGCCAAACTCGTCGCCAACGGCAGTTTCGAGTCGCGCTGGAACGAGACGCCGCCCGACAACGCCGGCGACGATTGGAAGCCCTTGGGCCAGGTCGGTTGGAACTGGTGGCGCTTCCCCAGTTCGGCGGCGGCCGTCTGGACGGACGACACGGAAGCGCACAGCGGCCAATACAGCGTCGCGCTCGGCGAATGCGCGATCGAGAGCTGCCTGCTCGCCCTCTGGGGCGCGGATGAGAACGCACGCTACCGCATCGCCTTCTGGGCGAAGCGCAACGACGACAACGGCGGCGGCAAACTCGGCGAATTGAATGTGCGCTTCAAGGACAGGACCGGCGCGTGGCTTGACGACGGCAGCGCCGTGCGCTGTCCCGTCACGGCGGCGGCCATCGGCGCGTGGACGCGCTACGAACTCATTTTCACGACGCCGAAGTCCGAGAACGGCGTCGCGATACATCCGATGTTCATGCCCCCGGGCGGACAGACGGCGCCCTCGACTTTGTGGATCGACGACGTGTCGCTCGAGAAAATCTGCGATGCCGCGCGCTGGCAGCCGGTGCCGGCCGTGCATGCGGTGGACTATGCCTATCTCCAGACGGATTACACGCCCACCGCGCAGACGGAGGTGGAGGCGGTGGTGTCGGTGGACGATCCCGCGAAAAGCGGCACGCTCTGCTGTTCGCGCACGGGGACGTCCAACGGGTCGGCCTATGCCCTCAGCTACATCGCCGGCAGGGGGTGGCGCTTCGACTACGGCAACGTGTCGCCCGACGCCGCCGCGCGCGGCATCGCCGTCGCCGGGCGCACGACGACGCTGCGGTGCGGCCCGGACGGGCTCTTCGTCGATGGCGAAAAGTTGTGCGATTGCCCGCCCGGACCGTGCGCCCCCACCCAGCCGCTGCTGCTCTTTGCGATGTATACGGGCGCGGGTTTCAAATACCCGCACCAGTGGGCCAATCTGCGGCTCTATGCGTTGCGCGTACGGGAGATCGGTCCCGACGGTACGCGCACCTGCGTGCGCGACTTCACGCCCTGCCAGTGCGCGAGCGGCAAGATCGGCGTAGCGGACCGGCTCACCGATCACACCTTTGCCGACGGCTACGACAAGCACGTGCTGGCGCCGGTCTGGACGGTTGCGACGGTCGACGAACTGCGTGCCGCGGCCGATTCGATCAATGATGCCGCGCAAGGCCGCGGCGCGGATTTCTACTGCGGCGCGGAACTGCTGCTCGCGCCAGGGGTGTATGACCTGTGCGCCGTGGGGCAGAGCGCGACGAGCCATCTCGAGTTGAGTCCGTGCGGCGGCGCGAAGATCGTTGGTCTCGGCGCGACGCCGGGCGACACCGTGCTGCTGGGCGGCGGCGCGGACGGCGGCCGGCGCATTCTGAAGTTCGACGGGTCGGCCAGCCGACCGGCCGTGGTCACGAATCTCACGTTGATGGGCGGCCATGCCGCCGGCACCGGACTCGGCGGTGCCGTCTACTCGTCCGGCGGCGCGGTGGATTACGAAGTCTGCATCATCAGCAACAATTACGGCGGCGGTGGCGGCGGCGGCGTTTTCAACGGCTGCGCCCGCGCCTGCGTGTTTGCGGACAATGCGGCGGGCAGCGGCTACGGCGGCGCCATGCGCGTCAATGCGCGCGGCGAGGCCATGGACTGTGTTTTCGTCGGCAACCGCGCCGAGGGCGGTGCGGGCGGCGCGTGCTTCAACCTGAGCCGGATCACCGGCGGCACGTTCACCGGCAACCGCGCCCGCCATGGCGGCGCCGTGGCCGGGAGCGGGCGCACCGTCATTGACGGCGCGACGTTTGCGGGCAACGCCTGCAGCGCGGGCGGCTGGGGGTATGGCGGCGCGTTCTACCAGATTGCCTGCGCGAGCAACTGCGTCTTCACCGCCAACAGCGATGGCGACAGCGGCTGGGGCGCCGTGGGCCACGGCGGCGCGCTCGTCGCCTGTACGGTGACCAACAGCACCGCGCAGCGCCGGCTTGTTTCCGAATGCGCGGTGGACCGTTGCCGGTTCACCGGTTGCGGCAAGACGTCGGCCGCCCCGGCCGTGCCGTTCGCGCTGTGCGGAAATTACGGTACGAACGCGACGGTCCATCCCGTCGTCAACAGCGTTTTCGAACAGATCGCGTGTCCGGACGCGGCCGACCGTCTCGCCCAATACCGCTTGCTCGTCAACTGCACGATCTACGATTGCACGGCGGCGCGTTCGCTCTGGGAGGAAACGGATGCGCTCGTCAACACCATCGTCGCGCAGTGCTCGCCCTGCGACATCTCCGCAGCGGCGCTTCCGGCGCTCGCCAACTGCCTATGGACGGCGCAGGCCGGCGAGATTGACGCGGCCGCTGCGCTCGGCTCGCAGTGCGCCTCGCCGCGCTTCGTGGTGCGCAACGGCTGGCCGTGCGACATCGCCGGCGATTCGCCCGCCTTTAACGCGGGCTGCGAGACGGAGGCTCTTCTGGAATTGGTCGGTGCGCTGGATTGCGCCGGTCGTCCGCGCCGCCGCTTCGGCCGGATAGATATGGGTGCGCTGGAAGCCCGGGCGAAAGGCCGGTCGAGTCTGGTGCTGTGGTTGAGGTAAGGAGGGATTGGAGACGATGCACAGGCGGAACGGCATGGAACGGATCTTGATTGCGATCCTGGGGGTGGCGACGGCGGGCGCCTATCCGGCGCGTGCGACCGTCGATTGGGGCCTGCGCGGACCGGGCGACGGCGCGGCGTTCCGCCGTATCTTCGAGCAGCAGACCGCCAGTCGCGCGAAGACCGGCGCGGCCGCCGACGGCGCCGCCTTGCGTTTCCACGTGGGGCGCGCGTCGGCCTTTGCGCAAACGCTCGCGCTCGATTTCGATTCGCTCCATCCCTACGGCTACTACCTCGTCAAACGCGGAGGCGACGTCCTGTTCGCCGGCAAGACGGCCAAGGGCGACAGCTACGCGGCGGCCGATTTCCTGAAGCGCTTCACCGGTTATCGCGAATTCGGCGGCGCGTTCGGGCGCGTGACGCCGCCGGTCGCATCGCTCACGGCGATGAACCTGCCTGACGATTTCACGTATCGCGAAGAGCCCGACGTGCCGTCCTACCGGCTGGCGTGGTGCGTGGGGTCGGAGGCGTTTTCGCGCTGCGACCGCCTGACGTGCATGTCGACGCACGCGATGGACAAGATGGTGACGCCCGACCTTTACGCTGAACATCCCGAATACTTCCCGCTCGTGAACGGCGTGCGCGTCCAGCCGGGCGACGTGAACCGTCCGTGGAATCCCTGCATGTCGAACCCCGACCTGCCGAAGCTCTTCCGCGCCTATGCGAAGCGGTTCTTCGAAGAGAACCCGGACGCGCTCGGCATTCCGATGGGCGTCAACGACGGCGGCGGCGACTGCAACTGCGACGGCTGCCGGGCGGTCTTCGAGCGCCACGGCAACCAGTACGTCGAGTTCTACAACCTGGCCGCGCGCATCCTCGCCGAGACGCATCCCGGCAAACTCCTCGCCTTCATTGCCTATTCGCGCCGGTGCAGCCGCGCGCCGGAACCCGATTTCCGGTTCGCCGACAATGTGCTCGTCGAAGTGACAGGCAGCGCGAACAATTTCGACGATTGGAAAGCGTGCGGCGTGAAACATTTCGGCGCCTACGAATACCTCTACCAGACGGGCTTCACGCGTCTCGCGCCGGCGTGCTACACGCACGTCATCGCCGACCGTCTGCGCGAGCTCGTGCGCGACTACAATCTCACCACGTTCTGGGAGGAATCGTTCGCCGGCACGTCGGTCTTCGATGGCGGCCGGCAGTATGTGACGGACGAACTCCTGTGGAATCTACACGCCGACGTGGAGGCGCTGCTCGCGGATTACTATACGTCGCTCTACGGCCCGGCTGCGGGCGCGATGCGCCGTTTTGCCGACATCGCCGAGGAGGCTTTCCGCGACAACCCCGAGCGGCGCGTCTTCTTCTCCGAGTACTGCAATCCCATCCAGTTCAACGGCTATACGTTCGCGCGCATCGCCGCGATGGACAAGGCGCTTGCCGAGGCGGCGAAGCTCGCGCCGCCGGACAGCCGCGAGGCGCGCCGCGTCGCGCTTGTGTCGTCCGTGTGGGGGCTTGTGCGCCTCTACGCCGACAATTGGGCGTGCAGCCGAGCGCTCGCGAAGACGGACGATCCGGCGCGAATCGTCGAACTCGTCGAGCGCGGCATGCGCGACGTGGCGGCGATCGCCGACTACACGATACCGCGCGAGGACGTGCGCGAAATCTTCGTGGGCGACGCCGAGAAGGCCTACGCCAAGTGGAAGAACCAGTCCGGTCTCGCGCCGCTGCCGCCCCTCGAGTGCGCGGCCGACGCCGCCTTTGCGCGTCTATCGCGCCGGTTCGGGCCGCAGAAAGCGCGCGCCTTCTTCCGCGCCCACGCCGATTCGCCCTACGTCGGCGTCTATGCCGCGACGCAGCTTTATCTCCTCGACCACACCCCGGTCAATCTCGTGGCGAACGGCGGGTTCGAGTCGCGCTGGGACGAGAAACCGAAAGAGCCGGCCCAGTCCGATTGGCAGCCTTTGGACCAGCGCGGGTGGAACTGGTGGAAATTCCCCAGCTCGCTCGCGCGCGTGTGGACGGACGATACCGAAGCGCACGGCGGCAGGTATTCGGTGGCGCTCGGCGAAAGCCAGATCTCCAGCTGTCTGCTCGCGCTGTGGCGCGTCGAGCCGAACGTGCGCTACCGTCTGTCGTTCTGGGCGAAGCGCAACGACGACAACGGCGGCGGCAAGCTCGGCGAACTGAATGTGCGCCTCAAGAACGGCAAGGGCGCGTGGATCGACGACGGCAGCGCCATCCGCTGCGAAATCGCCAAGGAATCGGTCGGCCGCTGGGTGCGGCATGAACTCATCTTCACGACGCCCGACCGCACCGATGGCGTCGCGGTGCATCCGATGTTCATGCCGCCGAGTTCGCAGAAGGCGGGCTCGATCCTCTGGATCGACGATGTGGCGCTCGAGAAAGTGTGTGAGCTGCCGCCGATTCGAATCGGGCAGGTCGATTACGCGCGTGAAACGCTCCGCAACTGGTTGCGCGGGTGGTCTGTCGCGTTCCCGCGCCTCGTGCGCGACGCATCGGCCGGCCCCGGCGCGTTCACCGCCGTCGCGGGTGTTGCGGGCGCTCCGTGCGAACTGCGCGGCGATGAAGAGGGGCTGCGCATCGGTCTTTATGCCTGGGCGCAGGCGCAGGGCGTGCGCTGGTTCTCGCCGGCCGAGGCCCCGGTGGTGCCGCCGGCGCCCGAGGCGATTGACGCGTCCTTCTGGGGCCTGCACCGTCCGAGTTTCCCGTACCGCGGGCTGCACACGTGCGGCGCGCATGGACACTTCTACCCCGTCGTGGCGCACTGGATGAGTTTCAACGGGATGAACCGCCGGCTGGATACGCTCAAGGAAGCGCGGGACGGACGGGCGAACTACGCGAAGTACGGACTTAAATCCGACACCTGCGTCCATTCCTTCGATACGCTCGTGCCGGAATCAAAATATTTCGCCACCCATCCCGAGTACTTTGCCCTCGTGGGCGGCAAGCGGCTGGCGACGGGTGGCCAGCGGTGCCTGGCCAACGCGGGCTTTCGCGCGGCGTTCGCCGCGGAACTGGCGGACTGGATGGCGAAGGTGCCGGATGCCGCGAGCTACGGCATCTGTCCGAACGACGGCTACGGCTGGTGCGAGTGTGACGCCTGCCGGGCGCTCGATACGCCCGCCGACCGTCGCGACGGCACGGTCAACGGCCGCGTCGCCGCATTTGTGGCGGACATCTGCGCGCGCTTCCCCGGCAAGACGATCGCCAATTACAGCTACAGCCTCTTCCGCGATTTCTATCGCCAGTATCCGCAGATGCCCTCGAACCTGCTCTTGTCGGCAACCGTGTCGCATTGCCAGCGCCATCCGCTCGCCGACGGGGCCTGTCCGCGCAACGGAAAGATCTGGTCGCGCCTGCAGGAGCTGGCCGCCGCCCGGGCCAAGTTCTACGTGTACGATTACTACACGTACCTGTGGGACGGCCTGCCTGCGCCGATGTGGCAGACGGTAGAGGCCGATCTCAAAGCGTTGCACCGGCTGGGGGGTGAGGGATTCCTCACGGAAGTCAACGACGAATCGCATGACAGCTGGGAAGGGTTCGGTCCGGCGCTCTATGTGACGGCGCGGCTGTTGTGGGACGTCACGCAGACGGCTGACGCGATCATCGCCGACTGGTGCCGCGTGCGGTATGGCGCGGCGGCGCCGGAAATGGTCAAGTACTTCAAGGCCTGGGAGAAGGGGCTTGCGGGAGAGGGGTGTTTCAACAAGAAGCCCGAAGAGTTCGCCCGGATCTTCCAGCCCGGCGCTGAAGCGCATCTCGCGGCGGCGGCGGCGCGCGCGCCGGATAACGCATGGGTGCGCAAATCCAAGCGGCTCTACGCGGGGTGGAAAGCCAATCTCGCCGCGCGCGCGCGCTGGCCGGTCGTGCGGGAAGTCGCGCTCGGGCCCGTGCTCGCGCCGGTGCCGGTGCATTTCGTGCGTACGTCCACGCAGGTGGCGGACGAAAAGAACCCGACGTCCGTCGAGATGGCGTTGACGGCGCAAGCAGTGAAGGTGCGCTTTACGCTGACGGAGACGCGCCTTGCGCAGGTGAAGCGTGTGACGGGCGATCTGACGGCCGGCGACAGCGTGGAGCTCTTTTTCAAGGACGGGCGCGCGCCCGACACGTGCTACCATTTCGTCGTCGATACGCGCGGCCAGATCATGGCGAGCAAATGCACCGGCCCCGACTGGAACTGGAATTGGGCGCACGGCGCCGTCTTCAAGACGGCCAAGTCGGCGAAGGGGTGGACGGTGGAGGGCACGATTCCGCTCGCGGATCTGAATCTCGCGCCGGGCAAGCCGCTTGCGTTTTCGTTCGTGCGCAACCGCTATGCCGGCGGCAAGTGGGAAACGTTCGGCGTGCCGGCCGGCGGCGCCTACTTCACCATTGACGACTATGTGACGGGGACGCCGCAATGACGCGGGGTGTCCGTGATTCGGGCTTTGGAAAAGACAATGCTTAGAACAAAAATGATGAGTATGCGAACGATGATGGCGACCGCCGTTTTGTCCGCAGGCACGGCGTTCGCCGTGAACGATACGCCCGAGACGCGGGCGGCGGATACGCCCAAGGAAAACTTGACCTGCGAACAGATTGCCGCGTTGCCGCGCCGGAAGACGCCGAAGGTGGCGATGCCGTCCGACGCCCAGGGACGCATCTACGTCGGCTCGGGCGTCTACACGCACGGCGGGTGTCAGATGAAGAGCGGCGGCTTCTGCTTCACGCGGTGGGATGTGGACCAACTTTCGCTGGACGAAATCGTCGCGCTCTGCGACCGGGAGCAGGTCGGCAACACCCTGCAGTTCTGGCAGGACGCGAAGGACGTCCTGCGCCTCGGTGCGCTGGCAAAGCGGCGCGGCATCTATTCGACCTGCATCTACTCCTCCGGTGCGCCCGAGGATGTGTCGCGCCTCGTGCCGGAACTGGGCGAACACTGGCTCGGCTATGACTTCGGCGAACGCTACAACTTCTCGATCTACCAGAATTGGGACGGCCGCGGGGCGTCGTTGCGCGATCTCGCCGCCGAATACATGGGGCGCGTCCGCCAGCACGTGACCGAGCGTCAGTCCGCCGGTTGGGGCAACATCCAGGCGACGAGCGCGAACTTCTCGCTCGACTACGAGGTCGCCGCAGGCGCCGAGGTGCCGGTCACGGAGGATTTTCCCTTCGGCGACCTGACGCTCGCTTCGGCGCTCAGCCGCGGGCTTTACCGCCAGTACGACCTGCCGATGTGGGGCGCGCATCTCGCGCACGAGTGGTACAGCTGGATTCCCCACCGGAATCCGTACAAGATGAAGACGCTGGAGACGGCGTTTTATCTGAAGTACATGACGGGGGCGAAACTGATCGTCAACGAGTCCGGCAACTGGGAACTCCAGAGCAGTCTCTGCGAGGATTCGCCGATGGCGCAGCTGCCGGTCACCGCGCGGCGGATCTCGGCGAAACTTGACGCCGCCGGACGCGCGCAGTACGAGGCGCCGATCATCGACGAGGCCCGTCGGAAGCTCGCCTTCATCGACTACCGTTCGCCCGTCGCCGTCAAGTACCGCAAGATCATCAGCGATTTCTACGCCTTCTGCAAGGCACATCCCGCGCCCAGGGGACAGCCCGAGGCGACATGGGCGCTCGCCAAGGGCAACCTCGACCTCGGCGACTGCAAGTACGTGCCCGGGGCGGCGGTCTGCGGCGCGTACGATCTCGCGCGGAAGCACCCGAACTGGATGGCGGGCCTGCCCGAGATGAGCTGGGAGACGGTGCGCAAGGCCGTGATGCCGCTGCCGCCGATGCTTGCGCCGAACAAGAACATCCACTTTTCGGCCTCGCCGTATGGTCTCTGCGACATCGTGTCCTTCGCCTGCGACAAGGTTTCGGCGGATTTCCTGCTGCGGAACTACAAGGTGCTGATGTTCTCGGGCTGGAACACGTGTTCGCCGAAGCAGTACAAGACACTCTGCGACTACGTGAAGGGCGGTGGCGTCCTCGTAATCGGCCTCTGCCACCTTTCGACGGATGACGCGCGCAACTACACCGCTCCGACGGTCGAGCAGCTCGTCAACCGGGGCGACCTGACGGAACTCTGCGGCTTCAGGGTGAAGGGACAGACCCCGCGCCGTTACTGGGCGACGGGCCCCTCGACGACGCCGAACTGTCTCGGCTTCGTCGCGCGTCGGCGCTTCGGCTACATGTGCCTGCCGTTGGGCGACCTTGAGTATGTTGCGCCGAAGGAGAATTTCGAGGAACTCGCGGTCGACGACGAAGAGGCGGAGCCGTTCATCGTCCGTTGCCGGAACGGCAAGGGACAGGTGCTGTTCATGAACTGGTGGGCGTATCCCGCCGCCGCGAACATGGATGTCGGCTGCGGCGCCGAGACGAAGGATGTCGGCATGGTCGGCTACCTCTACCGATACGCGGCCAAGCTCGGTCGCGGCAATGTCTTCATCACGGGCAGCGACTTCGAGCATCCGGACGAGGACTGCGGCTGGATTCTCTACTCGTATTTCCCGGATGAGGGTAAGGTCTACATGCTGAACCTCGACTACGCGCGGGAGCGCCGGTGCGTCCTGCAGCAGTTCGGCGACAAGGACTTCGTCGTGCTCAAGCCTGGCGAGTTCCGGATCGTCGATTCGGTGAGGCTTGACCCGGACGAGAAGCTTAACGGCGAGTGACAGGCATTAAAGCTCAAGACTTGGGGACCAGCCCGCATGCGGCCCGAAAACATTGGGCGAAATGAATTGAGCGGTCGTCTGCGGGTTGAGCGGACGCGGGCCTCCACGGCAAGGGCGTCCTCGCGCGGAACCTTCGAGAAGACCGCACCCATCGGATGCCGTCCCCTGACGAGCCTGACCGGACATGGTCATTCTTGGGCTTGCGTTCCCGGCGCCCGGCTTATGGTATGGCGGCATTTTATGGTATAATGCACCGAAATGAAGCCGAAGCCGCTTTTCATCGTGATGTCCGCTCCTTCCGGGTGCGGCAAGTCGACGCTGATCGACATGATCCTGCAGGAATATTGCGACATCGTCTATTCCATCAGCTGCACGACGCGTCCTCCGCGGGGCGAGGAGGAAGACGGGCTGGACTACCATTTCAAGACGAAGGAGCGGTTCGAGGAGCTGATCGCCGAGAACGCCTTCATCGAGTATGCGAAAGTCCACGACAACTATTACGGGACGCTGAAGGGGCCGGTCGAGGAGGTGCTGTCCGAAGGCAACTCGATGATCCTCGACATTGACGTGCAGGGCGCGGCCAAGGTGCGCGAATACGTGCGCCGGCTGCCGAACACGGATCCGCTCAAGATCGGCTATGTCGACATCTTCGTCAGTCCGCCGTCGATGGACGCGCTCCGGTCGCGGCTTGAAGGCCGCGGAACGGACACGCAGGAGGTGATCGAGCGGCGGCTGGCCAACGCGGCGGGCGAGATGGCGCGCGCCGGCGAGTACATGTTCCAAGTGACCAACGACGACCTCGGCATCGCCTACAAGCGGCTCTGCGACCTCATCGACGCGCTGAGCGGGAGGATGTAGGGAGCGGGGGGCCGAGGCGAACAGCCGGGGGAAGCACATGAAGACCAAGAGACTGACGTATGCGATGGTGGGCGGGGCGAAGGGCTCGTTCATCGGACCGGTTCACCGGATGGCGATTCGGATGGACGACCTGGCCGACCTGGTTGCCGGCTGCTTCTCGCGCGACGAGAAGGCCAACGCCGCCTCCGGCGACAAGTTCCGCCTGCCGCCCGAGCGCGTGTACGCCGACTGGCGGCAGCTGATCGCCGGCGAGAGCGGGCGCATCGACTTCCTGGTGGTCTGCACCACCAACGAGACGCACTACGAGATCGCCAAGGCGGCGCTGGAGGCGGGCATCGACGTCTTCTGCGAGAAGCCGCTGTCGCTGACGGTCAGGGAGGCGGAGACGCTCGGCAGGCTAGCCCGGCGCAAGCGGCTCGTGCTCGGCATCCCCTTTACCTACACCGGCTATCCGATGGTGAAGCTGGCGCGCGATCTCGTGAAGCGCGGCGAGCTCGGGCGCATCGACAAGGTCGTCCTGGAATACGTGCAGGGAAGCTTCCGCAAGATCGACTTCAGCCGGCCGCTCGACAAGCACCACGCCTGGAAGATGAACCCGCGGATCGCGGGGCCGAGCTGCGTCGTCGCCGACATCGGCGTCCATGCCTTCACGATGATCGAGTACGTGACCGGGCTGGAGGTGAAGACGCTGCTGGCCGACTTGTCGTCCTTCGCCCCCGGCAACCGGCTCGACGACGACGCGTCGATCCTGATGCGCCTGACGGGCAGGGCGAAGGCGGCGCTCGTGACGTCCAAAGTGGCGACGGGCGAGGAAAACGGGGTGCGGCTGCGCGTCTACGGGGCGAACGCCTCGCTGCACTGGGACCAGGAGAATCCGAACTACCTGACGGTCCGGTATCCGTTCCGGCCGGAAATGACGTTCAAGCGCAGGGCACCCTACGTCGGGGAGCTGTCGGAGGCCGCCCAGCGGGCGTCGCGGTTCCCGGCCGGGCACCACGAGGGGTTTGTCGAGGCCCTGGGGAACATCTACGACGAGTTTGTGGCGGCGGTGGTCACGCGCAAGGCCCGGGATTTCCCGGGCGCACGGGAGGGCGTTCGCTCGATGCGCTTTGTCGAAGCGGCGCTCAAGTCGGCGAAAGCCGGCAGCAGGTGGACGAAGATTTGATATAATGTCCGGACATTTTCTTAATTAGAGGAGACAGCGACGAAATGAAGACCAGCAGCAAGAGCCAGGACAAGTGCCAGGTCAGGCTGAGCGTGGCGCTTGACGCCGACGAGATGAAGGCCATCGTGAAGGACGTGGAGAAGGTGTTCATGCGCGAGGCCCAGCTACCCGGCTTCCGCAAGGGCAAGGTGCCGCTTCAGGTGATTCGCAAGCAGTTCGCAAGCGGGCTCAAGCAGGAGACCGAGCGCGCGATGTTCCAGCGGAACTATGCTGACGCCGTCAAGGCGGAGGGGCTGGACGAAGTCGGTCTGGTGGACGTCCAGGAGCTGGCGTTCGACGACAAGGGCGGCTCGTTTGTCGCCGTCGTCGAAGTCAAGCCGACGTTCAAGCTGCCGACGTACAAGGGCCTGAAGGTCGAGTTCAAGGACGTGAAGATCTCCGACGAGGAGGTCGGCGAGCAGATCGAGCGCCTGCGCGCGGCCTATGCGAAGTACGAGGATGCGAAAGAGGGCGAGGCGGTCGGCGCCGGCGATTTCGTGCAGATCGACTACGAGGGCATGGTCGGCAAGAAGAAGATCCTGGAGATCAACCCCGAGGCGAAGATCGTCGGCGAGGGCAAGGGCTTCTGGACGCAGGTCGAGGAGGGCCGCTTCCTGCCCGAGATCCTTGACGCCGTCAAGGGCATGAAGGCCGGCGAGACGAAGGAGGACGTCAAGGCCAAGTTCGACAAGGAAACCGCCCCCGAGGGGCTGAAGGGCGAGAAGGCGACCTACACGGTCACGCTCAAGTCCTTCCGTCGCCGCATCCTGCCGACGGACGCCGAGTTCGTCGAGAAGGCGAAGGCCGAGTCCATGGAGAAGCTGACGGCCACGACGCGCGAGGCGATGGAGAAGCGCGCCGTCGAGCAGGAGAGCGTCCGCCGCGAGAACGAGGCCGTCGAGCTGCTGCTGAAGAAGGTCGATTTCGACGTCCCGCAGAGCCAGGTCCGCCGTGCGATGGACGGCTATCTGCAGGAACTGGCGCAGCGCGCGCAGTATTCCGGGCTCAACGCCGAGTACTTCGAGAAGAACCGCGACAAGATCCTGAAGGACGCCGAGGACGCGGCGACCCGGCAGGTGCGCCTGTGGTATGTCATCGACGCCATCGCCACGGCGGAGAAGATCGAGGCGAAGGACGAGGAGAAGGGCAAGAAGGTCATCGAGTTCGTGCTCGCCAACGCCAAGCGGTAAAGCATCGCGCCATGCACTCCTACATGATTCCCTATGTGGTCGAGCAGACCGGGAAGGGCGAGCGGACGTATGACATCTACTCGCGGCTCCTCCTCGACCGTATCGTCTTCATTTCCGGCGAGGTCAACGACGAGATGGCGAACGCTATCTGCGCGCAGCTCCTCTTCCTGCAGTCGCAGGATCCGAAGAAGGAGATTTCCGTCTACGTCAACTCGCCGGGCGGCAGCGTGACGGCGGGGCTGGCGATCTACGACACGATGCAGTTCGTGCAGTGTCCGATCGCGACCTACTGCCTCGGGCAGGCGGCGTCGATGGGCGCGGTGCTGCTGACGGCCGGCACGAAGGGCCGTCGGTTCTCGCTGCCGAACGCGCGCATCATGATCCACCAGCCGTGGGGCGGCGCCGAGGGCAAGGCCTCCGACATCGAGATTACGGCGCGCGAGATCCTGCGGCTCAAGGAGAAGCTGAACGAGATCCTGGCGAAGCATTCCGGCAAGAAGCTGGCCGAGGTCGTCAGGGACACCGATCGGGATCATTTCATGTCCGCCGAAGAGGCGAAGGCGTGGGGGCTGATCGACGAGGTGCTGGGGAACTGAGCCGCCGAGGCGTTGCGATATCGCGAGGGACATGGTTTCATGGCGCGGAAAGAATCAGAGTTCTTTTGTTCGTTTTGCGGGCGGTCCAGCAAGGAGGTGGCGGTCATCCCCGGCGCGGACGGGAACATCTGCGTCGACTGCGTCCGGCAGGCGAACGAGATGGTGTCGCGCCACGAGAAGCAGGCGAACAAGGCGCCGCCGCTGCCGCCGACGCCGACGCCGAAGGAGATCAAGGCCTTTCTCGACCAGTACGTGATCGGCCACGACGAGGTGAAGAAGGTCCTGGCCGTCGCCGTCCACAACCACTATCGGCGGTTGGAGGCGACGGAAGCCGCGAACCGGGGCAAGGAGCGCAAGGCTCCGGCCGGGTTTGCGGGCTTCGACGACGTCGAGATCGAAAAGTCGAACATCCTGCTCATCGGCCCGACCGGGTGCGGCAAGACGCTGCTGGCGAAGACCCTGGCGAAGATGCTGGGCGTGCCGTTCGCCATCGGCGACGCCACCGTCCTCACGCAGGCCGGCTACGTCGGCGAGGACGTGGAGAACCTCGTGCGCTATCTCCTGCAGAATGCGGACGGCAACGTCGAGCTGGCGAAGCGCGGCATCATCTACGTCGACGAGATCGACAAGATCGCCTCGAAGACGGACAACGTCTCGATTACGCGCGACGTCGGCGGCGAAGGCGTCCAGCAGACGCTCCTGAAGCTGGTCGAGGGCACGATCTGCCGCATTCCGCCGAAGGGCGGGCGCAAGCATCCCGACCAGGAGTACATCGAGATCGACACGACCAACATCCTCTTCATCTGCGGCGGGGCCTTCGTCGGGCTGGACAAGATCGTGGCCGCCCGCAGGGGATCGCACGCCATCGGCTTCGGCGTCGCGCCCTCTGCGGTCGCGGCGCCTGCCGCCACGGACAACGACGTCAACCCGCAGGACGTGCGGCCCGAGGACCTCGTGAAGTTCGGCCTCATCCCCGAGTTCACCGGGCGTCTGCCCGTCATCACGACGATGAAGGAGCTTTCGGAAGACGATCTCGTGCGCGTCCTGACGGAGCCGAAGAACTCGCTCGTCCGGCAGTACCAGAAGCTGCTGGCGATGGACGGCGTCGAGCTGACGTTCGAGCCGGCGGCGCTCAAGGCCCTGGCCGGAAACGCGCTCGCCCGCAAGACCGGTGCGCGCGGCCTGCGCGCCGAGATGGAGCGCCTGATGACCGACGTCATGTACGAGGCGCCGGGCAACGGCAAGATGCGGAAAGTCGTTGTCACCGCGAAGATGATCGCCGAGAAGCTGGGAAGGTGAGAGCGGGGGTGCCGTGCCTTTCCCAGCGCCAAACACCAGCCTCCCCCAAGCACCATGCAACTGACACTCCTGAAAGCCAAGCTCCATCGCATCCGCGTGACCGAGGCGTGCCTGGACTACGAGGGTTCGCTGTCGCTCGATCCGGACGACATGGAGGCGGTCGGCATTCTGCCGTTCGAGAAGATCCTCTGCGCGGATGTCGAGAACGGCAACCGCTTCGAGACCTATGCGATCGCCGGCAGGCGCGGCAGCCACGTCTGCTGCCTCAACGGCGCGGCGGCCCATCAGGGCAAGGTCGGCGACCGGCTGATCGTCATGTGCTTTGCGCAGATGAGCGAAGCGGAAGCCCGCGGCTGGACGCCGCGGGTCAAGCATTTCTGATCGCACGGTGAGCGACTTCCTCCTGTCCCTGCAAGACGTCTCGCTGGCCTTCGGCGGGCCGCAGGTGCTCGACCGGGTTTCGCTCTCCATCCACAAGGGCCTGCGCGCGGCACTGACCGGGCGCAACGGCGAGGGCAAGTCGACGCTGATGAAGGTCATCGCCGGGCAGCTCGAACCCGATGACGGCGAGATCGTCCGGACGCCCGGCCTGAAGCTCGTCTACGTCTCCCAGGCAGTGCCGCACGACCGCCCCGGCGATGCGGAGTTCAACGCGCTCTCCGGCGGCAGGCGCCGCCGGCAGATGCTCGAGGACGCGCTGCTGTCCAAGCCGGACGTCCTGCTGCTGGACGAGCCGACCAACCACCTCGACGTCGAGACGATCGACTGGCTGGAGGGGATGATTCGGCGGCAGCGGGAAATGGCCGTCGTGACCGTCACCCACGACCGCCGGTTCCTGAAGCGCGTGGCGACGACGATCTTCGATCTCGACCGCGGCGAACTCTCGGGCTGGGAATGCGACTACGCGACATTCGTGAAGCGCAAGGCCGGACTGCTGGCGGACGAAGCCGTCTATTGGGAGCGCAAGGCGAAGAAGCTGGCGCAGGAAGAGGCGTGGATCCGGCGTGGCGTGAAGGCGCGCACGACGCGCAACGAGGGGCGCGTCGCCGCGCTCATGAAGCTGCGCGAGGAGTTCGCCGCGCGCCGGTCGCAGGTCGGCACGGCCACGATGAAACTCGACACGGCGGCTCCCGGCGGGGTCAGGGTTCTGAAGGTCGAGAATCTCGGCTTCGCCTATGACGCGGGACGCGCGGCCGGAGCCGCGCCGCTGTTCGCGCATTTCACCGCCGACGTCCTGCGCGGCGAGCGCATCGGCATCCTCGGGCGCAACGGCACCGGCAAGACGACGCTGCTCAAGCTCTTGACGGGGCAGCTCCGGCCGACGGAAGGAGCGGTGACGATTGGCACGAACGTCGAGATGGCGTTCCTCGACCAGCTTCGCGGGGAGCTGAATCCCGAACTGACGGTCGGCGAGAACATCGCGAGCGACCGCGACGAAGTCGTCGTCGGCGGGGTGAAGAAGCACGTCTATTCGTACCTGGCGGACTTTCTCTTCGCCCCGGAACGCGTGCGGACGCCGGTGAAGGCGCTTTCGGGCGGCGAACGGGCGCGGCTCATGCTGGCGAAGCTCTTCCTCCAGCCGGCGAACCTGCTGATCATGGACGAGCCGACGAACGACCTCGACATCGAGACGCTGGAGCTTCTGGAAGAGCAGCTGCTGAACTACCGGGGGACGCTGCTGTTGGTGTCGCATGACCGCGAGTTTCTGGACAACGTCGTGACCTCGACGCTGGTGCTTGAAGGCGACGGCGAGATCCGGCAGTATCCCGGCGGCTACGAGGACTACGTGCGGCAGCGCGCCCGGGTGCCGCGCACGCGCCCGCCGGAGGCCGCGCCCCCGCAATCGCCCGCACCGGGCGCTCCGTCGCCCGCCTCGGGCGCCAACCGCAAGCTTTCCTACAAGGAGAAGCGCGAACTGGAGGGGTTGCCGGACAGGATTGAGGCGCTGGAGCAGGAGATCGCGGCGATTGAAGCCGATCTCGTCGCCGGCAGGATCTACGCGAGCGAGCGGCTTGCCCCGGCGCAGGCGGAGCTTGAGGCCGCCGTCGACCGCTGGGCGGAGCTGAGCGAAAGGGAGAGCGGATAGCGTCCGGCTTCCCCCGTCCCTGCCCCGTATCTACCGTCCTGACCTCCGAATCCTACCATGGAAAGACACATCGAAACCATCGCGCGCGGCGTCTGCATCGTGGACGGCAAGGTTCTGCTTTGCCTGCCGAAGGACCGCAGCTATGCCTATCTGCCGGGCGGACACATCGAGTTCGGCGAGACCGGTCGCGAGGCGCTCGTCCGCGAAATGAAGGAGGAAACGGGGCTTGACGTGACGGCCGGGCGGCTGCTGGACGTCGTCGAGTCGCAGTTCGTCCAGCAGGGCGAGCGGCATTGCGAAATCAACCTGATCTTCGCCATGAGTCTCGTTTCGCCCCTGTCGGTCGACGTGCCGCCGCCGGTCCGGGAGGACTGGATTTGCTTTGACTGGTGTCCTTGTGATAAAATCGGCGCCATGAAGCTGCTTCCTCCCGAGATGAAAGGGGTGCTGGGCGCGTGACCCGGCGCCAGGCGCTGTCCATGCTGCACGTCATCGCCACTCCCATTGGCAATCTCGGCGACCTGTCGCCGCGGGCGATCGCGGCCTTCAGGTCGGCGTCCGTCATCGCCTGCGAAGACACGCGCCGGACTTGGCAGTTGCTGGCGCATTTCGAGATTCCGCGTCCCGAGCTGATCTCCTACCGGCAGGGCAACGAGGAGCGCATCACTGCGCGGCTCGTCGCGGACGTTCGCGCCGGCAGGGAGGTGGCGCTCTGTTCGGACGGCGGCTATCCGGGGATTTCCGATCCCGGCTACCGGCTGATCCGCGCCTGTGCGCAGGAGGGCGTGCCCTACGAGGTGATTCCCGGCGCGAGCGCGGTCAACGTGGCGCTGCTGATGAGCGGGCTTTCCACCTCGTCGTTCACCTTTCGCGGTTTCCCGCCGCGCGGACCGGGGGCGCTGCGCAACTGGTTCGCCGAGGATGCGGACAAGGAGCATACGCTGGTCTGCTACGAGTCGCCGTTCCGCATCGCCGCCACGCTCGCAGCGGCGCTGGACGCGCTCGGCGACCGCGAGGCGGCCGTCTGCATCGAGCTGACGAAACTCCACGAGCGCGTGAGCCGCGGCTATCTCTCCGACCTGGTGAAGGAATACCAGGACGCCAAGGTCAAGGGCGAGGTCGCGCTGGTCATTGCCGGAAACAATCCGAAGTTCCGCCGGTGAGATGACGGTCCTGGGCATAGACACGTCGCTGCGAAGCACGGGCTACGGGGTGCTGTCCGCCGAAGGCAGCCGGCTGCGGTTCCTGGACTGCGGCAACATCAGAAATGCGCCGAAGCTGCCGCTGACGGCCTGTCTGCAGGCGATTCACTCGAAGGTCGCGGAACTGATCGCCGCGTACCGGCCCGACGTCGTGGCCGTCGAGTCCGTCATCTACGGCAAGAACGCCGGCACGATGCTGGTGCTGGGCGAGGCGCGGGGCGCGGTGCTGACGGCGGCCGTCGACGCGGGGATTCCGGTGTACGAATACGAACCGCGGCGGATGAAGCGGGCGGTCTGCGGCAACGGGATGGCGGAGAAGGCGCAGGTCCAGCGGATGGTCAGGACGCTCCTCTCGCTGCCCGAACTGCCGCAGAACGACGCGGCCGATGCGCTGGGCCTGGCGATCTGCCACGCGCATTCCAGCTCGCTGCTTGCGACCGACCGTCCGATCTAGTCGCAAATGTGATATAATCGGGAAAATCCTAAGGAGGGAGGGCGAGAGATGGCGAAATACATGGATGCGGATTTTCTGCTGACGACCAGGGCGGCCAGGGAGCTCTATCACGGGCATGCGGAGAAGATGCCGATCATCGACTACCACTGCCATCTGCCTCCGGTCGAAATCGCCGAGGACAGGCGGTGGGAGAACATTGCGCAGGTCTGGCTCGGCGGCGACCACTACAAGTGGCGCCAGATGCGCTCGAACGGCGTCGACGAGCGCTACTGCACGGGCGATGCGCCGTGGCATGACAAGTTCGTCAAGTTCGCCGAGACGATGGAACGGCTGGTGAAGAATCCGCTTTTCGACTGGTCGCAGCTCGAGCTGTCGCGCTACTTCGGCGTGAACGAGCGCCTGTGCGGCGCGTCCGCCGAGCGCATCTGGAAGAAGTGCAATGCGAAGCTGAAGGGCCGGGGCTTCTCTGCGCGCGGCCTGATGAAGCAGTCGAACGTCCGGGTCGTCTGCACGACGGACGATCCGGTCGATTCGCTCGAACATCATCTCGCCATCGCCCGCCAGCCGTTCGGCACGCAGATCCGTCCGGCCTGGCGCTCGGACAAGGCGTCGAAAATCGACAGCCCGAAGGTCTGGAACGCGTGGCTGGACAAGCTCGCCGCCGCCGCGAAGACGCCCGTGAAGACGTGGGACGACTTCCTCGCGGCGATGGCGAAGCGCCATGCTTTCTTCGCGAAGGCCGGCTGCGTCGTCTCCGACTACGGCATCACCGAGGTCTTCGCCGCGCCCTATGCGGACGCCGAGATCGCGCGGATCTTCAAGCGGGCGCGCGCGGGGCGCCCCGTCACCGCCGAGGAGGCGCGCAAGTTCAAGAGCGCGTGGCTGTACGAGGGCCTGAAGGCCGACGCCGCCGCGAACTGGACGGCGCAGCTCCACTGCAACTGCCTGCGCGACAACAACTCGGCGATGTTCGCGAAGCTCGGTCCCGACACCGGCTTCGACTGCATCGGCGACTGGTCGATCACGGAGTCCCTGTCGCGGCTCTTCGACCGCCTGGAGCGGGCGGACGCGCTGCCGCGGACGATCCTCTACTCCCTCAACCCGAAGGACACCGAGATGCTTGCGACGCTCATGGGCTGCTTCCAGAAGGGACCCGACCGCGGCAAGCTCCAGCTCGGCAGCGGCTGGTGGTTCCTCGACCAGAAGGACGGCATGAAGAAGCAGCTTGAAGCCCTCTCGGCGCTTGGCTGCCTCGGCAACTTCGTCGGCATGCTGACGGACTCCCGCTCCTTCCTCAGCTACACGCGCCACGAGTACTTCCGCCGCATCCTCTGCCAGAAGCTCGGCGAGGAGATCGATCGCGGCGAGCTGCCGAACGACCTGAAGTGGCTCGGTGGCATCGTCGAGGACATCGCCTACAACAACGCCAAGAACTACTTTGGATTCTAAGTCATGAAGAAGTCGAACTTTCGCTGGCTCATCTGCTCGCTGCTGTTCTTCGCGACGACGGTCAACTATCTCGACCGTCAGGTCCTTTCGCTCACGTGGAAGGACTTCATCGCGCCGGAGTTCCACTGGACGGACGCCGACTACGGCATCATCACAGGCTACTTCTCGCTCATCTACGCGTTCTGCAACCTGTTCGCGGGCAAGATCGTGGACTGGCTGGGCACGAAGCGCGGCTACATGTGGGCGATCTTCATCTGGTCGCTCGCGGCCTGTCTTCACGCCGTCTGCGGCTGGGGCACGATGCAGCTCGTCGACGGCGTCGATTCGCTCGCCGCGATGCGCGCGCTCGAGACGGGTTCCGCCGTCGCGCTGTCCGTCGCCTCCGTCTCCGTCTGGCTCTTCCTCGCGTGCCGGTGCCTGCTCGCCGCAGGCGAGGCCGGCAACTTCCCGGCGGCGATCAAGGTGACGGCCGAGTACTTCCCGCCGAAGGACCGCGCGTTCGCGACGTCGATCTTCAACGCGGGTTCCTCCGTCGGCGCGCTCGCGGCTCCGGCGACGATTCCGCTGCTGGCCGAGTACTTCGGCTGGGAGACGGCCTTCATCGTAATCGGCGCGCTGGGCTTCGTCTGGATGGGCTTCTGGCAGTTCCTCTACCAGAAGCCGCACGTGAATCCGCGCGTCAACGCGGCGGAGCTCGCCTATATCGAGCAGGACGCGGACGCGGCGAAGGCGGGCGCGGGCGAGGCAGAGAAGCGGATCTCCTACCTCAAGGCCTTCTCGCTCAAGCAGACCTGGTCGCTCATCCTCGGCCGGGTGCTGACGGACGGCGTGTGGTGGTTCTTCCTCTTCTGGACGCCGGGCTACCTGTCGGACCAGTTCGGGTACAAGAGTTCGTCCGGCATGGGCATGGCGCTCATCGTCACGCTTTACGCGATCGTCACGTTCGCGTCCATCTACCTGTGCAAGCTGCCGACCTACATGGTTGACCGGAAGGGGATGAACGCCTACGAGGGCCGCATGGTCGCGATGCTCCTCTTCGCGTGCCTGCCGCTGCTCGCGCTCGGCGCCCAGCCGCTCGGCGCGTTCAGCGCCTGGTGGCCGGCGATTCTGATCGGCTGCGCGTGCGCGGGCCATCAGGCGTGGAGCGCGAACATCTACTCGTGCGTCTCCGACATGTTCCCCAAGAGCTGCATCGGCACGCTGACGGGCATCGCCCAGTGCGCGGCGGGCCTCGGCTCGTTCGCGATCAACATCTGCGCCGGCCTGCTCTTCACCTACGCCGCGAATCAGGGCGACGCGTTCGCGTTCCTCGGCTACACGGGGAAGCCCGCGGGCTACATGATCGTCTTTTGCTACTGCGCCGTCGCCTACCTCGTCGGCTGGGGCTGCATGAAGACGCTGGTGCCGCGCTACAGGAAGGTCGAGCTGTAAGGCCGTTTGCATTCACGCCAGGAGAAAGAGTCTCGTCATGAAAGTCAAGAAGAACGCGAAGTACGCCGTTGCGTGCGTCAGCTCCATGGGTCTGCGCATCACCCCCGAGAACCGCATGGCGGTTCACAACTCGAACCGCTTCCTGCTGCAGGCGACGAGCGCCGAGACGAACGTCCTCAACGTGACGAGCGCGCTCGGCCGCGAGTGCCTGGTGCTGACCCGCTTCGTCGCGGACAGTCCGATGGCGGCCTTCATCAAGGCGCAGCTGCGCGCGCGCAACATCGCCTACGTCGGGCCGGACGTGCCGCAGGGCGGCCCGTGGGGCTACCGCCACCAGTTCAACATCGCCGACTCGGGCTTCGGCCTGCGCGCGCCGCGCGTGTGGAACGACCGCGCCGGCGAGGTCGGGCGGACGCTTGATGCCGCCGACTACGACACGAAGCGGATCTTCGGCAAGGACGGCGTGCAGGTGCTGCACCTTTCCGGCCTCATCGCCGCGATGTCGCCCGAGACGACGAAGTGCTGCCTGAAGCTCGCGGCGGCGGCGAAGCGGCACGGCGTGCTCGTCAGCTTCGACCTCAACTACCGCGCGACGTTCTGGCAGGGACGCGAGACCGAGCTCAGGCGGGCCTTTCATCAGATCGCCTCCGTCGCCGACATCCTCGTCGGCAACGAGGAGGACTTCCAGCTCTGCCTCGGCTTCAAGGGCCCCGAGGCCGGCGGCAAGGACCTGGCCGGCAAGATCGAGCGCTTCAAGGAGATGATCCTTCAGGTCACGCGGAAATATCCGAACGCCCGGCTCTACGGCACGACGCTCCGTCAGGTCGTGAGCGCCGGCGAGCACCTCTGGGGCGCGATCGTCTACGACGGCAGGAGGTTCTTCGTCGAGGAGCCGCGCACGATTCAGGTGCTGGACCGCATCGGCGGCGGCGACGGCTTCACCGGCGGCCTCATCTACGGCGTCATCAAGGGGTGGAGCGCCGAAAAGTGCCTCCAGTTCGGCTGGGCGTCGGGCGTGCTCGCGGCGTCGTCCCTGAACGACTACGCCGAGCCGGCGGACGAGAAGCAGGTCTGGGACGTCTACGCCGGCAACGCCCGCGTGCAGCGCTGAGGCGGAGGGGGCGGCATGATCCTGCAACCGCTGGTGTTGGTCGTGGCGGCCGTGTGCGCGGGGGTCGGCCTCGCCGCGTCCGAACCGCCGGTCAGCCTGTGGCCCGAGGGCAAGCTGCCCTCGCCGCAGGCGAATCAGCGGTACGCGCCGTATTACGTCTGGCATACGCCCGACAGGCGGACGAGCGATGCCGTGCTCATTGCGGTCTCCGGCGGCTCCTACCAGGGGTGCGGCATCGAGGGCTTCGAGGTCGCGCCCATCCGCGACTACTTCCTCGCGCGCGGCGTCACGGTCGTCACGATGCGCTATCGCTGTCCGCGCCCCGAGGGCCTGCCCAAGCACGTCACGGCCTGGCAGGACGCGCAGCGCACGGTGCGTCTCGTGCGCGCCGAGGCGAAGCGGCGCGGCCTCGATCCGGACAAGATCGGCTTCACGGGGTGCAGCGCGGGCGGGCATCTCACGCTCCTGGTCGCGACGTCGTCCGAAACGCCGGCCTACGAGCCGGTCGACGCAATCGACGCGCTGCCGTGCAACGTCAATTTCGCCCTTCCGGTCTATCCGGCCTACGGCCTCGTCGGCAACGCCGACCGGGGCGAGGTCGAGGCGTGCAACGACCTGACGATGCCGCTCGCGCCGGAGTTCAAGTTTGACGCCTCGACGCCGCCGATGATGCTCGTGCACGGCGACGCCGACGGGTGGACGCCGATGGTGTCCGTGCGCGTCTACCACCGGCTGCGCACGATGCACATTCCCGCCGAGCTGCGCATCATGGCCCTTGAGCCGCACTGCTTCATGAGCGATGCGCTCGACGGCACGCCCGCCGATACGTGGAAGGATCACGTCTGGGCCTGGACGCGCCGCCTGCATCTGACGGACAACCATCCCGTCAGCTGGTCGTGGCGGCAGTTCTCCGGCCGGCTTGCGGACTGGGCCGACGCCGATCCCGCCGCCTGGCAGGAACGGCGCGGCGTGCTGTCGGCCGAGCGGGACGAGCCCCTCTGGTTCAAGGGCAGCTATGAGAATTTCATCCTCGATTTCGACTACCGGCTCGATCCGGAGGCCAACTCGGGCGTCATCCTGTACGCCTCGGACTGCGTGGCGTGGATTCCGAATTCAATCGAGATCCAGCTGCTGGACGACGCCGGCAAGCAGTGGGCGAACGATCCGCCGCGGCTCAAGAACGGTGCGCTCTACGGCCATCGGGGGCCCGCGGTCTCCTCGGCGCGTCCCGCCGGCGCGTGGAACCACATGACGATCTGGGCCGAGGGGCGCCATGTCCGCGTCATGGTCAACGGCGTCGTCACGCTGGACGACGATCTCGCGCGCTATACGGACGCGAAGGTCAATCCCGACGGCACGCCGATCCCGGCGTGGCTGAACCGTCCGCTCGCGACGATCGAGCCGCGCGGTGCCATCGGCTTTCAGGGCCGGCATGGCGGGGCGAAGCCGTATTTCAAGCACATCCGCATCAAGGAGCTGAACAAATGAAAAAAGCCGACATCGGTCTCATCGGTCTTGCCGTCATGGGCGAGAACCTCATCATGAACATGGAGTCGAAGGGCTTCACCGTGGCGTGCTACAACCGCACGGTGGAGAAGGTCGACGCCTTTGTGAACGGACGCGCGAAGGGCAGGAACATCATCGGCTGCCATTCGATCCGGGAGCTCGTCGACAGCCTGGCGAAGCCGCGCAAGGTCTTCTGCATGGTCAAGGCGGGCGCGGCGGTTGATGCGATGATCGAACAGCTCCTGGGCGTGCTCGAGCCGGGCGACATCATCATCGACGGCGGCAACAGCCACTTCCCGGACACGATTCGCCGCACGCAGTACGTCGAGTCGAAGGGCCTGCTCTACGTCGGCACGGGCGTCTCCGGCGGCGAAGAGGGCGCGCTCAAGGGCCCGTCGATGATGCCGGGCGGCTCGCCGGCCGCGTGGCCGTTCGTGAAGCCGATCCTGCAGGGCATCTGCGCCAAGGTCGAGGACGGCACGCCCTGCTGCGACTGGGTCGGCGAGAACGGCGCGGGCCACTTCGTCAAGATGGTCCACAACGGCATCGAATACGGCGATATGCAGCTCATCTGCGAGAGCTACCACCTGATGCGCGACCTGCTCGGAATGTCCGACGACGAGATGCACGAGGTCTTCAAGCAGTGGAACACGACCGAGCTCGACTCGTACCTGATCGAGATCACACGCGACATCCTCGCGTACAAGGACGCGGACGGCGCGCCAATCGTGGAGAAGATCCTCGACACGGCCGGGCAGAAGGGCACCGGCAAGTGGACGGGCATCGCCGCGCTCGACGAGGGCGTGCCGCTGACGCTGATCGGCGAGGCCGTGTTCGCGCGCTGCCTCTCGGCGATGAAGGCCGACCGCGTCGAGGCCGCGAAGGCCTACGGGCGCAAGATCCCCGCGTTCACGGGCGACAAGGTCGCGTTCGTCGAGGCGATCCGCCAGGCGCTCTACGCGTCGAAGATCGTTTCCTACGCGCAGGGCTACACGCTCATGCGCACGGCCGCGAAGACCTACAACTGGAACCTCAACTACGGCGGCATCGCGCTCATGTGGCGCGGCGGCTGCATCATCCGCTCGGTCTTCCTCGGCAAGATCAAGGAGGCGTACGACCGGAATCCGCAGCTCTCGAACCTGCTGCTCGACCCCTACTTCAAGGGCGTCGTCGAGCAGCTCGTGCCGGCGTGGCGCACGGTTGCGTCCGCAGCGCTCCAGTACGGCATCCCGGCGCCGACGATGACCTCGGCCCTCTGCTACTTCGACGGCTACACGACGGAGCGCCTGCCGGCGAACCTGCTGCAGGCGCAGCGCGACTACTTCGGCGCGCACACCTACGAGCGCCTCGACGCGGAGCGCGGCAAGTTCTTCCACACCAACTGGACCGGTCACGGCGGCAGCACGTCCGCGGCGACGTACAATGCCTGACCTGCGCCTCATCGCGCTCGATCTCGACGGGACGCTGCTCGACTCGCAGAAGCGCCTGTCGGCGGTCAACCGCGACGCGCTCGCGCGGGCGGCGGCGAAGGGCGTGCTGATCGTGCCGACGACCGGGCGCTTCTTCGGCATGATGCCGCCGGCGGTCCGCGACCTGCCGTTCGTCCGCTATGCGATCACGATCAACGGCGCACAGGTCTACGACCGCGCGACCGAGACGGCGATCGTGCGGGAGGAGATCCCGCTGGCGACGGCGCTGGCGATCATGGAGCTGCTGGACGGCTACGACGTCGTCTACGACTGCTACCGGTCGAACTGGGGCTGGATGACGCAGGCGCTGCAGGACAAGGCGGCGGACTACGCGACGAACGAGCACTACCTCCGGATGGTGCGCGAGTTCCGCAAGCCCGTCCCCGAGCTGAAGGCGCACCTGCGCGCGACGGCGGCCGAAGGCGACGTCCAGAAGGTCATGCTCTTCGCGCGGAACGCGGAGTCCGGCGGGGCGGCGGCGGAGGCGGCGCGCGTCCTGGCGGACATCCGCCGGGAGGTCGCTGTGCGCTTCCCCGCGATCAGGGTGACGTCGTCGACGGCCAACAACCTCGAGCTGAACATCGCTTCGGCGCACAAGGGCAACGCCCTGCGGCGCTTTGCCGAACGGCTCGGGCTGACGCTCGAAAACTGCATGGCGTTCGGCGACGGCATGAACGACTTCACGATGGTCGAGGCCGCCGGACTTGGCGTCGCGATGGCGAACGCCGAGGACGAGGTCAAGCGCGTCGCGAAGGACGTGACGCTTTCGAACGACGAAGACGGAGTGGCGAAAGGAATCGACAAATGGATTTTTTCAAGGTAGCCGCCGACGGCGAGACGATCTCGAACGAGGAAATCGCCCAAGTGCTCGCCCAGGCGCTGGTCGACTGGGAGGCGCGCCGGGGCGCGGTGCGGAAGGCGCTGATCATCCCGCCGGACTTCACGCGCTTTCATTCGAACGCCGGCTACGTCACGCAGGTCTTCCACCGGCTGCTGACGGCGAAGGGCGCGACCGTCGACATCCTGCCCGCGCTGGGCACGCACGTGCCCGTCTCGGCGACGCAGTGGCAGACGATGTTCGGCGACATCCCGTACGAGAAGATGCTGGTGCATCACTGGCGCACGGACGTGGTGAAGCTCGGCGAGGTGCCGGCCGAGGAGGTGACGCGGCTGTCCGAGGGCCTGTGGAAGGAGCCGGTCGGCGTCGAGGTGAACCGCCGGCTGATGGACGAGACGTACGACCTCATCGTCTCGCCCGGCCAGGTCGTCCCGCACGAGGTGATCGGCATGGCGAACCACGCGAAGAACCTCTTTGTCGGCGTCGGCGGCAGCGACATGATCAACCAGTCGCACATGATCGGCGCCGTCTGCGGCATGGAGAAGGCGATGGGCCGCGACCACACGCCCGTCCGCCAGCTCTTCGACTACGCCTTCGAGCACTACATGGCGCAGCGGCCGATTCTCTGGGTGCTGACGGTCAACACCGCGCCCGGCGGCCGGATCGCGAGCCACGGGCTGTTCGTCGGCGAGGGGCGCAACTGCCTCACCGAGGCGGTGAAGCTCGCGCAGCGGCGGAACATCGACTACGTCGAGCACGGGCTTAAGAAGTGCGTCGTCTACCTCGATCCGTCCGAGTTCACCTCCACCTGGCTCGGCAACAAGGCGGTCTACCGCACGCGCATGGCGATGGCCGACGGCGGCGAGCTGATCATCCTCGCGCCGGGCGTTCACAAGTTCGGCGAGGACGATACGGTCGACGGGCTCATCCGCAAGTACGGCTATCGCGGGCGGCTGCACACGCTGGAGGTCTTCCGGCGCGCGGATGCGGACGACCTCCGGGCCAACATGGGCGCGGCGGCGCACCTCATCCACGGCTCGTCCGACGGTCGCTTCTCGATCACCTACTGCGTGAAGAACATCACCAAGGCGGAGGTGGCGGGCGTCGGCTTCAAGGCGGCCGACTACGATGAGATGGCGGCGAAGTACGATCCCGCGAAACTGCAGTACGGGTACAACGTCGTCGATGGCGAGGAGATCTACTTCATTCCGAATCCCGCGCTCGGGCTTTGGATCAACAAGGAGAAGTTCAATGCGTAGGAACCTGCTGATACTGGGCGGCGTCACGGCGGTGTCGCTGGTCGCGGCCGCGCTCGGGCATGCGTACTGCCGGGAGTTCTGCATGCTGGCGAAACCCGTCACCTGGCCGTTCATCGCGCTGGGCGTCATCGTTTTCAGGAACCTCAAGACGAAAGGAAAATCGAAATGAAGATCATCAGGGACAAGGGTGTCGAGGGCAAGGTCGTCGTCTGCACGGGCGCCGCCGGCGTGCTCTGCTCGTCGATGACGGAGGATCTGCTTCGCCACGGGGCGAAGGTCGCCGTGCTGGACCTTCGCAAGGAGGTCGCGGACAAGTTCGTGCAGACGCTCCGGAAGAAGGGGCTCAAGGACTGCATCGCCGTCGAGGCGAACGTGCTGGACAAGGACAGCCTTGAGGCGGCCAAGAAGGTCGTCCTCAAGCAGTGGCGGCGCATCGACGTCCTCATCAACGGCGCGGGCGGCAACCATCCGAAGGGGACGACGCCGGCCGAGCAGATGACGAAGGATTCGAAGTTCGAGGACACGTTCTTCGGACTCGGGGCCGAGGGCTTCGAGTTCGTGAACAGGCTGAACCTCGTCGGCACGATCCTGCCCTGCCAGGTCTTCTGCCGGGAGATGCTGAAGAAGGGCGGCGCCGTCCTCAACTTCTGCTCGATGGCGGCCTACCAGCCGCTCACCAAGGTCGCGGCCTACGGCGCGGCGAAGGCGGGCATCAAGAACTTCACGGAGTTCCTGGCGACGCACCTCGCGCCGATGGGCATCCGCGTGAACGCGCTTGCGCCGGGCTTCTTCATCACGAACCAGAACCGCTTCCTCATGCTGGAGAAGGACGGCAAGACGCTGACGGCCCGCGGCAACAAGGTGATCGCGAAGACGCCGATGCGCAAGTTCGGCCAGCCGAGCGACCTGCACGGTGCGGCGCGCTTCCTCATCTCGGACGAGGCGGCCTTCATCACCGGCGTGACGCTTCCGGTCGACGGCGGCTTCGTCTGCTACTCGGGCGTCTGAGCGCCTTTCGGCCAAGGCGCGAAAGGCCGTGGCCGCCGCCGCATCGGTGCGCCGGTGCGGCGGCACTGGTCCGCGCTCCCGCTTCGGCGGCGGGATTTTCTCGCTTATCTTATCACCCCTTGCGCCCGGTCGGCCGTTTTGGTATACTACGCGCCAATTCGTTCACCGATAAGGAGTTAGGACAACAATGGTTAAGCTCAGAATGCGCCGCACCGGCTGCACCAACCACGCGACCTATCGCATCGTTGCGGCCGATTCGCGTTCGCCTCGTGACGGCAAGTTCCTCGAGATTCTCGGGTGGTACGACACCCAGATCAAGGATGACAATTTCAAGCTCGATCTCGAGCGCGTCGACTACTGGCTGAAGAACGGCGCCCAGGCGTCGACGACGGTCGCGTCGCTCATCCGTCGGGCCAGGAATCCCAATTTGAAGCCCCACCATGCGACTCCGGCCAAGAAGGCCGAGGGGAAGAAGGAGGCCTAAGCCATGGGTATCAAGCTCATTGACAAGATCAATGCCGAGCAGACGGCCGGCCTGAAGGAAAAGAACTATCCTGACTTCCGCGCCGGCGACATCGTCCGCGTCTCCATCCGGATCAAGGAAGGCGACAAGTACCGCATTCAGGATTTCGAGGGCAAGGTGCTGGCGATCGACAACGGTCGCAACAACGTCACCGGCAACTTCACGGTCTCCCGTGACAGCTACGGCGTGCGCGTCGAGAAGCTCTTCCCGTTCGCGAGCCCGTGGATTCAGGCGATCAAGCTCGTGAAGAAGGGCACCAGCCGGCGGGCGAAGCTCTATACGGAGCGCACCTTCTGCTCGCACAAGGCGGTCCGCAAGCTCGTCAAGAAATAGGCGACCCCTTTTCCCCGGTGGGCGAAGACACGGGCCGCGGGCAGCCGCGGCCCGTTGCTTTTGACCGCGCCTTTGACGGCGTCCGCGCCCCCGGTCTTCCCGGTCCGCTTCCGGAAGCCGGGGGGAAACGGCGGAAATCTTTTTGGTATAATCCCTCCGATGCTGAAGATCGACATTATCAGCGTGCAGCCGAAGATGTTCGAGGGCTTTCTGCGCGAATCAATCGTCGCGCGCGCCGTGAAGAAGGGGGCCTGTGCGATCAATGTCGTCGATTTGCGCGAGTTTGGCGAGGGCCGGTGGCGGAAAGTCGACGACCGGCCCTATGGCGGCGGCCCCGGCATGCTGATGAAATGCGGACCCTGGTTTGCGGCGGTCGAAAGCTGTCTGGGCAGGCAGGCCGCGGCGGAAAAGGCCGACGGCGGCGCGGGGAACGGGCGTGTGCGCGTCGTGATGACGAGTCCGGCCGGGAAGACCTTCACCCAGCGCGACGCCGAGGCCTTTGCCGCGCTCGCCGCCTCGGCCGGCGGGCTTCGGCTCGTTTTCCTCTGCGGACACTACGAGGGGTTCGACGCGCGCATCGAGACGCTGGCGACGGACAAGTATTCGCTTGGCGACTTCGTGATGACCGGTGGCGAGCTGGCGGCGGCGGCGATGGTCGATGCGACCGTGCGGCTCCTGCCGGGCGTCCTGGGCGGCGGCCCGGCGGCGACGGCGAGCGAGAGCTTCGGGCGAGACGGGCTGCTGGAGGCGCCGCAGTACACGCATCCGCCGGAGTTTCGCGGCATGCAGGTGCCCGAGGTGCTGCTGTCCGGCAACCATGCGAGAATCGAGGCCTGGCGCCGGGCCGAGGCGCGCAAGCTGACGGAACGCGAAAGGCCGGATCTTGTCTGAGCAAGGTTCGAGCCCGGCATCCCGGTTCCGGCGCGGACTTGCCCGCGCCCTCCGCCGGCTTCGGCGTCTGACGCCGGTACTCCTGCTGGCCCTGTCCGTCCGGCCGTTCCCGGCCTGCGCCGCCCGTGCGGAGACGGCCGAGATTCACGCCGTCTGGGATCACAAGGGGACGGGGCTCTACCCCGGCGACTGGCCGAAGACGATGCGCCTGCTGCAGGCGTCGCAGGTCACGGACCTGTTCGTCAACGTCGGCGGCGTCGACTTTGCGCACTATGCCAGCGCCTATCTGCCGAAGACGCGCGCGCGCTCGCTTTACGGCGACCAGCTGGCGGCGTGCGTCAGCGCCGCGCGGGGAACGGGCATCCGCGTGCACGCGTGGTTCATCTGCTTCAATGCGACGCGGGCGGCGACGCCGGAGCTGGAGACGTTCCGCAAGCGCGGCTGGCGGCTGCGGGATGCGAAGAAGGGCGGCCTTACCTCCTATCTCGACCCGTCCAACCCGCACGTGCGGGCGTATGTGCTGCGGGCGATTGACGAACTGGCGCGCTACCCGGTCGGCGGCATCCACCTGGATTTCGTCCGTTGGGGCGATGCCGCCGCGAAGCCGGCCGACGCCCCGGCGACCATCACGCGGTTCGTGGCCGAGGCGCGGCGCCGGGTGAAGCGCCCGAAGTGGCTCACGGCGGCCGTTTACGGGAAGTACCCAAGCTGCGTTTCCTCGGTCGGACAGGACTGGCCGAGCTGGATTGACCTGGGACTGGTCGATTATGCGGTGCCGATGGACTACACCGCCTCGACGGCCAAGTTCTGCGAACTCCTGTCGCTCCAGCGGTCGCCGCGATTCCGTGCGCAGCGGACGATCATCGGCATCGGCGTGACGGCCAACGAATCGCGGCTCGACGCCCGGCAGGTCGTCAGGCAGATCGGCCTGGTGCGCCAGTACGGCTTTGCCGGCCAAGCCCTCTTCGACCTCGACGAGACGCTTGAGCGGGCCATCCTCCCCGTCCTGCGCAACGGCGTCTGGCAGCCGCGCAACCAGGCCCCGTAGGCGCCCTCGGCAAAGTCCGGCAAAATCCGGCGCAACCGGCCCTGAAAGTGCTATAATATCACACCTTAGTTCGGAAGGAGTTTCGATATGGCGGAAGTGACAGCGGAAATGAGACGGCATTCGGCGGCGCATATGATGGCGCGAGCCGTCATGAACCTTTTCGACGACGTTCAGGTCGATATCGGCCCGGCGACGGACGACGGGTTCTATTACGATTTTGACCTGCCCCACCGCATTTCGACGGAAGACTTTCCGAAAATCGAGGCGGAGATCGCGCGGCTCATCGCGCTGGACGAGCCGTTCGTGAAGCGGGAGGTCTCCGTCGACGAGGCGAAGGCGCTGCTTACGGGCCAGCGCTACAAGCTCGAGCGCCTTGCGGATGTCGTCGCCGACGGCGCCGCCATTTCGACCTATGCGGTCGGCGACTACGTCGAGATGTGCCGCGGGCCCCACGTCGAGCACGCGCAGCAGATCGGCGTCGTCAAGCTCGTGAAGGTCGCCGGCTCCTATTACCGCGGCGACGAGAAGAACAAGATGCTCCAGCGCGTCTACGGCATCGTCGCGAAGGACGAGGCCGAGCTCCAGGAGATCGTCGAGCGCGCGGAGGAGGCCAAGCGCCGCGACCACCGCGTCCTCGGCAAGCAGCTCAAGCTCTTCACCATCAACGACACGGTCGGCCCGGGCCTCGCCCACTGGCTGCCGCGCGGCGCACGCGTGCGCGTCGCGATTGAGGACTACTGGCGCAAGCGGCACTACGAGGCCGGCTACGAGGTGGTTTACACGCCGCATGTCGGCAAGTCGAACCTTTGGGAGACTTCCGGTCACCTCGGTTTCTACAAGGAGGGAATGTTCCCGGTGATGCACGTCCAGGAGGGCGAGGGCAAGGACGCCTACATCCAGGACTACTACGTCAAGCCGATGAACTGCCCGTTCCACATCCAGTGCTACCAGTTCGAGAAGCGCTCGTACCGCGACCTGCCGCTCCGCTACTGCGAACTGGGCACGGTGTATCGCTATGAGAAGGACGGCGTCCGGCACGGCATGTTCCGCGTCCGTGGCTTCACGCAGGACGATGCGCACATCTTCTGCACGCCGGAGCAGATCGTCGGGGAGATCAAGTCCACGGTCGAGTTCGCGAAGAAGATGCTTGGCAAGTTCGGCTTCCACGACATCCAGGCGTTTCTCTCGACGAAGCCCGAGAAGGCCGTCGGCGATCCCGCCCGCTGGGAGCAGGCGACGCAGTCCCTGCGCGACGCGCTCGACCAGGAGGGGATGGCGTACGAGGTCGACGAGGGCGGCGGCGCGTTCTACGGCCCGAAGATCGACATGAAGATCAAGGACGCCCTGGGCCGTCCGTGGCAGCTCGGCACCGTGCAGTTCGACTTCAACCTGCCGGAGCGCTTCAACCTCACCTATGTCGGCGCGGACGGCAAGGAGCACCAGCCCTACATGGTGCATCGTGCGCTCCTCGGTTCGATCGAGCGGTTCTTCGGCATCCTGATCGAGCATTACGCGGGCGCGTTCCCGCTGTGGCTGGCGCCGGAGCAGGTGCGCGTCCTGCCGATTTCCGACAAGGCGCTCGACTACGCGAAGAAGACGCAGGCCGCGCTCAAGGCCGCCGGCTTCCGCGTTGACATCGACACGTCCGCCGAGAAGCTGGGCGCGAAGATCCGCGAGGCGACGCTCATGAAGGTTCCGTATCAGGTCGTGGTCGGCCCGCGCGACGAGGCGAACGGCACGGTTTCCGTCCGCAGCCGCGGCGAAGGCGATCTCGGCGCCATGACGCTCGAAGCCTTCCTGACGAAGCTCCGGGGCGAGCTGGACGGCTGAGTCCGGAGCGAAGCGAAAACGAGTTTGACGTATTCAAGGAGAAGACAAAGATGAAACTTGCTGATCTCAAGGGTAAAACGGTCGGTGTCTGCGTTTCGGGCGGGCTCGACTCCAAGACGATCTGCTGCGTCCTCAAGGACGCCGGCGTCAACGTGAAGGCGTTCAGCGCGAACGTCGGCCAGCCGGACGAGAAGGACATCAACGACATCAAGAAGAAGATGGCGCCGACGGGCGTGCAGACGACGATCGTCGACGTCACGAAGGAGATGGCCGACATCTGCTTCGAGACCGTGAAGTGCCAGGCGATGTACGACGGCGGCTACTGGAACTCGACGGGCATTGCGCGCGCGGTGACCGTGCAGCGGCTCCTGCCGGCGATGAAGAAGGCGGGCTGCACCGTCCTCGTCCATGGCGCGACCGGCCGCGGCAACGACCAGATGCGCTTCGAGCGCTACACCAACGTGCTCGATCCGAAGTTCGGCGTGTATGCGCCGTGGCGCGACCCTGACCTGCTGAAGCAGTTCCCGGGCCGCACCGAGATGGTGGCGTTCCTGGCCCAGCGCGGCATCACGGCGTTCGTCGGTACGAAGAAGAAATACTCGACCGACGCGAACCTCGCCGGCCTCAGCCACGAGGCGGAGGACCTTGAGTCGATGGAGACGTCGATGCGCATCGTGAAGCCCACGATGGGCGTGTGGCCCGAGAAGGCCCCCGCCAAGGTCGAGCAGGTGAAGCTCAGCTTCCTCAAGGGGCGCTGCGTCGCCGTCAACGGCAGGACGATGACGCCGTACGACGTGATGCTCGCCCTCAACAAGATCGGCGGCCGCAACGGCATCGGCATGAAGCACGCGCTCGAGAACCGCATCATCGGCACGAAGAGCCGCGGCGTCTACGAGGCGCCCGGCATGGAGGTGCTGAGCTGGGGGCTCAAGTACATCTACGAGGGCATCATGGACCGTCGCTCGACCAAGCTCTTCCAGGAGCTTTCGAAGTTCGTCGCGGACCAGATCTATGACGGCCGCTGGTTCGACCCCGCGACTCAGGCCGCCCGCGCGGCGATTCAGGTCTGGGCCGACAAGGCGACGGCGGAGGTCACGCTCGGCCTCTACAAGGGCAACATCTTCTTCGAGTCCCTCAAGGGGCTGAGGGCGACGATCTACAACGAGGCCGACAGTTCGATGGAGGCCTCCAACGGCCTGAATCCGCACAGCTCCCAGGGCTTTGCGGAGATTCAGTCCGTCGAGGCGAAGATGCTCGCGAAGTCGGGGCAGATTCGCGCCTGACGGCGTGACGATGGCGAGCAGAGAGTAAACGGCGCCGAGGCAGGGGACCCGGGACGTGGCTTCCGGTCTCCTGCCGGGCCTTTTCAGCGGCGAGGGTACGATGGCGGAAGAAAAGAGGAGCGAAGGGGAATCGGTCGAGCATCCGGTTGCGGACGAAGTCGCGAAGCCGGCGGATGAGGGCAAGGCGACGGCGGAAGCAGCCGAAGGGACGGCCGAGCAGCCGAATGCGGCTGCGACGGACGAACAGCAGGCGGAGGCTGCGGCTGCGGCGCCGGACGCTGAAGCGGACGCGGCGGCGTCCGCCGAGCCGACCGCAGCCAAGAAGCCGGAGGAGCCGGACTGGAAGACGCTTTACGCCCTGACGCTCGCCGACTTCGACAACTACAAGAAGCGCGCGGCGCGTGATCGCGAAGACGTCTATCGCTACGCCGAGAGCGACATCCTGAAAGACGTGCTTCCGGCCATCGACAACCTCGACCTCGCGCTGGCGAATGCCAAGGACAAGGCGGAGGATCCGTTCGTGGCGGGCGTGCGGCTCGTGCGCGACACGCTGCTCAAGTCGCTGCAGGACCATGGGGCGGAGCCGTTCGATTCAGTCGGCCTGGCGCTGGACACCGAGAAGATGGAGGCGATCGCCACCCTGCCTTCGGACGAGATCGAGGAAGGCAAGGTTTCGATTGAGTCGAAGAAGGGCTGGATGCTGAAGGGCAAGGTCCTGCGGGCCGCGCAAGTGGTGGTCAGCTCGGGCAAGCCCGCGTGACGTAGAGGAAGGCCATGGCAGACAAGCGTGACTATTACGAGGTGCTGGGCGTTGCCAGAACGGCGTCGGCGGACGAGATCAAGTCCGCCTACCGCAAGCTGGCGATGAAGTATCATCCGGACCGCAATCCCGGCGACAAGGCCGCCGAGGAGAAGTTCAAGGAAGCGGCCGAAGCCTACGACGTCCTCCATGACGCCGAGAAGCGCCAGCGGTACGACCAGTTCGGCCATCAGGCGTTTGCGAACGGCGGCTCCGGCGGCTTCGGCGGCGGCGGGATGAACATGGACGACATCTTCTCCATGTTCGGCGACATCTTCGGCGGTCGCGGTCGCGGGGGTGGCTTCAGCGGCGGTTTTGGCGGCTTCGAGGATCTCTTCGGCGGCGGCGGCCGTCAGCGGCGGCAGGCCGATTCCAGCGGTCCCCGCCGTGGCGAGGACATGACCTTCCGGCTGGAGATCGATTTCGACGAAGCGCTTTTCGGCAGCGAACGGACCATCGAACTGACGCTTCCGGCGCAGTGTCCCGAATGCGGCGGCACCGGCGCGGCGGCTGGCTCAAAGCGCGTGACCTGCCGGACGTGCGGTGGCGCCGGCGTCGTCATCGGCGGCGGCGGCTTCTTCCAGGTGCGGCAGACGTGCCCGACCTGCGGCGGCGAAGGCGCCGTCATTGAGAAGCCCTGCCGCAAGTGCCGCGGCACGGGCCACGTCTCCTCTCCCCAGAAGATTTCGCTCAGGATTCCTGCGGGCGTGGACAGCGGCTCGCGCCTGCGCCTGCCCGGGAAGGGCGGCGGCGGACTGCGCGGCGGCGAGAACGGCGACCTTTACGTCCAGCTCAACGTGCGCGAAAGCGACCTCTTCGAGCGCGACGGGCAGGATCTTGGCGTGGACATCCCCGTCTCGCCGGTCCTGGCCGCCCTGGGCGGCACGGTTGCCGTGCCGACGCCGGATGGCGAGGCGCAGCTCAAGATTCCGGCCGGGACGCCGAACGGCAAGGTCTTCCGTCTGCGCGGCAAGGGCGTTCCGTCCCTGCGCGGCGGGGCGGCCGGCGATCTTGACGCGCGCATCGTCTTCGAGGTGCCGGCGAATCTGGACCGTCGGCAACGCGAGGCGCTGGAAGCCTTCCAGCAGCTCGTCACCGCCGGCACCTTCCCGCAGGCGCAGTCCTTCGCCAACCGGACGAGGGTCTTCTTCAGCCACAAGCAGAAGCTCGGCCGATAAGGCTCTGTCCGCCGAACTGCGCCAGTCGGTCGCCAGACATGAAACCCAGCGGTCTTGCCCTTCTCCCGTTTCCCGTCTTCGCGGCCTTCTACGTGGGCTTGTCCGTCTATGCCGGTCGGCTTGGCCTCGAAATGCCCTGGTACCGGGTGTCGATGCCCGTGGCGTTCCTCGTGGCGTCCGCCGTGTCGCTGCTGATCGGACGGGCGAAGTTCGACGAGAAGGTCGAGACGTATGCGCGTGGAATGGGCGAGGCGAACATCATGATCATGTGCCTCGTCTTCATTCTGGCCGGCGCGTTTGCGTCGATTGCGAAAGGGGCGGGCGCCGTGGACGCGGCGGTGACGATTGCGCGTGCCGCCGTGCCGGCGAACCTGATGGTGGCGGGCGTCTTCCTGGTCTCGTGCCTCATCTCCCTGGCGATCGGAACCTCCTGCGGCACGATTGCCGCCGTGACGCCGATTGCGCTCGGCTTCGCCGGGCCGCTGCATATCGCGCCGCCGCTGCTGATGGGCGCGGTGATCGGCGGCGCGATGTTCGGCGACAACCTTTCGATGATCTCCGACACCACGATTGCCGCGACGAGGACGCAGGGCGTGCGGATGCGGGACAAGTTCCTCGCGAATTCGCGCATTGCCGCGCCAGCCGCGCTGGCGGCGCTCTTCCTCTATGCGATGTCCGGCTCGTCCTCCGGCACCGTCGAGGCGCCTGTGGTCACCTGGCGGCACTGCGTGCTGATTCTGCCGTACGTGTTCGTCCTCGTCCTGGCGCTCGTCGGCTTCAACGTGATGGTGCTGCTCTTCTCGGGTACGCTCCTGTCGGCGGCAATCGGCGGCGCGCTCGGCAAGTTCGCCTTCTTCGACGCGATGGATCTGCTGGGCAAGGGAACGCTGGGCATGGGCGAGACGCTCATAGTGGCGCTGCTGGCCGGCGGTCTGTTCAAGTCCGTGCAGGCCAATGGCGGCATCGCGTGGCTGACGGACAGGATCTCGCGCTTCATCCGCGGTGCGCGCACCTGCGAGTTCGGCGTCGCGCTGCTGGTGGCGGCCGTCAACTGCTTTACCGCAAACAACACGGTGGCAATCGTCATCGCGGGTCCAATCGCCAGGGAGTGCGCCGGCAGGTTCAAGGCCGACCCGATCCGGATCGCCTCGGTGCTTGACACGACTTCCTGCATCGTCCAGGGGCTGATTCCCTATGGTGCGCAGATTCTCATCGCCGTTGGCGTGGCGAAGGGCGTCGATATGCCGGTTGATTCGTTTTCGCTGATCCAGTGCCTGTATTACCAGCCGCTGCTCGCCGTCGCCGTCTTCGGCTCGATGCTCCTGCGCCGCAAGGCCGGGGAACGGATGCGCTGAGGCGGATTGCGGCGGCATGCGTCCTGGCGTATTTGCTATAATACGTCCGGCGGTTCTCCGCACCTATGGTGGAATGGCAGACACGGTGGATTTAGGTTCCACTGCGAAAGCGTGGGGGTTCGAGTCCCTCTAGGTGCACCAACGGCGATTCCCCGTTTGACCGCAGGCGGCGAATCGCGGTTCTGACGGGAAACGAACCCTTGTGTTCGGGCGATGCCCAATGTTCGGACAACGTGGCGGAAGGGCCGCAATCCGCTTTGTGCGCCGGGGCTGGCTTTGACCGCTTTGCTGCCTGTCGGCGATTGCAGCTTACGGTCGAATTTTTTGCGTAAGATTCTGCCGTCCCAATATAGTATAATTACGGAGAGGGCGGGAAATGTATTCGGGGTACGAAAGAATGAGAGCTGCAATCTTCCTCGCTTATGCGAAGTACGAGCGCGAAGAAAGCGGACCGCCGGAATGTTGCGGGGTCCCAACGGATGCTTTGCCGAAAAGTGCTCGGTATAGGCTGGAGATTCCTGCGCAAGGCGGAATGGCCAAGGATAAGTTCGCCGCGTTGCAGGCTTTTCTTGGCCAGGTCGTCGCGAAGGACGGGAAGTGCGCTACGGTTCTTGACGGGGTAGAGGTGCTGCGACGGAAGTTTTGGGGGAAGTGTCTCGACGGGCATGCGGGTGACGGTGCTGCCGGCGGTATCTTGGAATGGCAGGGCCGGGTGCGCTATCACGGGCCGAAATATGTCAGTTATTCGATAACTTGTCAAGACGGATGTCCCTGCTGTACGGTCGAGCAGAACGTGGTCTGGTCCTGGGATAAGCTGCGCGGCATCAGGATGGACGAGGTCGTTGACGCCGGTCGTGTGGCTAAACTAAAGCAGCTGATGCGCAAGCAGGTGGCGGCGGACTTCGCCGATTCGTATGCGGACAAGCCCGGGTGCGTGTTGCCCGAATACGCAGACAACTGGCCCGAGACCCTTGACAATTTCCGAGTGGATGACGAGGGCATTGCATGGACCTACGATGCTTCCGCAGTATTGTTGGGCGGCAAGGGTCCGTGCGATGTGACGTTGACATGGGCGGATGTCAGGCCGGTGCTCATTGGCGGAAAGTTTGAATTAAAGGGTTGAGTCGGCGCGAGATTTTCCCAGGAACAGCAAACGGTAGTCCAGTAACACAAAAAGAAAGGATAAACATGAATAAACTCTGGTTTGTGCTTGGATGTGCGGCGACGGCCACGTGCCTATATGCGGCTCCCGGCGGTGTCCCGGATGGCAGGCAGGGCGGCCCTCGTCCGCCGCAGGTTCAAAAAGGCAAGCAACCTCCTCGTGGCGGTGCGCCTAAGGCGGAGCCGAGGCCTGGTCGCCATCCTGCGGGTGCGCGTCATTGGGCGCGTCCGCAGCCGCCTCCGCGTCGTCACGGGGGGCTTCGCGCGTGGGAGTGGGTCGCTGCCGCGTGGCACCTGACGGTCGGCGGGGTCTATTATTATGGTGACGGCTATTACTATGACGGCTACAACTACTACTATAATGGTGCCTATCACACCACTCCGCCGATGGTTGTCGCTCCGCCGCAGGTGGTAGCGCCGGCTCCCGTTGTTGTAACGCCTCCGCCCCCGCCGCCTCCGCCGCCGCGCCGGAGAGGACTGCTTGATGTCCTTTTCGGGGATTGATCCGGCGGACGGGTGCTGATCGGCGGAGAGGTTCCCGGACTGCGCCGCCAAGTCCGGCGGCGACTTCGCCTTTCCGCCGCTCACCCAGCCGGCCGGTGGGATTACGCCGCCGCGCCGGATCCGCTTGCTTTTGCGCTGTGGTTGGCCGGCTCCGGCAGGAAGGGCGGCTGGATAGCCGCCGCCGCCGGTTTTTGGTATAATATGCGCGACGACTCCGATGGGGGTGATCCGGTTTCGACGGGATGTGTTGAGGTCAGATCGCGCGTCGTGGATCCTCGTTGGCCACGTAAAAAACGAGGGAAAAAAGTAATTGCGAAAAACGATTACGCTCTTGCCGCCTAAATACAGGCCGCATGTCGAAGCGCCGATGTCTGCTGAGCGCCGAGGCATAATTTAGCAGGCCACGCTTGAGGGGGCTCCGCTCGCTCGCTTAAGGGTGCCGAACCGAGCGGATGGTTGGAGATAAGCCCGTGCGTCGGCATACTCCATCCGAGATCAAAGGCGCAATACACGCGTAGAAGTTTGGGTGACGCCATTTCGGACAGGGGTTCGACTCCCCTCACCTCCACCATTGCGAAACACCGATGAATAAAGGGCGGAACGAAGTATTCGGTCGAGGGTGTTCTGCGATAGCCAGAACGAACGCATGGCGGCTTGGGATGACAGCTAGATGAGTGGATTGCGCCAGATGGCGAGTTCGTCAAGGCAACCAAGTTGGCGGGCTTGTCGAATGGCGAAGGTGGCGCCGGGGCTTTGCTCGAATGGAAGGCGGGGCGTCCGCCGCAAGTGTCCGCAATGGCCACGACCGACTTGGGAAGCGGTCGCTTTCCGGCGTTACCTATTGACGGGACGGGCGTTGATATGATAGAGTACCGACCGTATGTGGGCCTTGATTCATCGGTTGTGGCGCGAGTGCGCCGCTTGGAGCTGCCGCCAAGATCCCGGGCAAAGGCAGCCGGGCAATGGTATCCTATTGCCTGGAGCGGCAGGGGCTGCGAGGCTCGGGGGCTTTTGGCAACGCGGGGAGTGCGACCGCGCCATACAAATAAAGATGGGACACCGAAGTGTCCCGTCAGTCTTACTTAAAACGACTTCGGCATATAGCCTTGTTGTGATAAGATACTGCGCGTATGATATCATAATTCCCCGCCAGGCGCAACTGCCGTCGGGGGGAAGATTGTGCGGGTGAACTGCACGGCTTGCGAATACAGCAAATGCGCTGACGAGAGGAGTAAAAGATGCAGAACACATTGGGGTTGGATTTGGGCGCCAATTCGCTTGGCTGGGCGGTTATTGACGACGAGAGCAAGACGATTGTAAAAAGCGGCGTAGTGATTTTCCCCGAAGGGATTGAAAGGGAGAAGGGCAATGATACGACGCGGACGCCGGCGGCAATCCGCAGGGCATACCGCACCGCAAGACGGCTGAAGTTTCGCCGCAAAATCCGCAAGTGGAAGCTGCTCGAGGTCCTCATCGAGGAGAAGATGTGTCCGCTGACCAAAGAAGAATTGCTGGCGTGGAAGAGCCGAGGCGTTTATCCGCTTGCAAACAAAGAATTCCTGCAGTGGTTGAAGGCGACTGACGATTCCAATCCCTACTGCGACCGGGCAGCGGCAGCAAGCGGTCGTGTCGCTCCGTTCGTTCTGGGGCGCGCACTTTACCATGTCTGTCAACGCAGGGGCTTTAAAAGTTCCAGAAAAGATGCAGGAGCCGATACTGGGGACGAGCAGGCCAATCAGAAACAAAGCGAAAAGGCGACCGGCTTGGTCAAGTCAGGCATAAGCGAGCTTTCCAGGCAGATAGAGGAGTCGGGTTGCGAAACGCTCGGCCAATATTTCTACAAGATCATGGAATCGGAGCGGGGTGGCTTGCAGAAAACCCGCATCCGAAAGCGCTACGCTGGTCGAATCGAGCATTATGCAAAAGAATTTGCCGTGATAATGCGCGCCCAAGCCATAAAGGAAGACTCCGACTTGTGGCGAAAGCTGTATCAGGCGATATTCATGCAGCGTCCGTTGCGTTCGCAGCGTTTCCTGGTCGGGAAGTGTCCGTTGGAGCCAAAACAGAGCAGGACGTTTGTCGGGCATCCGGACTTTGAAGAATTCAGAATGCTGTCGTTCATCAACAACCTGTCGTTCGAGGATGAGAACGGTGCGCGGCAGCCGTTGTCCCAGGAGGACAGGGAGTTGGTGCGGGGCGCGTTTATGCGCGCTTCCACGACATTCCAGTTCAAGGCGATCAGCAAGCTCTTCAAGAACGACCAAAGGTTTAAGGCTCACGGCTGGCATTTTTACCACTATCGCGACGAGGAAACGCTTTCGAGTTGCTCCGTATCCCATCGGCTGGCCGTCAATTTCGGGCAGATCCCCTATGATCGCGAAATGGTGGTCAACGCCCTGATGTTTTTTGAGGATCTGGAGAAACTTGAGGGTTGGTTCCGCAGACATTATCCGGCATTGACCGATGAGCAGGTTCGCAAGCTGGCGGCAATACGCCCGAACGAGGCGACGAGCAAATATTCGCTAAAGGCCATCCGGAAGATCTTGCCGTATCTCAGACAGGGGCTTCAGCTTTACGATGCCGCCCTGTGGGCCAATCTGCCGGCGGCAATGCCTGATTATGAGGCCAACAAGGACGCGGTACGGTTGGCGATAGAGGAGGTGCGCTATCAATACCAGGCGCAGAAGCAGAATGTCGCGAACGGAACCGGTCAGCGCATGGTTCCGTTTCTCGACAGGCTGTATTCGGAATTGCATGGGAGATTCGGCGTAACGCCTGAAGCGTGGCGCAGGCTGTATGTGATGCATGACAGCCCGTACAAAGTGGAAAAAGAAGGGCGGGTGCCGGCGGTTCAATTGGGAATGGTTCGAAATCCGCTGGTGCAACGCGCCTTGACGATATTGCGACGGCTGGTGAATTATCTGCGCGACAACGGGGTAATCGATGGCGACACGACGATTCGCATAGAGCTGGCACGCAGCGTAAACAGTTATGCCGAAAGAAAAGCCTGGACAATCTGGCAGGAAAAGCTCCGGAAGCGGCGCGAGTGTGCGGCGGACGAGCTTGTCGGGGTGTACAATGTAAAGCCTACCGAAGATGCCGTCGAGCGTTGGATCCTATGGCAGGAGCAAGGCAAGCGCTGCCTTTATACCGGCGAGACGATAGGCGCATCCGAACTGTTTTCGGAAAATACGCCATGGGATGTCGAGCACACCGTCCCACGTTCCCGCTCCGGCGACGATTCTTATGCCAACAAAACGATCTGCGCCGCCAAGTACAATCGCGAAGTGAAGATGGGGCGCATTCCGACCGAATGCCCGAATTATGCGGAAATCGAGGTTCGTCTCCGCCCCTGGCGCGATCAGGTGGAAGCGCTGCAGAAGTCGTTCCTGAGCCAAAGCCGCATCCGGGGCAACGCCGAGGCGCGGGCAAAGGCGCTGGCGTTAAAGCACGAGTTGGACTATTGGCGAGACAAGGTAAGGCGCTTTTCCATCGAGACGGAGAAGCTTGCCGACCCGGAGAACGGTCTTAGCGGATTCAAGAAGCGCCAGTTGGTCGATACGGGGATCATGTCCACCAAGGCGGTCGAATTGCTGAAGAGCGTCTATCCGAAAGTCTACGCCGTCAATGGCAGGGCGACGTCTTTCGCCCGCAAGGCATGGGGGCTGCAGGAAGCTGACGAGGCCAAGAACCGTTCCGACCATACGCATCATGCCAAGGACGCAATGGTAATTGCCGCGCTTACGCCGACGCGCTTCAATATGATCTGCACGGCGCTGAAGGATGACGCCAAACAGTACCTCAAGGAATGCAAGCTCTGCACTCCGCCTTGGAAGGGCTTTTCGGAAGAAGTCAGGCAAGAAACGGCGAGGATTTGCGTGCGTCATGTCTTCCGCCGCAACACGATGAAGCAGAGCACCAAGCAAACCGTGCTGGCGCATCCTCATCCGCAGAAGAACGCCCCGGAGAAGATAGTCAAATACGTCAATGCGCGAGGCGATACCGTGCGCGGACAGCTGCACAAGGAGACGTTTTACGGATGCATTATGTGTCCGGATGACGGGAACAAGGCCTTTGTGGTCCGCAAGCCGCTTGTCGGCAAGACGGCCGAGGTAAAGGCGATTATCCCCAAGATCGTCGATCAAAAGATTCGCGAAATTGTCGAAGCGGCGGTAGCGGCAATGGAGGCGAAAGGCGTCACTGCGGTCATGCCGGGCGACATCAGGATGCCGTCAGGCGTTCCGATCAACAAGGTGAGAACATACGGCAAGGTTACGGACCCGAACGAATTGCGCCTTCATTCCATGCCTTCAAACAAGCGCTACAAGTTGCCTTACTATGTTGATACCGGGACCGGTGCGAATTTCCGTATGGCGGTATTCGAGCAAGACGGAGTTCGCTCGGTCGAGCCGGACAACGCCTTGAAGTGGGCCCAGAATCGCCACAAGGAGGATTATCGCCCATACGATAAGATGCCGGGTTTCATCGGATATATCTATCCGGGTTCAATGGCACTGGCCTGTGAGGCGGGCCGCGCGGATCTAGCGACGCTTCCTAAGGAGGAACTTGCCAAGCGTCTTTACAAGCTAGTGAAGTATGAGACAAACACTAAGCGAGTTACTTTTCTGCGGCACTCGGAAGCCCGGGCGAGCGTGGAGCTTGACAAGGCGTTGATCGCGGCCGGGAAGAACAAGGCGGGATCTTCGCGGATAGACTTGGTGCATCCGTTTGAACGACTTCTTGTATCGCCAGGCGTCTATCTTCAGCAGATGATGTTCGAGGGGATAGATTTTAGCATGCGGATCGACGGCAGCATCGAGTTCAAGCGGAAAGACAGATGATAGCGCGAACCCTGTGCTTCAGCACTCCCGGGAAATTGACGCTCCGACTGGAGCAGCTTTGTTTCGACGGACAGGACGGTCGGCACGGCAGTTTCCCGATGGAAGACCTCGGTTTTGTGATTATCGACAATCCGCAAATCGTGATAACCGCGCCATGTCTTGCAAAATTGAGCGAGGCGAATGTCGCCGTCGTTATCGCCAATTCGAATCACATGCCGGTATCCTCGTTGCTTCCTTATGCCGGGCACACCATCTCGCAGGAAATATTCTCCGTGCAGAACGAGGCCAGCGAGGCGGTGAACGGCCGACTGTGGCGACAAGTCATTCGGCAGAAGATAGTCAATCAGGCTGCGCTCATGAGAGGCTTGAACGCAGCGGGATATGAAAAGCTGCTGGAATTAGCCGGGAGAGTCAAGAACAGGGATGAGACCTGCTGCGAAGCGCAGGCGGCGCGTATCTACTTTCAGGCGTTATTGCCGCCGGGCGTCAATCGCGATCCAGACGGTTCGTGGCCGAATGTCGCGCTAAACTACGGCTATGCCATTTTGCGGGCCGCAATCGCCAGGGCTTTGACCGGTTCCGGCCTCCTCTGCCTAAAGGGCATTCATCATCACAACCGATACAATGCCTTCTGTCTCGCCGACGACATCATGGAGCCGTATCGGCCGTTCGTCGACCAATACGTGTTCAGCAAGGCGAGGCCGTTCGATATGGCTTGGCACGAATTAAGCCAGCCGGTCAAGGCCAGATTGCTGGAGGTCCTCACCTGCGATGTGTCGTTGGACGGCTTGCGGCGGCCGCTTTTGGTTGCGGCGACATACACTTCCGCCTCACTTGCGAAATATTATTTGGGGAAGACCGAGAAATTGGTTCTGCCGGCGTTTTATGACTGAGCCAACCCAGAACGCGCTAAAGGCCTACTCGATCATGTGGTTGCTTGTCATGTTTGATTTGCCGGTCGAGACCAAGGCCCAAAGTCGAATCGCGGCACGATTCCGGAAAAGTCTCTTGAAAGACGGCTACGTCATGCATCAGTTCTCGGTTTATATCCGGCCGTGTGCAAGCATGGAGACGGCTACGACGCATATCAAGCGGGTGAAGTTGCTGGTTCCGGACGAAGGCATTGTCTCCATAGTGCGGATAACCGACAAACAGTTCGCCGATACGATTCAATTTGTCGGAAAAAAGCGCAAGCCTCAACCGAAGGGATACGCCCAACTCGAATTTTGGTAATTTCCCGATCACGTCGATTCGGGAAAAAGGCTTGATTTAGCACTTGTTTCCGTAATATTTGGCGGTATCTTGCCAGTAAAGGGAAGCTTTTTTCTTTCCAATACTGGAAGGTGTCGTCAGACAGTATCAAATCACAACATCCCAGTCGTGCTCGTGAAAGGCCAAGCACTGGAAGGTATCGTCAGACAGTATCAAATCACAACTAGAAAGGTACCATCAGCTTCATCGTCCCGACTGGAAGGTATCGTCAGACAGTATCAAATCACAACTGCGTCTGCCCCGTTTCCTGTCCCTGTCTACTGGAAGGTATCGTCAGACAGTATCAAATCACAACTGCGTATTCGCGTTCTTCCTCAAATGTGCCACTGGAAGGTATCGTCAGACAGTATCAAATCACAACTCAAGCGTGCTGGTAATGCTGTTCATCGTACTGGAAGGTATCGTCAGACAGTATCAAATCACAACGAGTTCGTTCTTCAGTCTGTCCGGAATGGACTGGAAGGTATCGTCAGACAGTATCAAATCACAACTTCCTCGGTCATGCTCCCGCCGGTGATTCGACTGGAAGGTATCGTCAGACAGTATCAAATCACAACCCAACCCTGCCCTTGGTGCGACTTCTTCTAACTGGAAGGTATCGTCAGACAGTATCAAATCACAACTGTGGCAAGTGTATTGGTTGTGCTAAAGAACTGGAAGGTATCGTCAGACAGTATCAAATCACAACTCTTCTTCTGATGAACATCTCGCTCTTTAACTGGAAGGTATCGTCAGACAGTATCAAATCACAACTGGTGGCGAAAGCGTTCCTCTCAACGTCAACTGGAAGGTATCGTCAGACAGTATCAAATCACAACTGTTAAGGATTTGGTTCTTTCTTCTTCTGACTGGAAGGTATCGTCAGACAGTATCAAATCACAACCGCTTGCAAGATTCGCCAGCGCAAAGACTACTGGAAGGTATCGTCAGACAGTATCAAATCACAACTTTATTTCTCCGTTCCTGTTCGGCTTGTTACTGGAAGGTATCGTCAGACAGTATCAAATCACAACGTTGAGGTTAGAGTGCGCTACCATATCGGACTGGAAGGTATCGTCAGACAGTATCAAATCACAACCTTTCTTTAGGCGTTCTTGTTTTCCTTGGACTGGAAGGTATCGTCAGACAGTATCAAATCACAACTTGACGACGTACTTGATGGCGTTGGCGCAACTGGAAGGTATCGTCAGACAGTATCAAATCACAACCCCGACGCGCGACAGCAACGGCCCGAATAACTGGAAGGTATCGTCAGACAGTATCAAATCACAACTTGGCCTTGTGAATATCCGCGCTGACCTCACTGGAAGGTATCGTCAGACAGTATCAAATCACAACTCGCGTCGTGGTCGGTATGACTTCTATTGACTGGAAGGTATCGTCAGACAGTATCAAATCACAACTAAGATGCTGTCTCCGATGGTGTCCGCTCACTGGAAGGTATCGTCAGACAGTATCAAATCACAACGGCACGGCGACGTTCACCGACGGCAGCAAACTGGAAGGTATCGTCAGACAGTATCAAATCACAACATCGTGCAAGTTCTGCTTTTACTGATACTACTGGAAGGTATCGTCAGACAGTATCAAATCACAACCTCGGTGTGGTAGGGC
>JBJEWA010000051.1:0-3295 GCA_051884805.1 Kiritimatiellia bacterium | reverse complement strand
ATTATTGGTAATCCCCCGATTTTCACCATGTCTCATAGGGTCTGTCCCCTCATTCCCACAGCTCTCCGACGGCGGTTACCACGCCCCGCAGCGAGGGCGCTGCGGGTACTCTGCGGTTCAGCGCAACCGGCGCCCAGCACCAGTACCCGGCGTGACCCCACGCCGTGGCGTGGCCAAGCCGAGTATCCGGCGTGACCTCGCTGCGGGGCGCTGACCAGCCGAGTACCCGGCGTGACCCCACGTCGGGCAGGCAGCGTCCCCGCTGATGGCGAAATGAGAATTCTCTGCGGAAATCTTGGCCGTGCGGGGGCCTCCTCATTTATCCCAACGCGATAAGCGGCGGAAATTATTGGTAATCCCCCGATTTTCACCATGTCTCATAGGGTCTGTCCCCTCATTCTCACATGAGCGGCAAGACGAAGGGCCTGCCGACCTACGAGCAGGCGCGGAGCGCCGGGTGCTTTCACCCGAACAGCGTCCACACGCTGGAGTACGTCGACGAGTTCATGGACGCGGACGAGATCGAGTTGCAGCGGTCCGTCCGGGCGGACCCGGACAAGGCGGGAGACGCGGACGCGCAGGACGAGCGCAAGTACGAGATCGACCAGGCGCGGAAGATGCGCGAGAACCCTGGCATGACCAAGGACGAGGCCCGCGTCGCCGTGGACCGCGACAACCTCGCCGCGTCCATCCGGCACGGGCTGGTGCGGGCGGACGCGGAGGAGCTGGTGGCGAAGATGACCGACGCGCAGGTCACGGCCCTGTGTCCGAACGGCAACCCGCCGCGCTTCGAGACGGCGAAGCGCATCAAAGGCGGGACGCGCAAGGAGCCGAAGCACGAGCCGGAGCGCTGGAACCACGGCAAGCGCGGCGGAGTAGTGCATATCAAGCGCGACGCCGACCTGAAGCAGCTGCTCGCCGTGACCGGCGCGGACAAGGCGAAAGACGAGAAGACTGGCAAGGCCGACAAGCGGCAGGGGGAAACGCCGACATACGCGACCCAGGCCGAAGTCGTGGACCTGGCGAAGAGGATAGAGAGCGCGGGCAGGTCAATCCTAGAGACGCTGACCCTTGCGCCGATCGACAAGGCGACCGCTCAAGAGATCAAGGCCGTTTGCGGCGTTGCGCCGAAGACCCTCACGCCCACCGTCAGCGGCAACGAAATCCGCCACACCTTCAACCGGCACGGCAATGGCCGCGAGCGCAACAAGAAGCAGCTGCCGATCACGGCGGGCGACATTGCCAGAATACCTGATATATTGGCCAGCCGCGACAGCATAGAGCCTGGATCATTCAACAAGACCGAAAATGCGCCGTCTGTAAAGCTTACAAAGAACTTCAGCGACGGGACTGCTTACACTGTGTTTGTGATTGCGGAAAGCTTGAAGTACAAGACCATGTGGAAGCGCAAGAAGTAGAAAAGAAATCGAGGTCAATACAATGGATCATGCTTGCGCCTTCACCATACGCCCGAAGCGACCGTATTGACCCCGACGCCGCATAGTGTACCACAACCCCGGCCGGGGAATCAACCGCCCGCGCCGCTTTGAATGTCCGGCCATAGGTGAAAGGACAAGCACCATGTCAAGACCCAGAGATCATAAGCAAACCTACGAAGAGTTCGTCGAAAAGTTCGAGCCGAAGAAGACGACCGACGACTGCTACACCCCGCCGCTCGTCTACATCGACAACCCGCCCTTTTCGATTCTTGCGGCTCTCCTCGTCGGTTCATTCGGCGGACGGTTCGAGGTGGATCAGCGCATCCGTCACGCCGATGCCCGCCTGGAGAATCGCCCGCTTGACCTCATGCCCAAGCGCATGCCCCTCGGCGACGGTCAGCGTCCGGCTGACCTCGACATGCAGGTCGGCCTGAAAGGTTCCGCCCGAACGACGCGTCCGGACCTTGTGGACGGCGCAGACGCCAGGCACCGCACGGGCGATTGCCGTCACCTTCTCCGCCTTTTCGCGGACGCCGGCATCCAGCAGTTCGGACAGCGCCGGCCGGGCGAGCTGCCAGGCGACACGGACGATGCAGCCCGAAACGACGACCGCCCCGGCGGAATCGACCCACCAGAGCGACGGCCAGTTCCACGCCACCGCCACGGCCACCGCCACGGGAATCGAACTCATGGCGTCGGAACGGTGATGCCAGGCGTTCGCCGCCAGCGCCGGCGAACCGACGCGATCCGCCACGCGGCGCGTCCAGCGGTACAGCAGCTCCTTGGCGACGACGGAGACCAGCGCCACGGCGAACGCCGCCGCGCCCGGAGTCTCCCGGGGCGGACCGCGCAAGGCCGAAACCGCGTCCATCGCCAGCCCGAAGGCGACCGCCAGCAGCGCGGCGCCGATGAAAAGCGTGACGAGCGGCTGCATCTTCCCATGCCCGTACGGATGGTCCTCGTCCGCCGGAGCCGTCCAGAACCGGACGCCGAAGACGACGGCGAAGTCGGTCGCCAGGTCGGAGACCGAATGGACGGCGTCCGCCACCAGCGCCTGCGAATGGCCCCAGACGCCGACGCCGCCCTTGACCAGCGCCACGAGCACGTTGACCGCCATGCCGACGTAGGTGACGCGGGAAACGTCCCTGATTTCCTGTACGCGCCGGGCGGCTTCAGTCTCCATGCGCCCCGTCCTCTCCGCCCGGAAACAGGCGGTTCAGAATCTGTTCGGCCGGAGTGTAGGCCTGCTTCCGCGCATTGCAGTCCACGCAGCACGGCACGCAGTTGCTGCGGACCGACTTGCCGCCGCGCGCCACGGGAATCACGTGGTCCATGGTCAGGTTCGCCGCCCCGACCCGCCGATGGCAGTAATGGCACTCGCCTTGGGCGACGAGTGCCTTCCACCAGTCCGTCTTGCGGAGTGCGCGCGCCTTCTCGCGCTCGCGCTTCACGTGCGCCGGGTCGGGATTCAGATCCAGCCAGTCATCCATACGCGCATGCCTGCTCCCGGAAACGAATCGCCCGCCGCCGCCCGCAGGCGGCGGCGAGCGCGCGCCAAAGGCGTCCGCCCCGGGAGCCGGAACCTACTTCTTCGCCGCTTCCGGCTTCGGCGCCGCCGGCTTCGCCGCCTCCGGCTTCGTCTCTGCCGGCTTCGGCTCCTCCTTGGCCTTGACCAGGTCCTTGCGGGACTTCATCATGTTCTCGGCCGAGTAGCTGGAGATCGTGTAGACCCACTTCGCGTTGTCCAGCTTGCAGTAGCGGTCGGAGCCGTCCTGCACCTTGTTGCCGACCGTGGCGACGCGCCGTGCGGTATTGGTGCCGTCCTTGTACGTCACGGTGTACACGAACCCGGTCGC
>JBJEWA010000050.1:0-14953 GCA_051884805.1 Kiritimatiellia bacterium | reverse complement strand
AGGCCGCCACGCCCGGACGCCGTGGCAGCGGCCCCGGGCGACCGACGAAGTCGGGTGCTTGCCGGGCTTGGCGCCGGTTGCGCTGCTTGTCGGGCATGAGGTTTGACGGGCGGCGAGTAAATAATGTATAATATGCAGACAATACGAAAGGCAAAATTCCATGATGAACGTTTTCATCGGTTTCCTGTATGTCGTTGAAGTGCTTGTCTGCCTGCTGCTGGCGTTGGCCGTGATGCTGCAGAAGCCGAAAGAGGGCGGTCTTGGCGGGGCGATTGGCGGCGGCATGCTGGAGGCGTCGCTGGGTGCCGATGCCGGCAACGTCCTCATCAAGACGACGGCGATCCTGGGCGCGGTCTTTCTGCTCAACACGCTTGTCCTGGCGCGGCTCACCTCGACGGTGAATGCCCGTTCGCTCATGAACCGCGAACCCGAACCGGCGGCCGAGCAGGCGCCCGTGCTGCCGATGGCGGCGCCGGAACTGCCGGTTTCCGCACCGGCGGGCGCTCCCGAGGCGCCGGCAGTCCCCGCGCCGACGGACGTTCCCGCGAAGTGAGCGTGAAGGGGGGAAGTGCGCGATGAAGGTCCTCGTCACCGGCGGTTCGGGCTTTCTCGGAATCAATCTCATCCGTTTCCTGCGCACGAAGGGAGTGGATGAGATTCGCGTACTGGACATCGCCGACTTCGACTATCCCGAGAAGTCCGAGCCGTGGCTCAAGTTCACGCTTGGCGACGTGCGCGACGTGGCGGCGGTCGAGCGGGTCGTCGACGGCTGCGACGTCGTCGTCCACTGCGCGGCGGCGCTGCCGCTCTATTCGGCGGAAGACATCCGCACGACGGAGGTTGACGGCTGCCGCAACGTGCTGGCCGCCTGCCGCAAGTTCGGCTGCGACCGCATGGTCCAGATCTCCTCGACGGCCGTCTACGGCGTGCCGAAGCGGCATCCGATCGTCGAGACGGATCCGCTGGTCGGCGTCGGTCCCTACGGCCATGCCAAGATCGAGGCCGAAGGCCTCTGCCGCGCGGCGATCCGGGAGGGATATTGCGTTTCCATCATCCGCCCGAAGAGCTTTATCGGCCCCGAGCGGCTCGGCGTCTTCGCGCTGTTCTACGACTGGGCGTACACCGGGCATGGCTTCCCGATGATCGGCAGCGGCGACAACCGCTACCAGCTGATGGACGTCGACGACCTCGACCATGCGATCTGGAACGCGATGACGTATCCGAAGGACGTCGTCAGCACGGAGTTCAACATCGGCGCGAAGGAATTCACGACGATGCGGGAAGACTATCAGGCCGTGCTCGACCGTGCCGGACACGGCAAGAAGATCCGGGGCATGCCCGTCCGACCGCTGATTTTCATCCTGCGCATCCTTGAGCGGCTGCATCTCTCGCCGCTCTATCCCTGGGTCTACGAGACGGCTTCGACCGATTCGTTCGTGTCCATCGAGAAGGCGGAGCGGCTGCTGGACTACCGGCCCCGCTATTCGAACCAGGACGCGCTGGTGCGGAACTACGAGTGGTATGTCGCGCATCTTCCGGAGTTCGCCGGCAAAAGCGGCGTCAGCCACCGCGTCCCCTGGAAGCAGGGCCTTCTGGCTGTCGCCAAGTGGTTTTTCTGACATGTCGTTCCCGATCGAGCTGAAGCGTCCGCTGGTGGTCTTCGACATCGAGTCGACCGGCATTTCGCCGCGCAAGGACCGCATCGTCGAGCTGGCGGCCGTGAAGATTCGCCCCGACGGGTCCGAGGAGCGGCGCTGCTGGCTGCTGAACCCGACGGTTCCCATCCCGGCGGAGACGACGGCCATCCACGGCATCGCCGACGAGGACGTGAAGGACTGTCCGACCTTCGCCGAAAGGGCGAAGGAGATCTTCGCCTTTTTCGAGGGGTGCGACCTGTCCGGCTTCAACGCCGACCGTTTCGACATCCCGTGCCTGGAGGAGGAGTTCGCCCGGTGCGCGATGAATTTCGCCGCCTCCCGGCGCAAGCACGTCGACGTGCAGCGCATCTATCATCGGATGGAGCCGCGCGACCTGACGGCGGCGATCGGTTTCTACTGCGGCCGCGCCCATACCGGCGCGCACGGCGCCGAGGCGGATGCGGCGGCGACGCTGGAGGTGCTCAAGGCGCAGCTGGTGCGGACGGACGGGCGGTACGGCGAGCTGCCGCGTTCGGTGGACGCCATCGACGAGTATCTCGTGCCGCACGATCCCCTCAATGCCGACCGCAATGGGCTGTTCCGCTGGAAGGACGGCGAGTGGACGGTCAATTTCGGCAAGAAGCGCGGCGAATCGCTCAGGCGCATCATGCTGAACGAACCGAATTTCCTCAAGTGGATGATCAAGGGCGACTTTGACGCCGAGGCGCGGATGATTGCGTCCGATGCGCTGGAGGGCCGGCTGCCGCCGGCGCCGTCCGTCGCCGGATAGGGAGGAGGCTCGCCGTGTCCGAGCATTCATTCTTCCAGGACCTGGCGATGCTCATGTCGGTCGTCGGCTTCGTCGCCGTCGTGTTTTCCCGGCTTGGCTGGCCGAAGGTGCTCGGCTACATTCTGGCGGGCGTGCTGATGAGCGAGCACACCTGGGGCGGGAGCTTCCTCAACGACGTCGATACGGTGCGGGTCGTCGGTCAGCTCGGCATCGTGTTTCTCATGTTCGGCATGGGGCTTTCCTTCTCGCCGAAGGACATGCGCAGCCTGCGCGCCGTCGCGCTGCCGACCGCGCTTTTCGACACGGTCGTGATGACCTGGCTCGGGTATGTGGTCGGCACCAGGCTCTTCGGCTGGTCGCCGGTGCGGTCGGTCTTTCTCGGCGTCGCCATCTGCGATTCGGCGACGACGATGCTGGCGAAGGTGCTGGACGAGATGGGGTGGATGCGTCGTCAGTTCGCCAAATACGCCCTCGGCACCTCGGTCTGCGAGGACATCATCTGCGTCGGGGCGCTGGCCGTGGTGACGGGGTTCGCCCACGGCGGAAAGATGTCCGCCGGCGCGTTCCTGCTGTCGCTCGGCGGTCTGGCGCTCTTCTTCCTGACCGTCCTGGTCTTCGGGTTCATCTTCGTGCCCCGACTCCTGAAGTCGGTCTCCGGGCGCAAGGACGACGAGGCGCTGGTCCTGGCCCTGCTCGGCGTCTGCTTCTTCATCTCCTACTTCGCCTACCAGTTCGAGTTCTCCCTGGCGCTCGGTGCGTTTCTTGTCGGGCTGCTCGGTTCGGTCAGCGACGTGCGGCAGCGGCTGGGCGCCCTTGCGGACCCGCTCAAGTCGATGTTTTCGGCGATGTTCTTCGTTTCCATCGGCCTGCTGGTCGATCCGGCTGCGATCTGGGCGTATCTGCCGCAGATCCTGATCGTCTCGGCCGTCATCATGGTCGGCAAGTGCTTCAACGTCACGGCGGCCTCGCTGGCGACGGGGTTGGACGTCAAGACCGCGGTGCAGGCCGGGTTCTCGCTCGCCCAGATCGGCGAATTCGCCTTCATGGTGGCGATCATCTACGCCAACCTCTTCAACGACGCGGAGGATCCGATGTTCCAGATCGCCGTCGGCGCGTCGCTGCTGACGACGTTGCTGAACCCCTGGATGGTGAAGGCGTCGGAACGGATCGGCGACGTGGCCGTGCGCCGGCTGCCCGACCGGATCAAGGGTGCGCTGGCGTCCTACCGCGCCTGGCTGGAGAAGATCCGCTCGTCCAACGGCTCTCCTGCCTTCGCCCAGCTGAAGGCGTCCGCGATCCGGCTATGCGTCTACGCCGTCCTGATCCTGTCCGTCTCCGTCATCTGCTCGATGCTCCACACGTTCGACTATTCGCGGTTCTCGACCTTCTTCGAGCGGCATGACCGGATTTTCTTCTTCTTCGCGGCCAACGTCTTCGCCTTTTCCCTGCTGCCGCTTGTCATCATGTCCGCACGGTCGCTGGGCGAAGTGACGGGGCTCGTGCTGACGGGAGACGGCAACGCCCGCTGGCAGGTTTCCATGCGCCAGCTGATCGCCTTTGCCGTCGTGGCGACCGTGCTGGCGCTGTTCTTCGTCGAATGGACGCTCGTCAACGTGTCCGTGCTGCCGGTTCCGACCCAGTTGCAGGGCGTTGCGATCGTCGCCGTCCTTGCCGCCGGAATCTTCGGCTGGCGCTTCTTCGTCAAGGCCGGACGCCGCGCGACGCAGCGTTTCCAGGAGGCCCTGACGGCGGAAGAGCGCCGGGAAAGCCTGGCCAGGACGATGACGATCACCGTGCCGGAGGGAGCGGTGCAGCAGCTGCGGCTCGGGCCGGATTCGCCGGCGATCGGCGAGACCGTGGTGACGCTGAACATCCGCGCGAAGACGGGGGCTACGGTCGTTTCCGTCCAGCGTGACGGCGTGATGGCGCGGAACGTCGGTCCGGACTGGGAGTTCCGCATCGGCGACATCGTCGTCGCCATCGGCGATTCGTCGCAGATCGCCGCCCTGAAGGATCTCCTGGGAGTGACCGGATGAAGCGGCTTGCGGCAACCGTTGCGCCTGCCGTCGTGCTGGCGGCGCTGGCCGTCTGGGGCCAGTTCCGGTTGCACGGCTTGCGTCCGAACGCCGCGCCGGTCCTGTCCGAGGGCGTCATCGCCGCCATCGGGGGGCTGCGGTCCGTCGCCGCCGAGATCGTCTGGTTCCGGGCGGACCGCCTGCAGGAGGAGGGGCGTTACGTCGAGCTGGCCCAGCTGGCGAGCACGCTGACGTTTCTCGAACCGCATACGCCGGAGGTGTGGAGCTACGCGGCCTGGAATCTCGCCTACAACGTCTCGGTGATGATGCCGACGCCGGCCGACCGGTGGCGCTGGGTGCACGCCGCGATCCGCCTGCTGCGCGACGAGGGGCTGGTCCGCAATCCCGCGTCGTCGGCGCTCTGCCGCGAGCTGGCGTGGCTGTTCGAACTCAAGCTTGGGACCGACCTGGATGCGGCGTCCGCCGTCTATCGTGCGGAGTGGCGGAGGATCGTGGAGGACGTGGCGGCGCGCGATGCCTGGTCCGAACTGCGCATGGACCCGGCGGTGATGCGGCGGATCGAGGCGGCGACCGGGTTCGACGACTGGACGGATCCGCAGCTGTCGGCCATCTACTGGGCGGCCGCCGGCAGGTGCGCGGACATCGTCCGGCAGGCGTCGGCGCTCTACCGCAAGAACCGCGGCGAGCGGCCGGAACGTCCCAAGCGGTGAGGGAAATGGTATAATACCTCCCGATGGCGCAGGCTCAGCTTTTTGCGGACGAATACAAGGTGAATCTCGATGTCTTCGAGGGTCCGCTGGATCTTTTGCTCTATTTGATCCGCCGCGAGGAACTCGACATCTACGACATTCCGATCGAGCACATCACGGCGGAATATATGCAGTTCATCGACGAGGCGCGTCGGCTTGACCTGGACATCGCCGGCGAGTTCGTGGTGATGGCGGCGACGCTGATGGTCATCAAGTCGCGGATGCTGCTGCCGGTGAGCCGCCGCGTGTCGGAGGAGACCGACGAGGAGTGGGTCGATCCGCGCCTTGATCTCGTCCGTCAGCTGGTCGAATACAAGAAGTTCAAGGACGCGGCGGTCCGTCTGGAGACGATGGAGGCGCTGGCCGGCAACTCCTTCGGCTACGGCGGGGGGCGGCCCAAGTTCGAGAAGACCGCCGCCGACGCCCGCAACGCGCTGAAGAATCTCGACCTCTACGACCTGCTGACGGCCTTTCAGGAGGTGCTGGCGCGGGCGAACGAGCTGCCGCACGAGGAGCTGAAGGGCATCCGCTTCTCCGTTCCGGAGAAGATGGACTACGTGCTGGACCGGACGCGCCGGGAGGGGCAGGTCTCCTTCCTGTCGCTGTTCGACCCGGCGACGGCGCCGAAGGGCGAGATCATCGTGACGTTTCTCGCGCTGCTGGAACTGCTGCGCCAGCACCGCGTCATCATCTACCAGAACGCGGCCTTTCACGAGATTACGATTCTGCCGTCCCGGGAGGAGCCGGAGGACAAGCCGCTGGAGAGCCCCGACGATTATGAGTGAAGACGTTAAGATACCCCTGCCCGGATCGTTGCAGGAGATCATCGGCTCCCTGCTGTTCGCCAGCGAGACGCCCCTGTCGGCGTCGGAGCTGCGCGACGCCGTCCGGGCCGTCGAAGTCGAGGAGGGCGCGAACAAGGAGGTGATGGACGTCTACCGGACTTGTACCTCGAAGGAAATCGATGCGGCCATCCACGGCCTTGAGAAGGCGCTGGAAGTCGCCGGCGTCGGGTTCAGGCTCGTCTGCGCCGGCGGCGCCTACCGGCTCCAGACCGTCCCGAGCTGCGGGCGGTACGTCCGCGCCATGCTGAAGATGGACCGTCCGAGCCGGCTGGGCCGCGCGTCGCTGGAGACGCTGGCGATCATCGCCTACCGCCAGCCGCTGACCAAGAGCGAGATCGAGGACATTCGCGGCGTCGACGTCACGGCCAACATCAAGACGCTGATGGACTTGCAGCTGATCCGCCTGGTCGGCAAGTCCGAACTGCCGGGCCATCCGTTTCTCTACGGGACGACGCCGGTCTTTCTCGAGCATTTCGGCCTGGCGTCGCTGCAGCAGCTGAACGAGCTTGATCCGACGTTGCAGCGCTCCAATCCGAAGCGGAAGGCCGAGCAGTACAAGCGTCCCGGGAAGGAAGCGCCGCTGCCGCTCGAATCGGCCGCGGCGGCGGAGCAGGCGGCGGAGCCGGCTGCGCCGGCCGCGACCGGGGCGGACGACGACGATTTCTTCATCGACGACACGCCCGACGAATTTGACGACGAGGATGAAGACGACGAGGATGACGAGGCCGAAGAAGAGGAGGTGGAGGATGACGAGGACACGGACGCTGCTGGCGCTCGTAGCGCTGACGACCCTGACGGCATGTGATTCCGCCGACCGTGCCGATTCGCGCGCCGAACAGGACGACCGGGCCTACCGGTCGGCGATGGAGGACTATCGCGCCGGGCGGCTGGACGTGGCGATTGCCGGGTTCGAGAAGGCGGTCTTCAGCGACCCCGCGAACGCCAGCGCGCGCTTTCAGCTGGGATGCCTGCTGCAGGACGCGCGCAAGGATCATGTCGGCGCCTACTGCTGCTACCGCGAGTACCTGATGCAGCGGCCGGGCAGCGACAAGGCGAAGCTGGCGCAGGACCGGATGGCGATCTGCGAACGCGAGGCCGCCAAGGAGCTGGCGGCCAAGTACGGCTTGAACGAGTCGGCGGCGGCCGCCGCCGAGCTGGAGACCGTGCGCGGCAACCTGCGGGCGGCCGAGGCCCGCATTGCGGTTTCCGAGCAGAACCTGGGCGAGTCCCTTGCCCGCGTCCGCGCGCTTTCCGCCGAGCGCGACCGGCTGCTTGCCGTCATCCGGGGCGGCGAGATCGAGGAGCAGTCCGCGGCGGCCCATCCGTCCGTCAAGGAAGCGCGGGAACTGCTGGAGGAGGAGGACGAGGAGGTGTCGGCGGCGCCGTCGTCCGCCGAGCTGCGGAAGCTCGTCGGCGAGGAGTCGGCTGACCAGGCCTCCGGCTCGACGCTCCTGCCGAAATCCGAGACCAGGGCGGAGCGCAAGCAGGACCGGCAGGAGCGCAAGCCGGCGGCGAAGGCCGTTGCCGAGCGGCCGAAGACGTATTTGGTCCAGGAGGGCGACACGCTGTACGGCGTGTCCAAGCGCTTCTACGGGAGCATCGCCATGTGGAAGAAGATCCGCGACGCGAACAAGGCGCTGATCTCGATGGACAACCGGCTGCACGTCGGCGACACGATCGTCCTGCCCGAGCCATGAAGTCGCTGACGCCCAGCGCCGTCGAGTCGGCCCACGCCTACACGCGGTCGAAGGTCCCCTGGATCATCACCGTGAGCGAGACGGCGTACGGAAAGATGATCAACTACCTTTCCGGCGGCGGCATGCGCACGTTCGGGCGGACCGTGCGCCAGGAGGAGATTCGCCGTCGTCAGCTCCGGTTCCTGCTGGTCTCGGCCGGGTTCGTGGTCCTGTGGCTGGTGTTTCTGTATGTCTGATGTCCAAGCAATGCAATAGGGAGGAAAAATCGTGACAGTTCGCAGCGTGGTGCTGGTCGCCTGCCTGGCTGCGGCGGCCAGTGCGCCGGCCCAGGGGCGGGAAAACTTCATGCAGCAGCAGGCCTATGCCGAGATGCAGCGCGTCTCCGGCCAGGTCGACGTCCTGCAGAGCAACCTGAACAGCCTGCAACGCCGCGTCGTCTCGCTTGAAGGCGGCGGCGACACCCGTGGCATCTGGCAGGAGATCGAGGCCCTGAAGAGCGCGGTGGCGGAACTGCGCCGGGCGCTGCAGAGCCAGCGCGAGGAGATCGTGCGCGACCTGTCCGGACGCATCGCGAAGCTGCAGGGTCCGGCGGCGGCGCCCAAGCCGACCGTGGAGCGGAAGGTCGTCGGCCCCCATCTGGAGTACACGGTGCAGCCGGGCGACACCCTGTCGCTGATTGCGCAGGCGTTCAATACGTCGGTTGCCAAGATCAGGGAGATGAACAACCTGAAGGGCGACAACCTTCGTATCGGGCAGAAACTGAACTTGCCGAAGTGAGGAGCGTGCGAAAATGAAGATTCTGGTGGTCGGTTCGGGCGGACGCGAGCATGCCATCGCCTGGCGGCTGGCGCAAGACGCGCAGCGGCATGAGATCTACTGTGCGCCGGGGAACGCCGGTACGCTGGCGGTGGCGACCAACGTCGCCCTTCGTGCGGACGACGTCAAGGGGCTGACGGCCTGGGCCGTCGCGGAGAAGGTCGATCTCGTGGTGGTCGGACCCGAGGCGCCGCTGGTGATCGGTCTCGTCGATGCGCTGGAGCAGGCCGGCATCCCCGCGTTCGGCCCCGTCGCGGCCGGTGCGCGGATGGAGGGTTCCAAGCGCTTTGCCAAGGAGATCATGGATGCGGCGGGGGTGCCGACCGGGAAGGCGGAGACCTTTGCCGATGCGGCGCAGGCCAAGGCGGCCCTTCCGGGGTACGGGCTTCCGGTCGTCATCAAGGCGGACGGCCTGGCGGCCGGCAAGGGCGTCATTGTCGCCGAGACGACCGAGCAGGCCGAGGCGGCGATCGACGACATGCTGGTCGGGAACAAGTTCGGCGCCGCCGGTGCGGAAGTGCTGATCGAGGAGTTCCTGCACGGCGAGGAGTGCTCGATCCTGGCGATGGTCGATGGCGAACACGCCGTCCTGCTGCCTTCCTCCCAGGACCACAAGCGCGCCTTTGACGGCGACAGGGGACCGAATACGGGCGGCATGGGCGCCTATTCGCCGGCGCCCGTCATCACGGCGGACCGGCTGCCGGAGATCAGGGAGAAGATCATCCTGCCCGTCGTCCGCGAACTCAGGAAGCGCGGCATCGTCTATCGCGGCATCCTTTACGCCGGACTCATGGTCAACGACGAGAACGCGAACCCGCACGGGCCGCTGGCGAAGAGCGGCTCGACCGTCAACGTCGTCGAGTTCAACGCCCGCTTCGGCGATCCCGAGACGGAGGCGGTATTGCCGCGCCTCGGCGGCGACTTCGCCCAGGCGCTGCTCAACGCCGCCAAGGGCTGCCTGAAGGATTCGGACATCGTCGTGCGGGACGAGTGCGCGGCGACGGTCGTCGTCGCTTCCGGCGGCTATCCGGGCGCATACGAGCAGGGCAAGGCCATCGCGGGGCTGGCGGACAATCCGGCCACGGTCTTCCACTGCGGCACTCGGCTCCGTCCGGCCGCCGGCGACGGGGCGGAGCCAGTCGTTGAGACGGCGGGCGGACGCGTCCTCGCGGTGACGGGCATGGGCGCGACGCTGCGCGAGGCCGTCGACAACGCCTACGCGGGCGTCAGGCGGATTTCCTTCGAGCAGATGTTCCACCGTACGGACATCGCGCATCGCGCGTTCGAGCGGTGAACGTCGTCCCGGTAGCGTCCTCGTCCAAGGGCAACGCCTATGTCGTCGAGCAGGGCGGCGAGGCGCTTCTCGTCGACTGCGGCGTCAGCTGCAGGTGCCTGAAGGCCCGTCTCGACCTGACGCGTTTGCGCGGCATTCTGATTACGCACAATCACGCCGATCATGTCTCGGGCCTCCGCCGCCTGCTGAACTGCGTCGACGTGCCGGTCTTCGCCAACGCGATGACGGCGGAGGCGGTCGTCTGCCAGGAACACGTAGACGAGCGGGCCTTCGTCTGCTTCGAGAACGCTCAGCCCTTCGAGATCGGGCCTTTCTCCGTCCTGCCGTTTTCGATTCCGCACGACGCGGCGGATCCCGTCGGCTATCTCATTCGCGGCGATCAGGCGTATTTTCACGGAACGGACATCGGTACGCCGCTGGACTCGATTGGCGTGCGGCTCGCCGAGGCCGACCTGGCGACGGTCGAATCGAACCACGACCCGGTCCTGCTCCGGGCGAGCCAGCGGCCGCCGAGCCTCAAGCAGCGCATCGCCGGGCCGCGCGGGCATCTTTCGAACGACCAGGCCTGCGCACTGGTGCGGAAGTTTGCCTCGCCGCGTCTCCGCCGGCTCTGGCTCGCCCATCTTTCGGGCGAATGCAACGCGCCGCACCTCGCCCTCGGAACGATGCGGGGCGCACTCGCCGAGATCGGCAGGACGGACATCGAAGTCGAGGTGGCCGGATGATGTGCGGCTCCCGTCTCGCGCCGCTCGTCCTGCTCCTCGCCTTCGGCTGCGCGCGCCAGCCCGTCGAGCGTGTCGAATGGACGGCGATGGGGACGGTCGCGGCGGTGCAGACGCGCGGCGCGGGAGCGGAAGGGCGGTCGAACCTGGTCGCCCGGGCGAAAGCCGCGTTGGCCGACGTCACGCGACTGCTCGACGCGCACGATCCAAACTCCGAGCTGAGCCGGCTGGCGGCGTTGCCGGAGGCGGAACTGCCCGAAAGGTGCAGTCCGCAGATGCGGCCGTGCTACGAGCGGGCCTTGGCGTTGAAGCGGCAGTCGGGCGGTGCCTTCAATCCGCGCTGGCGCGGCGTCGGTACGCTGGACCTCGGGGCGATTGCGAAGGGGTTTGCCGTCGATCTCGCGGCGGCCGCCGTGCCGGATGGAGACGGTGACGTGCTGATCGATCTGGGCGGCAACTTGAAGAGCGTGCGCGGGGCGTGGCGGGTCGGCGTCGCCGGCAGCGATGCCGTGCTGGTGCTGACGAACGGCATGGCGTGCGCGACCAGCGCGGAATACTATCGCGGCAAGCACATCTGCGACGGACGAACCGGCCTTGCCGTGTCCAACGATGTCGCATCCGTCACCGTGGTCCATCCGACGAGTGCGCTGCTGGCGGACGGCCTGTCGACGACGCTGTTCGTCCTCGGCCGCGAGGCCGGCGGGCGTTTTCTGCGTGATCACTGTCCTGAGGCAAAGGCAATTTGGATCGAGAAACGGTAGGGCGGAACTGTCGCTTCAATCCGGGTTGCCGCCGCTTAGTCTTTTCGCTCGGACTTGCGCTTCTCCGCGATTTGGGCGCGATTTGGGGACAGACCCCATTTCGGCCAATGTTTTCGGGCCTCATATGGGGTCTGTCCCCAACGACCCTGGGGCCAACGACCCTTCGTCCGTTTCCGAAAACAGCGATCTCCGGGCAATCCAAGGCGATTTACCGGGCGTTGCCGCCACCGCGCTTTTACGGGCAACTTGGTCTTTTATTGGCAAATAATGATATAATTAGCCGCATGACGAGCGAAGCATTAGACAAGGCGCGAGCCGACATTGAAGCGACAGGCGATTTGCTTGAGCGCGCGATGAAGCTTTCCGGCCTCTTGACCACGCTCTTTCAGGAGCGAGGGTTCCCGCTTGTCGTCGTTGGCGGTAGTGCCGTTGAGTTCTACACCGAAGGCGGTTACATGAGCGGCGACATTGACTTCTGCCGCAAGACGCTTAGGGCGGTACCGCCACGCCTGATGCAGGAGATTGCCGAGTCGCTTGGAGGAAAGGGCCTTGGGCGCAATTGGCTTATCTGCGGTCTTTATGTCGATCTGCTGGGACTTCTTGAATCTGAAACCATGCTACCGGAGCGTGTCGTCAAGACACCTTATGGCGATATACGGTTTTTGCCGCCGGAGTTGGCGCTGGTCGAGCGGATCCTTTTCGCCGAACAGGATGCCGAGTGCGTTGCGTCCGCTCGCCAAATGATGGCGGCGGCATTGAGTGATTCGCATTTTAACTGGCCAGAGGCAGAACGACTGGCAAATCTCCCTGATTTCAAGGTTTTACCCGACCTGGTAAGGCTCAAAAAGGAGATGTCCGATGCCCAAGCATGATCCTATTGTCCTGACTTGGGAGGAATGGTATGCTGCGCGCGCAGAAAAGCGTACGGTACTTGCCAGGTTCGGGCTGGATGTCCCGTCGCGGCGAACGGTGGCAATCGGCAGCCAGGAGAAGCGGCTTCGCAAGGCTTTCGCCGGACGTCGCATCCCCACCTTTGCCGCAGAACAGCCGTAAATTTGGTATAATCTGTGGTCAAGGCTTCGCACGGGTGGGTTTGTGCCCCATTTGGCGGAGGCGAAAGGATGGCGTGATCTTTGATATGGGCTGACGGGCACAAGACGTCAGCATGCGGCCTGACCAAGAAATGCGGAGTTCGCTCTGCGTTGAAGGGAAGGGCAGAACCTCGAATCCGGTTGCAGCATGGATCGGTGAAGGGGAGGTGGAGAATCCCCAAAGGATCCACCGACGTACGCAACAGTGCGTAAAGTAGCTTCTCAGGAAACCGCTAATTTTCTATTACCGAGGCGAAATACGAGCTGTGCGCTACGTGTGTCGTTCACACGCGGCGTACTCTCTATTCTTATTTCGGTATAGGCTCTTAGCGGTGCCTCTTGAGAGATATGAATCTTGAGGGTGCGCCGCGCTTCTTTTTCGCGTCGGGAGCGGATGGCGCAGGGTGAAATCAGACGGAACCGAAGGTACGTGGAAAGATGAGAGCGAACGGAAAGTGGTTGAAGCGGGCGGCGATGCTATTCGCGATGGCGAGTTGCGGTTTTGCTGCGCAAGGGGCGTTGGCGGAGGATGCAGGATACACTAGGGCAAAATGGGAGAAACACCGGCAATTGACTGGTGAAGATCTCTTCGCCACGGCCAGTTTCGACCTGTCGCCGAAATCCTCTTTGACGATCGAGAACCTGCGCGCGTCTCAAAGAGCTGGGACCAAAATGGTCGATGTGTATTATGATTTGCTGTCAAGCGGGGATTATCAATGCAATGTCAGCATGTCGATGACGGACAACGGCAGCCCTGTAGCGGTAAACACTTACGCTCAGGATGGCGACATCGGCGAGGGTGTAGTGCCTGGTACGGGCAAGCACATTGCGTGGAATGCAGGAGCTGATTGGCCCAACAAATATTCACAAAGATTTCAGGTCACGGTTACGGCAACAGAGACTGACATACCAAAGACATGGGCTACGATAACGATCTCGTGGGCTTCGTATGGAGGAAAGGATCTTGACATCTGCGGATACTGGGTTGATCAGCCTGGAGTGAAAGTAGGATATAGCCATGGAAGCGGTTCGACGGGTTCGACCTATAGATCACGGTGGAAGGGTGATAACACAGGGTCCGGTCCTGAATACGTGCTTGTCGGAGTGAACGAAAACGATATCGCGAGCGGCGTGACAACGCGCAAATATAGAATCCATTTCAACTACTACAATACCGCGGGTTCGCCCGCCAAGGCGGATGTGACAGTCAAGGCGAACGGCGTGACGAAACGCCGCACGAGTTCTGCATCGACGCATAAAGGCAATGCGGCTTCAACTTCCGATCCAAGCGTCACCATCACGTTCGACAGCGATGGAACGCCCATTAGCATCGACTGACAAGAAAGGATCGCAAAGATGGATTTCATCAAGAGGATAGTCCTTTGCGCAACATATGGGGCGACAATAGTGGCTTTTGCGTCTTCCGTAACCGCAACATCGGGATATTTCACGGTGTCTACAGGCGGCATCACCCTTTACGCGAGCGACGGGACGGTGCCTGGCGGTATTGAAGTGAACTGGACGGACGTAGGCAGTGAGCAGTACGAGCTTTTTCGCGGGGATACGAAGGATGGCCCGTTCAATCGCATTGACGCCGTGTCGACCAACGCATATTTTGATTCGTCGGTTGAGTGGGGACGCCCATACTGGTACTATGTGCATTGTAGTTCAATGGCATTAGATTCCAATGTCGATGAGGGGTTGGGCAAGTCCAAGGGTGAACTGCCGCAGATAAAGGAGGTAAAAGTCGCCGAACTTTGGCTCGTGGGAAAAGGTCCTTATAATATCCAGGTCTGTTGGAATGACTTTGACATTGAACGATATTTGGTGGATCACATTACATTTAAGGTGTCAGATACTGACCTTGAATACACATGGCGCACACCCTCGTTTCAAATGACACAGGCGCTAATAATGAATTTCGATTTGTCGACTAATGGCCACACCATCGGCAACGGTCTTCATGGACGGCACGACATAACCATAAGTTATTTGATATACGACAAGGTGTCGAAGTGTTTCATTTTGTATGACAATCTCCAGATGCCAAAGCGTTTCTCTCTTGAACGACCGGTAGAGGTCAAGGTTTTCTTTGAGAAATGGAAGCGGGTCGGAGGAATCGCAAATTGGTTTCATTATTGGCCGAAAGATGGTGCCATTTCACACGCGGATATGTTTAGTGATGTCCCTTTCGAGAGTGCAACGCGCGACAATAAGGTGCACTATTCTCCAAATTATCGCGTAGGACATCTCATTTATAGTGGGGAATTCTTTCAGCCCCACGAGAGCGTTTACAAACGTAAAGTACATGATGGGATCGAGAACCTCCGCATTCCCGATCTCTATGTACTTACTGGTGATACTAAAGGTTGTATAAAAGCGACCGATGCAGGCGCAGCAAAAGGGCGCGTGTTAAATACGCAGCAAGGATCTGTTGGACGAGAGAGCGTTGGTGTCCAAAAGTTGGAAGATTTGATTGCGCACGAAAAGAAACATCAGGAGCTTTTCGACAATC
>JBJEWA010000049.1:0-54371 GCA_051884805.1 Kiritimatiellia bacterium | reverse complement strand
GCCGTCGAGCGCGACCTTCCGGACGGCTTGATAGGCGCCGGTCAGGTGCCAGGTGCCGCGGACGACCGCCCCCGGCGGCATGGCGTAGGCGACCGCCGCGTTGGTCGCGACCGATTCGAGGCGGTAGCCGCGCAGGACGTCGTCTGCGGCAACCGTCGAAACCGACCCGGCTCCAGAACTCGCCGGGACGCGCATCATCAGCGTCTGCGCAAGGGCGCCGCCGTCCGTCCCGCCGTGCTTCGCGCCGCCGAACAGCGTCAGCTGCACGACGAGCAGGAGGACGCCGACCCTGCACAGCCAGCCGAGCCGACTGAAGCCGTCGAGGACCCGGCGAAGCGGACGGACGCCCTGCTGGCGGAGGAAGACGGCGAGGAACGCGCTCCACAGCGCGGCGGCAACGACCAGGGCAAGCAGCTTGAAGAGACCCATTGCCGTCGCCTTATCCGGCCAAGGGCAGGGCTATGGGAGCAAGAAGAAACTTCATGCGCTATATTATATCACGACGACGTGGCCGCCGCGCTCGAATGCGCAGGTAGGCTTGTGGTTGTGGCGAAGTTTTGAGAATCATCTGCGGAAATCTTAGGTCGTGCGGAATCCCATCGGTGACTGTTACCACGCCACGCAGCGAGGGCGCTGCGGGTACTTTGCTATCCAGCGCAACGGACACCCAACCCTAGCACCCGGCGTGAGGTCACGCCGGGCGCTGAGGGCTCATTTCGCTTGCGCAAAGCGATAAGCGAAGATAATCGCCACTCATTCGCCAATTTTCACCGCATCGCTGGGGCCTGTCCCCTCATTGCCTGTCCCCTCATTGCCCCAGTAGGGAAGGTCCAGCCACTTCCAGTTGAAGCAAAGCTTGCGGATCGGCGAATGCTCGGCGAGCAGGATGCGCTTCTTCCAGCTCGAGCGCGGCTCCTTCGTCCCCTCTTCCTGCCGGATCGTCGTGCGCGCGGCGTCCGCCACTTCGCGCCACGTTCCCTTGACCTTCAAGAACTTGATCGTTGCCATAGGGCCGGATTATACCAAATCGGGCGGGCGTCAGCCGTCGCCGACGCCCGCCGTCCCGCGTACGGCGTCACCTGCGCACGGCGAACGCGTAGGCGTTCTGGAACATGCGCATCCACGGTCCGTTGACCTTGAACGAGCCGTCGTTGTAGCTGAGCTGGCAGGCGCGGAAGCCGCGCTCCGGGTGCGGCATCATGATCGTCGCGCGCCCGTCGGTCGTCGTGAAGGCCGTCTGGCCGCCGAGCGAGCCGTTCGGATTGTACGGATAGCGCATCGTCGCGTTGCCGCGCCCGTCCACGAAATGCGCCGCGCAGATCGACGGCGCGAAGCCCTCCGTCCACACGCGGCCCTCGCCGTGCGCCACCGCAATCGGCAGCCGCGAACCCGCCATGCCCTTGAAGAAGATCGACGGCGAGTCCTCAAGCTCAATCGTCGAGAGCCGCGCCTCGAACTGCTCGGAGACGTTCTTCACGAACCGCGGCCACCCTTCCGCGCCCGGAATGATGTCTTTCAGCTGCGAGAGCATCTGGCAGCCGTTGCACACGCCGAGCGAGAACGTGTCGGGACGCGCGAAGAACGCCTTGAACATCGCCTGCAGCCGCTCGTTGAAGAGAATCGACCGCGCCCAGCCCGAGCCCGCGCCGAGGACGTCGCCGTAGGAGAAGCCGCCGCACGCGACGAGCCCCTTGAAATCGGCGAGATCGACCGCGCCGGAGATGAGGTCGGACATGTGGACGTCCCGGCAGTCGAAGCCGGCGAGCGCAAACGCCGCCGCCATCTCGATATGGCCGTTGACGCCCTGCTCGCGGAGGATGCACATCCGGGGCCGGTCGGCGTGCGGCGCGCGCCGCGCGCCCTTGCCGGCAACGGCCTCCGGCTTCGCGTCCGGATCGAACGTCAGCCGGTAGACGAGGCCGGGATCCTGCTCGTCGAGCGCGTTGTCGTACTCCTCCTTCGCGCAGGCCGGGTTGTCGCGCAGGGCCTGCATGCGGTACGTCGTCTCCGACCAGCAGCGGCGGAGATAGGTGAGGTCGGTGTCGATCGCCAGCCGCTCGCCGACCGTGATCTCGACCTTGCGGTCGCCCGTCACCACGCCGACGAGCCACGCTTCGACCTTCGCCGCCTGGAGAATCTTCATCACCGCCGCCAGATTCGTCTCGGCGTCCGGCGTCGCGCGCGCGTCCGTCACCTGCAGGACCGCGCCCGGCTGCTCGTTGAAGAGCTGTTCGAGGACGTCGCCGTCGGGGAGGCGCACCCTGACGCCGCGTCCGCCGGTGATCGCCATCTCGGCGAGCGTCACCGCCAGGCCGCCGTCGGACCGGTCGTGATAGGCCCGCGCATAGCCGCCCCTGACGATCTTCTGCATCGCGTTGAAGAACCGCTTCAGCGTCGCCGGATCGGCGTCCGCATGCGAATTGCCGAGCTGCCCGTAGACCTGCGCCAGCGCCGTCGCGCCGAGCGGGAACTCGCCCTTCGCGCCGAGGTTGACGTAGACGAGCCAGGACGTCTCGCCCTCCTTGTCCGCCTTCAGGTCGGGCGTGAGCGTCCGGCGCACGTCGTTGACGGGCGCGAAGCTCGAAACGACGAGCGAGAGCGGCGCGACCTGCTTCTGCTGCTCGCCCTTCGCGTCCCGCCAGGTGGTGTGCATCGAGCAGCTGTCCTTGCCGACCGGGATGGACACGCCCAGCTTCGGGCAGAAGCGAAGGCCGACTTCCTGGACGGTGTCGTAGAGAACCGCATCCTCGCCGGGCTCGCCGCACGGCGCCATCCAGTTCGCCGAGAGGCGGAGCTGCGAAATGTCGCCGACGTCGGCCGCCGCCAGGTTCAGGATCGCCTCGGTGACGGCCATGCGGCCGGAGGCGGGCCCGTCGAGCAGCGCGATCGGCGTGCGCTCGCCCGTCGCCATCGCCTGCCCCTCGTACGTCTTGTAGCCCATCGTCGTCACCGCGCAGTCCGCCGCCGGCAGCTGGTAGCGCCCGACCATCTGGTCGCGCGCGACCCGCCCCGTCACCGTCCGGTCGGTGATCGTGACGAGGAAGGTCTTGTCGGCGACCGCCGGGAGGTGCAGGACGCGCGTCAGCGCGTCAAGCGGCCTCACGCCCTCGAAGTTCGTGCCGACGCGCTGCTTCGCCGTGCGCTTCACCTTGCGGACCATGCGGGGCGGCTTGCCGAGCAGGACCTTGATGTCCATGTCAATCGGCTTGTCGCCGAAATGCGCGTCGTCGAGGACGAGCCGTCCGTCGCCCGTCGCCACGCCGATGAACGCGACCGGGCAGCGTTCGCGCCGGCAGAGGCCCTCAAAGAACGCACGGGCCGCCGGCTTGAGCGCCAGCACGTAGCGCTCCTGCGCCTCGCAGCACCAGATCTCCATCGGATTCATCGACGGCTCTTCGTTGTGGACGGCGCGAAGCTCGAACCTGCCGCCCGTCGCCTCGACGAGCTCGGGACATCCGTTGGAGAGCCCGCCCGCGCCGATGTCGTGGATGGACAGGATCGGGTTCGCCCGGCCGAGCGAACTGCACGCGTCGATGACGCCCTGGCAGCGGCGCTGCATCTCGGCGTTGCCGCGCTGGACGGAGTTGAAGTCGAGCGCCTCGGAGTTCGTGCCGGTCATCATCGAGGACGCCGCGCCGCCGCCGAGGCCGATGCGCATCGCCGGGCCGCCGATCTGCACGATGAGAGCGCCGACCTTGACCTCCTGCTTCTGCACCTGGCTGTGGCGGATGACGCCCATGCCGCCCGCGAGCATGATCGGCTTGTGGTAGCCGCGCAGTTCGCCCGCGACCAGGCCCTCGTAGGTGCGGAAGAAGCCGCAGAGCTGGGGCCGCCCGAACTCGTTGCCGAACGACGCGCCGCCAATCGGACCCTCGGTCATGATCTGCAGCGGCGTCGCCAGGCGCGTCGGGAAGTCAGCGTAGAGCCGCTCCCACGGCTGCGGATAGCCGGGGATGCGCAGGTTCGAGACCATGAAGCCGCAGATGCCCGCCACCGTGCGGGAGCCCGTGCCGGTCGCCGCCTCGTCGCGGATCTCGCCGCCGACGCCGGTCGCCGCGCCCGGAAACGGCGAAATGGCCGTCGGGTGGTTGTGCGTCTCGACCTTCATCAGCTGCTCAAGCTGGTCTTTCCTGAACGAATATGCGTTCGTCTTGGGATCGATCGCGAAAACGTCGGTCTTGAAGCCGGCCACGACGGCCGAATTGTCCTTGTACGCCGAAAGCGTGTCCTGCGGACGCTTCTGATGCGTGTTCCGGATCATGCCGAACAGCGAGTGCCTCTGCCGCTTGCCGTCGATGATGAACTCGGCGCCGAAGATCTTGTGGCGGCAGTGCTCGGAGTTGACCTGACCGAACATCACCAGCTCGGTGTCGGTCGGATTGCGCCCCGCCTTGGCGAAGCTCTCGGCGAGATACTTCATCTCCGGCTCGGAAATCGCCAGGCCGATCTCGACGTTCGCCTCGCGGATCGCCTCGACGCCCTTCGCCAGCACGTCGTACGTGCGCCCGGGGCGCGGCTCGTCCACCGCGAAAAGGTCGTCGATCGAGTCGTACACGCCTTCGGTCATCTTGTCGTAGAGCGCGGCCATCCACTTCGCCGGACGGAAGACCGCCGGACGCTCGGCGTCCTCCGACCCGTCCTCGTAGGCGGCGGCCGGCGGAACCGCGGGCGGCCGCACGCCCTTCCCCGAAACGACGTAGCGGACGCCCCTTTCGACGCGCAGAATCGACTTCAGGCCGCAGTTGCGGAAGATGTCCGTCGCCTTCGAGCTCCACGGCGAGATCGTGCCCTTGCGGGGAAACACGAAGAAATCCGCCCCTTCGCACGCACCGTCGGCGTTGAGCAGCGTCGCCGCGCGCTTGAGCTCTTCGGGATCGAACGACGCGCCGTTCGTCTGGAGCGCGTACGCCCATTTCGCGTCGATCGCCAGCGGCCCGAGTTCCGGATCGAGCTTCGAAACGGCGTCCTTCAGGGCGTCCATGCGGAACGGGGAATAGGCGTCGGAACCGAGCAGAAGTATCATTGGCTGTCTCCTTGAAATAGTCGCCGCATATTATAACAAAACTGCGGCCATCGCAAAAACCGGCGGTCGCGCCCTCCGTCCACCCTTGAGCGCCGGCGGGGACGGGGCCTTCAGAACTCGACGCCCCTTCTGGCGGATGCGCCCAGGTCGAAAGGATGGCGCACGGCGGCGATGTCGCTGACGTAATCGGCGAGGTCCGCCAGCCGTCCGGCGTCGCGGCCGGTGATGACGACTTCCGCCCGGGTGGTCCGGACGGCGGCGACGAGCCGCCCGATCAGCGCCTCGTCGGCCAGCCGATGCCGCACGACATAGGTCAGCTCGTCGAGGACAACCAGCGTCTGCGCCGAGGCGGTCGGCAGCAGGCCGAGCGCGAGGCCGATCAGGCGGTCGTGCTCCGCCTTCAGCGCGTCGCGTTCCGCCGCCGGCAGGTTCTGCCAGAAGCCGAACGGACGCGACAGCCGCGCCACCGAGGCGCCCAGCCGGCGCAGTCCCGCCAGTTCGCCGCTCTCGCCGCCCTTGAGAAACTGGATGAGCGCGACCTGCCAGGACTGTCCGAGCGCGCGCACCGCCAGGCCGACCGCCGCCGTCGTTTTGCCCTTGCCGTCGCCGGTGTAGAGGTGGATCACGCCGGCTCCCGTCGCACGGCCAGGCCGCGCGCGTCGAGCGGAATCATCCGCCGCAGGTCGTCGAGCGTCAGGCGGTCCTTCAGCTCCGTGCCGCTGACGGAACGGCGCAGCGATTCGCTCATCAGCACCGAGAGCTTCCGCACCGCCCAGGGTATCGGCATGCCCAGCGGACGGATGTTGGAGACGCAGTTGCGGTCGGATTCGAGCGAACTGTTGCGCGCACGGTAGGTGAAGTACGCGCTGAGCGAATCCGGCGAGCCGAGCCCCGGCCGTTCGCCCAGCAGGATGATCGCCAGGCGCGCGCCGAGGATCTCCGAGATCGCATCGGCGATCTTGACGCGCCCGAACGGCACGACCACCACCGGGTAGAAGGAGAACCGGTCGCCCAGCTCCTCGCGCAGCCCGCGCGCGACCGCGACCGCGTGGGACTCGGCAGCGATGGCGGAAAGCCCGTCGGATACGACCACCAGGATGTCGCGCCGGCCCCAGGTTCCGGCGAGCTCGGCAAGCCGCGCCTCGGACGCCGCGTTCAGGCGGCGCCCGTGCTCCGGATGCAGGAGGTAGTCGAGCTTGTCACGGACGACCGTGCCGGCGGTGGCGCATTCGAAGCCGTTCGCCTTGAGCTCGTCGAGGACGCGTTCTGGATGGAAGGCGGAGAGCACGGCATCCTTGGCGCGGGCGTGCGCGAGCCGGAAGTCGAGGAGGTTGGCGGTGCGCAGGCTGCCGCCGGCGCGCCCCATGGCGATGCGGGCGGGCGTGAGGCGCTTCAATCCGGCCCAGGGGTCAGGCGACAAGTTCGCGTCCGTAATCGAGCAAAGCATGGCGGTCTCCGCGATGGTCGGTCAGTCGCTGGCGGGCGTCGACGAGGTCCATCTCCTCCAGCCAGGCCTGGAACTCCGGCGCGGGCTCCTTGTGCAGCAGCTGGCGGACGTAATGGATGTCGTGATAACTCGTCGTCTGGTAGCCGAGCATGATGTCGTCGCCGCCGGGAATGGCCATCTGGTAGGTCAGTCCGGCGCTGGCGAGCAGGGTCATCAGGACGTCCATATCGTCCTGGTCGGCGTCGGCATGGTTGGTGTAGCAGATGTCGCAGCCCATCGGCAGGCCGAGCAATTTGCCGCAGAAGTGGTCCTCCAGGCCGGCGCGGATGATCTGCTTGCCGTCGTAGAGATACTCCGGGCCGATGAAGCCGACGACGGTGTTGACGAGCAGCGGCCGGAACTTCCGCGCGACGGCGTAGGCGCGCGCCTCGCAGGTCTGCATGTCGACGCCCCAGTCGCCGCGCGACGAGAGCGCGCTGCCCTGCCCGGTCTCGAAATACATCACGTTGCTGCCCACCGTGCCGCGCTTCAGCGCCAGCGCCGCCTCGTAGGCCTCCTGCAGCACGTTCAGGTTGACGCCGAAGACGTCGTTGGCCTTCTCCGTGCCGGCGATTGACTGGAAGACGAGATCGACCGGCGTACCGCCGGCCATGACCTCCAGCGCATTGGTGACGTGCGCCAGGACGCAGCTCTGGGTGGGGATGCGGTAGCGGTGGATCAGCTCGTCGATCAGCTTCAGCAGCTCCTGCATCATCGGCACGGAATCCGTCGCCGGGTTGATGCCGATCACCGCGTCGCCGCAGCCATAGAGCAGTCCCTCGAACATGGACGCGGCGATGCCCTTCAGGTCGTCCGTCGCATGATTGGGCTGCAGCCGGGTCGAGAGCCGGCCCGGCAGGCCGATCGTATCGCGGAAGGCGGTGACGACGCGGCACTTGGAGGCGATCAGGATCAGGTCCTGGTTGGAGCAGAGCTTGGACACGGCCGCGACCATCTCCGGCGTCAGTCCGGGCGCGAGCGGAGTCAGGACCTTGGCGTCCGTCTCGTACTTCAGCAGCCAGTTGCGGAATTCGCCGACCGACAGGCCGGCGACCGGACGGAACGCCTCCCGGTCGTGGCTATCGACGATCAGGCGCGTCACTTCGTCCTGCTCGTAGGGGACAAGCTGCTCCTCCAGGAAAACGGCGAGCGGCAGGTCGGCGAGCGCCAGCTGGGCGGCGACGCGCTCCTCGGCGCAGGAGGCCGCGCAGCCGGCCGCAACGTCCCCGGAGCGCAGCGGCGAGGCCTTCGCCATGATTTCGCGGAGCGAGGCGAACGTCCAGTGCCGCGATCCCGTCTCGATGGTAACCGGTTTCATGCCTTCATTTCCCGGCTAGGGCGCATAACGGAAGTGGTCCAGGCAGAACGCGCGGAACCAATCGCACCGGCCGATCAGCCAATCGACCGGACCGCTGGCCTGCCCGTTGACGTAGTCCGGCAGCCACAGCGCGATGTCGGGCACGGCCATGATCAGGACGATGGCGACGACCATGAGAACGAGGAACGGGACGATGGACGAGTAGATGTCCTTGATCGTGATGCAGTCGGGGCTCATCGCGCGCATCATGAACAGGTTGTAGCCGAACGGCGGCGTGATGTAGGCGATCTGGCAGGTGATCGTGTAGAGGACGCCGAACCACACCGAGCTGAAGCCGAGTTCCTTCACGAGCGGAATGAACAGCGGCGCGACGATGATCAGCATGGCGGTGTCGTCGAGGAAGATGCCCAGGACGATGAACGCCAGCTGCATCATGAACAGGACGCACCACGGCGAGAGCCCGAGGTCGCCGGTGAAGAACTGCTTCAGGACGTCGACGGCGTGGAGCGAGTCGAAGACGGCCGAGAAGCTGAGCGCGGCCATCATGATCCAGAGGAACATGGCCGAGTTGTTCAGCGTCTCCTTCAGGGTCTTGACGAAGACCTGCCGCGTGAGCCGTTTCTTGAACAGGGCGATGAGAAAGGCCGCGAGCGCGCCGACGGCGGAGCTCTCCTCCAGCGAGGTCAGCCCGGAGAAGAACGAGCCGATGACGCTCAGCACCAGCAGGATCGGCAGGATGCCCGCGCGCAGGACTTTGAGCTTCTCGCCCCAGCTGAAGTTGCGCTGCTCCTTCGGGAGGATCGGGCCGAGCGACGGATTCAGGCGGCAGCGGATCATCACGTAGCCGAAGAAGAGGACCGAGAGCAGCAGCGCCGGACCGACGCCGGCCAGCCAGAGGTCCTTGACCTGCTCGCGGGCGATCATGCCGTAGAGGACGAGCACGATCGACGGCGGGAAGAGAATGCCCATCGACGAGCCGGCCTGGATGACGCCGGAGATCATCCGCTTGTCGTAGTTCCGCTTCAGCAGCTCCGGCAGGGCCACCGAGCAGCCGATCGCCATGCCCGCCACGGAAAGTCCGTTCATGCAGGAGATCATGATCATCACGAGCAGCGTGCCGACGGCAAGTCCGCCGCGCAGCCCGCCGAACCAGACGTGGAACATCCGGTACATGTCGTTGGCGATGCCCGATTCGGAGAGCATGAAGCCCATGAAGACGAACATCGGCAGCGTCAGCATCGGATACCAGTTGAAGAGCTTGATCGCCGCATTGAAGCCGTAGCCCAGCGCGCCGCGGTCGATGAAGACGAGCGCGAAGGCGACGCCGACGAAGCCCATGACGCCGAAGACGCGCTGCCCCGTCAGCATCAGGGCCATCAGGAGCGAGAACATCAGGAAGATGATGACGCCCGGATTCTCAAGCATCCATTCGACGACGCTCAGCGATTCATACATAGCACACCTCGGAGGTCAAAGGCCAGCGCAAGGGCCAGCGCCGACGCGCCCGCGACGAACCAGGTCGGGTTCGAGAGCGCCACGCTCAGGCCGTAGCCGATTCCGGCCAGCAGGACGCCGACCGCCGAACAGACGAGACAGGGCAGCCAGCGGGAATGCTCCTCGTCGGGCCGCACGGGCACGGGGACGGGCGCAATCGGCTCCGGCGCCTTCGGCAGGCGCGGGTCGAACACCTTGATCAGGTCGCGGCCCTTCGGATCGGGACCGAAGCCCAGGGTTCCCGGCGCACCGTCGCACATGAAGAGACGCGCCACGCCGAGCATGACGAAGACCCCCAGACCCGGAACGAGCGAGAAGAGGAGCGCGGCGACCAGCCACCAGCCGCTCATGTCGAGATCGTGAAAGCGTCGGGCGGAGACGGGCAGCAGCGCGACCGGCGCACCGACCGCGAGCAGGGCGCCGACCATCACCAGCAGCAGCGCGACGCCGCCCTCGGCGGTGACGGACGGCAGCGCGGCGACGAGCAGCCCGAGCCCGACGGCCTCCGCCGCGCAGCCGACCGCGAAGACGCGCCAGAACTCCCGGCGCGCGGCGCGTCCCCGGAAAAGCCCCTCCTCCTCGTCGTCGGTCGCCGGCAGTTCCAGCGGCCTGCCCAGCGCCAGGCGGAGCGACTTGACGAACTCGACGGCCATCTGCAGGAACATGAAGAAGATGCCGATCTCCATGGCGATCTTGATCGGCGCCATGTAGGGCGCCCAGACGGTGTGGTTGATCTGCCTGGAGACGATCGCGTAGGCGCAGCTCTGCCACCCGCCGATCAGCATGACGACCAGGTAGAACAGCACGAAAAACGAGGTGATCGCGTCGGCGATCGCCTTCGTGCGCGGCTTCCAGTTCGCATACAGGAAGTCCATGCGCACGTGTGCGCCGGCCTGAAGCGAGTAGCCCGCGCCGAGCAGGTAGTAGGCGCCGACCGCGAATTGCGCGGTCTCCAGCGCCCAGATGGTCGGGACGTCGCCGCCGCGGGCGAAGACCGGGAACATCAGCACGGCCAGGATCACCAGCAGCAGGTACATGGACGCATAGCCCAGGTACCGCACCATCCTCTCGATAAAGCGAACGCAACTTTCCAGCATGGCAGTCTCCTGCGAGCGGTCCGGGCGGCGGCGCCGCGAGGCGGCGCACCCGCCCGGACGACCGGAGCGATCAGTACCGGTAGGGCTTGCCGGCCTTGGCCATCACCGCGTTGTACTTCCGGAAGATCTCGACGACCTTCTGCGCACGCGGCGACTCCTTGGCGATCTCCTCCCAGAACGGGACCGCCTTCTGCTCGACCTCCGCCCACTCGCTGTCGGGAATGGAGCAGAGCTGCAGCTTGCCGCCGTTGACGCGCAGATCCGCCTCGCCGCCCCAATACCAGTGCTGGCGGTAGTAATGCGACGAGTCCATCGAGAGCTTGAACAGCTCCTTCAGGTCGTCCGGCACCGCCTTCCAGCTTTCGGTGTTGGCGAAGTAGGAGCCGATCCAGGCGCCGGACAGCGAGTTGGTCACGAAATACTTGCAGGCGTCCGCCCAGCCCACCGTGTAGTCCTCGGTAATGCCCGACCACGCCACGCCGTCGAGCGTCCCCGTCCGCAGCGCCATCTCGGCGTCTTCGTACGGCAGCGTCACCGGCACGACGCCGAACTGGCTCAGGAAGCGGCCGGCCGTCGGGAAGGTGTAGACCTTCAGCCCCTTCATGTCGGCGAGATGGTTGATCGGCTTCTTGGTGGCGAAATGGCACGGGTCCCACGAGCCGGCCGAGAGCCACGTCACCTTGCCGCCCGACGCCTCCCGGTAGGACTCCGCCCAGATCTTGTCGAGTCCGTATTGCGCGAACAGCACCGGCACGTCCAGCGAATAGCGCGAGGCGAACGGAAAGTAGCCGCCGAAGACGCGGACGTCGGCCGCCGAGGACATCGAGTCGTCGTCGCTCTGCACGCCGTCGAGCGTGCCGGCCTGCAGGGCGCTGAACAGCTCCGAGGTCGGGACGAGCTGATCGGCGTAATACAGGTCGATGTGCATGCGGTTGCCGGCCACCTTGTTGAAGGCGTCAATCGCCGGTTTGCAGACGTGCTGCGCCAGGGCCGTTCCGGCGTAAGTCTGGAAACGCCACTTGATCATGCGGTGCGTCTGGGGAATCGTGATCCCCTTGGCCAGGTCGCTGCGCTTGTCGCAGCCGGCCAATGTCGCGCCGGCCACACCGGCGCAGGCGGTTTTCAGGAACTCCCTCGTGGTCATCTTGTTCATTGCTTTTCCTTTGCTTCGCCTGCCGTATTGCAGGTCTGCAAAACTCCAAGCAAAAACAATGCCAACGGCGTTTCCGCCAGACGAGGCGCCGATTTGCCGCCACAGCCTGTCGTGGTTCGGCTTTCCGTCCGACAGACCATGTAAAGCGCGCTACTCGGCGGACCCTGTCCGCCAGCGCCCCTTCACGAAACCGCCGCCGCCCGTACCCGCGACCAGCGTCTCGGAGTCAAACGGGTCAAAGGCGATGCACGAAAGCCGCAAATTGTGCAGGCCCGCGTTCGCCGGTGTCCAGGTCTGGCCGTCGTCGGCGGAGACATAGACGCCGTCGCCGCCGGCGAAGTCGTGATAGGGCCGGTCCTGCGTCGTCATCGCCAGCCGCGCCGGATTCTTCGGATCGGCCGCCACCGCAAAGGCGAAGCGGTGGTCGAAGAGCCGGGTCCAGCCGCCGACGGCGGGATCGTAGCGGAAGAGCCCGAAATTCGACCCGTCCCGCCCGCGGCAGACCAGCACCCGGCCTTTCGCGTCGCAGGCGATCAGCCCCTCGGCCCGGCCTGCCAGTCCGAGGGGACGGAAGTTCCGCCAGTCTTCGGTGACGAACACGCCCCGATCGTTCTTGAGGTAGAAGCGCCCGGGCTGGGTCGGATCCTCCGCGAAGCAGCCCGTCTCCGTGCAGGTCGCGTCCATCCGCCAGCTCTCGCCGCCGTCTTCGGTGCGGTACATCCGGCCGCCGTGCAGCACGAACGCCGACAGTCCCCGCTCCGGCTCGACCCAGACGCCGCCGTATTCGCCGTCGCGTCGTTCGGGCAGTCCGCAGCCGGCGCCCAGGCGCGTGACCCAGGTCCGCCCGCCGTCGCGGCTGATGACGACGCCGCAGTTCTCGCCGCGCTGCCCGCTGGTGACGTAGACGAAGCCGTTCTTCGAGAACGCCGCCCCCCTGCCGCCGCACCACGGGCCGGCCGTGCTGTGCGCATAGCTCCAGCTCCGGCCGCCGTCACGGGTGAGCCAGCCGCGCGAGGCGTCCATGCCGAAGACAATCAGTTCGCCGCGCCGGTAGGGATTGAAGACGACGCCGATCGAGCACCAGCCGTTCCAGCCTCGCCCGCGCCAGTGGTCCGGCCTGGACGGGTCAGGGCGGTAGGCGGTCATGTCGCGCCAGCTCCGGCCGCAGTCGGTCGACTTCAGCACATACTCCGAGTTGTAGGCGTAGACCGTCCCGCGCCGCGTCGGCGAGGGCGACAGTTTCACGTTCGGTCCGGCGAAGCAGCAGGTGTCGAGCCGCCGCTTGTCCGCCGAAAGCCGCCAGCTCGCGCCGCCGTCCTCGGAAACCCAGATCGACTCCGATTGCCAGGACATGTCGCTGACGTAGAGCACGTCCGGATCGGCCGGCGAGACGGCGATGTCCCGGAAACGCGAGACCAGCTGCCGGTTCGTATGGCCAAGCAGCCGGATGCCGGCGTCGGACCGCGTGAAGGTGCGCCCGCCGTCCGTACTCTTCCAGACGTGTCCCGGCGCCAGCTTGCCGTCGGGTCCCGCCGCGCCGGCGCCCGTCACGGCCCAGACCACCCGGGGATTCGCCGGATGGACGGTGACGGAGGTCAGCGCACCCTCGATTCCCTCGGTCTTGCGCCGCCGCCAGGTCCGGCCCCCGTCCAACGAAGTCAGCCAGCCGCCGTCGCGGGCGAAGACGTGCAGCCACGCGCCGGTTCCCCGCAGGGCCGGACCCCAGAAAGCCTTGACCACATTCGCGCCGTTGACCGCGTTCGTCGTGAAGCCGTCGCCGGTGATGGTGCCGAGCCGCCGCCAGTGTTCGCCGTCGTCCAGGCTCTCCCAGACCGCGCCCTGCTGTCCGACCTTGGTCCACCCGCGCGAACTGCCGCCGAAGGCCAGCAGCCGTTTCGCGTCCGCCGGGTCGAAAAGCACCTTTTCGATGGCGACGGTATAGACGCCGCGGCGCGGCTGCGGCATGCCCTGGCGTTGCCATTCCCAGGTCCGGCCGCCGTCGCGGCTGCGGTAAGGCCCGGAGCAGGACCCGATCCAGACCTCGTTGCCGCGGGTCGGGTGAAAGGTCGGCGTCGCCATCTCGTAGGTGGAGAGTCCCAGCCCGGGAACCCAGCGCTCGCAGCCGTCGAACGACGCGGCCGTGCCGAGCATGTCGCCGCCCGAGACGACGTGCTGCGGATCGTGCGGATTCTCCTCGACCGAGACGATGGCGCCGCCGCAGCCCGGCTCGTACAGCGGCTCCCAGACGACGGACGCCGTCGCGCCCAGCGCCAGCGCGACGGCGATTCCCCAGATTGCGAAACGACAAGCGGCCATATCCGGGCCCTCAACGAAGCAGAACGACCAGTCCGCCGCCCTTGCGCACGCGCAGCGCGCCCGGACCGACGGTTGCGCCGTCCGGCCTACTTCACGTCCTTGAGATTGGCCGGCGTCTTGTTCGTGTACCAGTCCGCCAGCGTCTGCACCGCCAGCTTCGGACGGCGATTCGCGTCGAACAGGCCGGCCCAGCTCATGGCCAGGTGCTTCCGGCCGTCGCCTGCGCATTCGCGGCCGCACGTGCGCGTGTCGAAATACTGCCAGAAGGAAATGCCCGCAAGCCCCGGATTGTTCCAGACGGCCTCGGCCACGATGCCTTCGTACTCGGCCTGGAAGTTCTCCGTGTCGGCCGGTGCGGACGGATCGCGCGCGCCGTAGAGCGCCGACGTCCCCATTTCCGAGATGATGAGCGTCTTGCCCGGACGCTTCGCCTGGAAATGCCGAACCGCCCAGTCGATGCCGTATCCGGGCATATTGTGGATCTTCTCGACCAGCTCCCCGTGCACGCCCGGATGGCCGTTGATCGTTCCCGGATAGGTGTTAAACGCCACGATGTCCGTATTCTCGTTGCAGATGTCCTTTTCGATCAGATTGCAGGCGAAAGTGACCAGGCGGCCCGAATCCTCGGCCTTGATGGTGGCGATCAGCCGGTCGACGAGCGCCTTGCATTCGACGCTGTCGCTCCGGCATTCGTTCAGGAAGGCGAAGATGATCACCGACGGGTGATTGAAGCTGTTGCGGACCATCAGCGCCGTCTGCTCGATCTGCTTGGCGATGAACTGCGGGTCGATCAGTTCGTTGTTGCCGTCTGTGCGCTTGAAGGTGTAGGTCTGTCCATTGCCCCAGCCCAGCGACTCCTCCCACACGAGCACGCCCATCTCGTCGCAGAGGTCGAGGAAACGCTGCGACTGCGGATAGTGCGCACCGCGCAGGAAATTGCCGCCCATCGCCTTGAGGTTCTGGAGATCGATCAGCATGAACCCCTCCGGCGTCGAGGCGCCCAGCTGCAGCTGCTGCTCGTGGCGGTTCGCGCCCTGGAGGAAGATGCGCCGGCCGTTGAGGTAGAGGCCGCCCGCCTTCGCCTCGATCGTCCGGATGCCAAACCGCGCGCGCACGCCTTTCGCCGCGACCGTGTGCAGATTCGGCTCCTCGGGGGACCACAGCCTGAAGGACGGCACCGCGACGCGGGCGCGTCCGTTCCGGAACGTCGCCGCGACTTCGTTGGCGTCGTCGAAGACCAGCGTCGTCGCGAAGTCCTGCTCCGCAAAGTTGACGGCTTCGATCTCCACCGTCCCCGTGGCGTAGTCCCGCGTCCGGACGAAGAGCCTGCGGTTGTCGAACGTCAGGGACACGCCGCGGTAGAAGCCGCCCCACAGATGGAAATCGTAATAGGGCCGCACCAGCTTCTGGTAGCTCCAGTCGAAACGGTTGTCCACCGCCGCGACGAGCGTATGGACGCCTGCCGCCAGGGCGCCGACCGGCAGCTCCACGCGGCTGTACGGGAGATCGTCGACGCCGATCTCGCGTCCGTCGATCCAGAACCGGCCGTAAAGCCCGATGCCGTCGATGACGAGCCAGGCGGCGGGCTTCGCCTCGTCCAGCCTGAACGTCCGGCGGTACATCGCCGTGCCGCGCTTCATGAACGTCCGGGGCATCGCGTCGAAGCAGCCCGGAACGACCATCAGCCCCGTCGCGTCGAACGCGGGGCCCGTCACCTCCGTGATCGGCCGTCCCTCGTCGAAGCGGAACTGCCAGCTGCCGTTCAAGTCCAGATCGGCGAACCCCGCCAGCGCGAACGCCGCCGCGAGGACCGTGCCAAAGGCTCTTTTCATGTTTTCCGTCCTCCTACGCCTTGGCGTCCTCGGCGAGCCGCCACTCTTCCAGGCGTTCCTTCTGCCCGACCGGCTGGGAATACGCGTCCGACTCGTCCGGCGGCGGCGTCTTCGGGTCAAGCGCATGCTCGAACTTGGGGAGCTTCCGCTGCGGACACTCGGTGGACAGGACGGCCGCCTTGCCGCTGCCGGTCACGGCGTTGGCGCCCACCAGCGCGGCGGCGGCGGCCTTTTCCTCCTCGCCGGCGGCCTCGCGGGCGTCGACCTCGGCCAGTTCCGCCGCATTGACCGCCGCCAGGGCGGAGCCGCGCGCGGGAAGCTCCTTCATCAGCGGATCCTCCGGACCGATGACCGTGCACTTGAGCGTCTCGTTGATGTACTGCTCGATGTCGGGAATCTGGCAGCTCTCGAACTCGTCCGCAAACGAGATCGCCACCCCCGTCGAACCCGCGCGGCCGGTGCGGCCGATGCGATGCACGTAGTCCTCGGCCTCGTAGGGGAAGTCGAAGTTGATGACGTACTCCAGCCCCTTGATGTCGATGCCGCGCCCCGCGACGTCGGTCGCCACCACGACCTTGACCTCGCCGTCGCGGAACTGGTCCAGCACCCGCAGGCGCTTGTTCTGGTTCACGTCGCCCGACAGCATTTCGACGGAGACATGACGGACCTTCAGCGACTCGTAGACATCTTCCGTCGTCGACTTGCGGTTGCAGAAGACGATCGTGCGGGCGTTCGGATGCAGGGCGACGTGATTGTAGAGGACCTTGAACTTGTCCTTGGCCTGAATCACGTAGACGACCTGCCGGACGGTGTCGGTCGCGTTCGTCTCGGACTCGACCTCGGCCTTGAACGGCTCCTCCATCCAGTTCATCGCCAGACGCATCACGGTGTCGTCGAGCGTCGCCGAGTAGAGCATCGTCGTGCGCCGGTTCTTCGGCGGCAGGTAGCTCATGATGCGGCGGACGTCCGGGATGAAGCCCATGTCCAGCATCCGGTCGGCCTCGTCGATGACCAGCGTATCGACGTTCGAGAGATTGATGACCCGGCTTTTCACGAAATCGAGCAGTCGGCCGGGCGTCGCCACGAGCAGGTCGACAGGATGCGCCAGCACCTCCTGCCGCTGGCGGTCATAGTCCATGCCGCCGTAGATCGCGAGGCTCCGGAGCCCGGTGTACTTGCCGATCGCATCGGCGTCCTTGCAGATCTGGATGACGAGTTCGCGGGTCGGCGCGATGACGAGCGCACGCGGATTGCCGCCGTTCTTCGCGCGGTTCTCCGGGGTGCGGAGATAACGCGTCAGGATGGCGACGAGAAACGCCGCCGTCTTGCCCGAACCGGTCTGCGCCTTGCCGGCGATGTTCTTGCCCTGGAGCGCCTGTTCGAGGCTAAGCGCCTGGATTTCGGTGCAATACTTGAAGCCGAGGTCGGCGATGCCGTGCATCACTTCCGACGGCAGGTCGAAGTCGTGAAAACGCCGCTTGCCTTCCAGGGGTTCGACGACAAACTGCTCCATCGACCACTTGGCGTGCGCCTCCCGGCGCGCCTGCAGCTCCTCGGAGGGAATCTCCCCGCCCGGACGCATCTGGTCGGCGGCCGTGTTCACCGGCGCGGGACCGCGACGCCCGCGGCCGCCGCGTTCGCGACGGTCGCCGCGACGGCCTCCCCCGGACTTGCCCTGATCCTTGCGCGGCCCGCGGTCGCCCCGCGGCGGCTGGTTCGACTGCCGCTGGCCGCCCGGTTTCTGCTGGCCGCCCGACTTCTGCTGGGCGCCCGGCTGCCGCTGACCGCCCTGCCGGGGCTTCCCGTCCTTCCCGCCACGGCCCCGGCCTCCGCGCGTGCGCTGGCCCTTGCCGCCCGCCTTGCCCTGCGACGGCTTCTTGCCCGTCAGCGTCGCGACGATCTTCTTCAAAAAACCAAATGCCATTGTTCTGACCAGGATTTAAGGTGGAAACCAAAGGCGAAGGTGAACAGCGGAACTTCCAGCTCCATTGTCCACCTCCAACCCGATCTTGTCGCCGCCGATTAGCGCTTCGAGAACTGGAAGCGCTTGCGGGCGCCCGGCTGGCCGGGTTTCTTGCGCTCCTTCATGCGGCTGTCACGCGTCATGCAACCGGCCTTCTTGAGCGCGGCGCGCGTGGTTTCGTCGGCCGCGACCAGCGCCCGGGCGAGACCGTGGCGAATCGCGCCGGCCTGACCGGAGATGCCGCCGCCCTTGGCGAACACCACGACATCGACCTTCTCCATGTCATAGCCGGAGATGGCGACGGGCTGCTTCAGGTAGGCGCGGAGGGCCTCGCTCGGAATGTACGTCTCAAGCTCGACGCCGTTGACCGTCCAGCTGCCCTTGCCTTCGACGAGATTCACGCGGGCAGTCGCGGTCTTGCGACGGCCGGTACCGGCGGAAATTGCCTTCTTGGTAGCCATTTTCCAGATTCTCCCTTAGAGCTTGATTTCAACCGGCTTCTGCGCCTTGAGCATGCCTTCGTCGGCCGCACCGGCGAAGACCTTGACCCGCGTTATCATCTTGCGCGCGATGTTGTTCTTCGGGAGCATGCCCCAGACGGCCTCCTTGATCATGCGGTCGGGATGCGACGCGCGCATCTCGGCGGCCGTGAAGGTCTTGAGACCGTTCCGGTAGCCGCTGTAGCGATGGTAGGTCTTGAGCTCTTCCCGGCGGCCGGTCAGCTTGGCCTGCGCGGCATTCGTCACGATGACGAACGCACCGGCGTCGACGGAAGGATCAAACGTCGGCAGATCCTTCGCCCGGAGCTTGTTGGCGACGACGACGGCGAGGCGGCCGATCGGCTGGTCCTTCGCGTCGATGAGGAACCACGAGCGCTGGTCGCCCGGATTCGGAGCACGATAGCTCTTCTGCATCTTTCTTTTCTCTTTCTTTTGGCGGATTTGTGCCCTTTTCCCAGGGTTTTGCCCGCAGTTGACAGTCGTCACCGGTTAGCCCCCGATGACGAATTGGGGGAGATTATACCAAAAGCCGCGGCACCCGTGCAAGTGACTCCGGTCAGGTCAGCGAGCAGGGACCGTTCACGCAACCCCCGGGGCAGGCCATCACCTCCAGGAAGTTCGCGGGCAGCTTGCCGGACGCATAGAGCTTCAGCATCGTACACGTCTTCTTGTCGATGCCGTTGATCTGCTTGGAATTGAGCTGGAAGCCCGGAATCTTCGCCGTCGCCTCGGCCAGCACCGCCTCCGTCACGCCGCAGCTGCGGGCGAAGTTCCGCGCGGTCGGGTTCGCGGGCCGCGGCACGGGCCACGGCGCACAGGCCATCACGTCGATCTTGCGGCCGGCGAAGATGGCGCCGAGCTCCTCGAAGGAGAGGACGTAATCGACGTCCTTCCGCCGCGCTTCGCTCCGCTTGGCCACGCACGGCCCGATGAAGACCGTCTTGGCGGACGCGTCCCGCGCCTTGACGAGCTCGCGCGCGTACACCATCGGACTCGGCGTCAGCGAAACGTGTTCGATCAGCTCCGGCAGGTGCTTCGCCATGAGGTTGACGTAGGCCGGGCAGCACGACGTCGTCATGAACGTCTTCGGGTTCTTCGCCATCCGCTCGACGAACTCGGCCGTCTCGTGTTCGGTCGTCTTCTCGGCCCCGAGAGCCACTTCGATGACGTCGGCGAAGCCCGCCTGCGAGCAGGCGGAAAGCAGCTGCTCGATCGACCCCGGGAACTGGTGCTCGGCCGACGGCGCGACCATCGCAACCAGCTTTTCGCCGCGCTTCATCGCCGCAAGGACCTCGACGAGCTGCGAGCGCTCCATGATCGCGCCGAACGGGCAGGCGGCGAAGCACTTGCCGCAGAAGATGCACTTCTCGAAGTCGATTTCCGCGACCCCGCGCTCGTTCTTGCGGATGGCCTTGACCGGACACGCCTCTTCGCAGGGCACGGTCGTCTTGATGATCGCATGGTACGGGCAGACCGCGATGCACTTGCCGCACTTGACGCACTTCTCCGAATCGATGACGCTCCGCCCGTTGACGACCTCGATCGCCTTCTTCGGGCAGTTGTACACGCACGGCCGCGCAAAGCAACCGCGGCAGTTCGACGTCGAGACGATCCGCGCGTCCGGACAGCCGCTGCAGGCGGGTCCGCAGACGGAAAGCGGCGCGAAGCCCCAGGGCGGCAGGGGGCGGCGTTCGGCGGCCGGCCCCCGCTCCCGCGCCGCGAGATACGCGCTGAGCGGCTTCGTCTCGTCCGTCTCGTCCTCGACCCCAAAGCCGAGGAGCGCCATCAGGCGGTACTTGATGACCGCCCGGTCGTGATAGATGCAGCAGCGGGAGGCGTCCGAGTCCTTCGGACGCAGTCTGACCGCGATCCGGTCGATCTCCTCGGACAGCCGCCCCTCGTCGAACGCGCGCACCAGCCGAATCATCAGCTCGCGGCGCAGAAAGGTCGAACCGTTCAGCATCAGGCGATCCCCTCGACCAGTTCGCGGATGCGCGCCGCCACCCGCTCCGGCGTCGCCTGGGACATGATTTCCGTCCCGTTGAACCGGACGTATGGCGCGCCGCCGAGGTTTTCCCGCTCGCAGAGCTCAAGACAGGTCCTCGCCTCGACTTCGACGCGGCCGCGGCACTCCTCGGGCAGGGCGTCCTCGATGTTCATCATCTTCGCCGCGCCCAGGAGATAGCAGGCGGTGCCACAGCAGATTTCCACCTTGACCATACGGACGTCTTTCCTTTCCTCACTTGCGGAGCGCCGCCTGGGCCGCCGCCAGCCGCGCGATCGGCACGCGGTACGGCGAGCAGGAGACGTAGTCCAGCCCGATGCGGTGGCAGAACTCGACCGAAGTCGGGTCGCCGCCGTGTTCGCCGCAGATGCCGCAGTGGAGCTTCGGATTGACCGGCTTGCCGAGGGCGATCGCCATCTGCATCAGCTTGCCGACGCCGGTCTGGTCGAGCTTGGCGAACGGGTCGTTCTCGAAGATCTTCGCGTCGTAGTACGCCGTCAGGAACTTGCCCGCGTCGTCACGCGAGAAGCCGTAGGTCATCTGCGTAAGGTCGTTCGTGCCGAAGCAGAAGAAGTCCGCCTCCTTCGCCATCTCGTCGGCCGTCAGGGCCGCGCGCGGGATCTCGATCATCGTGCCGACCTCGTAGTCGAGGCTGACGCCGGCTTCGGCGATCTCCACGTCCGCCGCCGCGACGACGACGTCCTTGACCCACTTGAGCTCCTTCATCTCGCCGGTGAGCGGAATCATGATCTCGGGCCTGACCTTCCAGTCCGGATGGCGCCGCTGGACGCTGATCGCGGCGCGGATGACGGCGCGCGTCTGCATGCGGGCGATTTCCGGATAGGTGACCGCCAGGCGGCAGCCGCGGTGGCCCATCATCGGATTGAACTCGTGGAGGGAGTCGATGATCTCCTTGATGCGCCGGACCGGCTTGTTCTGCGTCTTCGCGAGCAGCTGGATCTCGTCCTCGTTGTGCGGCACGAACTCGTGCAGCGGCGGGTCGAGGAAGCGAATGGTGACGGGAGCGCCCTCCAGCGCCTCGTAGAGCTGCTCGAAGTCGTCCTGCTGGTACGGCAGGATCTTGGCGAGCGCGATGCGGCGCTCCTCCTCGGTGTCGGAGCAGATCATCTCGCGGAAGGCCGCGATGCGGTCCGCCTCGAAGAACATGTGCTCGGTGCGGCAAAGGCCAATGCCCTCGGCGCCGAGTTCGCGCGCCTTCTTCGCGTCCCGCGGCGTGTCCGCGTTCGCGCGCACCTTCAGGCGGCGGAACTTGTCCGCCCACGTCATGATGCGGCCGAACTCGCCCGCAATCGTCGCGTCGACCGTCGTGATGACGCCGTCGTAGATGTTGCCGGTGGAGCCGTCGATCGAGAGCCAGTCGCCCTCCCGGAAGGTCTTGCCGTTCAGGGTGAAGGTCCGGTTCTCCTCGTCCATCGCGATCTCCTGGCAGCCGGAGACGCAGCAGGTGCCCATGCCGCGCGCGACGACCGCCGCGTGCGACGTCATGCCGCCGCGGACCGTCAGGATGCCCTGCGCGGACTTCATGCCCTCGATGTCCTCCGGCGAAGTCTCGAGGCGGACCAGGACGACCTTCTCGCCGCGCTTCTTCCACGCCTTCGCGTCCTCGGCGGTGAAGACGATCTTGCCGCACGCCGCGCCCGGCGAGGCGGGGAGGCCGCGCCCCATGACCTTGCCCTTCCGGAGGGAGGCCGCGTCGAACTGCGGATGCAGGAGCGTGTCGAGGTTGCGGGGGTCGATCATGAGCACGGCCTCCTCCTCGGTGCGCATGCCCTCGTCGACGAGATCGCACGCGATCTTGAGCGCCGCCTTCGCCGTGCGCTTGCCGTTGCGCGTCTGGAGCATGAAGAGCTTCCGGTTCTCGATCGTGAACTCCATGTCCTGCATGTCGCGGTAGTGGCCTTCGAGCGTCGCGCAGATCTGCCGGAACTGCTCGAAGCACTCCGGCATCACCTCGGCCATCTTCGCGATCGGCATCGGCGTGCGCACGCCGGCGACCACGTCCTCGCCCTGCGCGTTCATGAGGAACTCGCCCATGAGCCGCTTTTCGCCCGTCGCCGGATCGCGCGTGAACGCGACGCCCGTGCCGGACTCGTCGTTGAGGTTGCCGAACGCCATCATCTGGACGTTGACGGCCGTGCCCCAGCTGTACGGGATGTCGTTGTCGCGCCGGTAGACGTTCGCGCGCGGATTGTCCCAGCTGCGGAAGACGGCCTTGATCGCGCCGACGAGCTGTTCCTTCGCGTCGGACGGGAAGTCCGCCCCGATCTTCGCCCGGTACTCGGCCTTGAACATTCCCGCCAGCGCCCGGAGATCGTCGGCGGTGAGCTCGACGTCGAGCTTGACGCCCTTCTTCGCCTTCATCTCGTCGATCAGCCGCTCGAAGTGCTTCTTGCCGACTTCCATGACGACGTCGGAGTACATCTGGATGAAGCGGCGATAGCAGTCCCACGCCCAGCGCGGATTCTTGGTCTGCTCGGCGAGCGACTCGACGACCGTCTCGTTGAGGCCGAGGTTCAGAATCGTGTCCATCATGCCCGGCATCGAGGCGCGCGCGCCCGAGCGGACCGAGACCAGGAGCGGATTCGCCGTGTCGCCGAACTTCTTGCCGGCGGAACGCTCGAGCCGGTCGACGTACTCCATCACCTGCCCCATGATGTCGTCGGCGATGACCTTGCCGTCGTCATAGTAGCGCGTGCAGGCTTCGGTCGTGATCGTGAAGCCCTGCGGCACCGGCAGGCCGAGCCCGGCCATTTCCGCGAGGTTGGCGCCCTTGCCGCCCAGGAGTTCGCGCATGTCCGCATTGCCCTCGGTCTGGCCGGCGCCAAAGAAATAAACGTACTTCTTCTGTTCCATCTTTTCCATCCTTCTTTTTTCTTGCCTTGTTCTTTTTCGCTCTGTAGTTTCAGTTTAAGACGGGCAGATTATACCATATCCGGCGACACCTTGCAGGCCATATCCGGCGGCACCTCACTGGCGGCCGCCCATCAGCCGCAGGCGGTACTTGGCCACCGTGCGCCGCGCCATCGGAAAACCGGCCTTCGCCATCCGCGCGGCGATCTCCCGGTCGGGGACGAACTGCCCGGGCGGAATCGCCTCCAGGACCTCCCGCAGCTTCTCGACCGGCGCCTGGTCGACGAGCGCGAAGAACTTCCGGAACGGCACCGTCCCCCGCGGCGTCTTCACGTACTTGCGCGCCGCCGCGCGGGAGACCGTCGCCACGTTGCACTTCGCCTGCTTCGCCACTTCGCTCATCGTCTGCTTCCGGATGCCGCGCGCCCCCATCGTCAGGAAGTCCGGCTGGCCGGCGATCGCCAGCTCGGCGATCCGCTCCATCGTCTCCTGCCGCCGCAGCACGGCTTCGCGGAACTCGCGCGCCCGCTTGACGCGCTCGGCGGCGAACTGCCGCGTCTCGGCGTCGAGCGTCCGGTCCTTCGCCATGTCGACGTACTTGGGCGAGACGCGCAGCTCGGGAATGTCCCGCTGGTCGAGTTCGACCTCCCCGTCTTCGTCCACCTGGATGTCGGGCGTCACGAACTGCGTCTTGCGGTTGTCGTAGAGCCGCCCCGGGAACGGGTCGAGCGTCCGGAGAATCTTCACCGTCTCCGGCAGCACGCGGCCCGACTCGAGGTTTTCGAGATCCGCGACAAACGCCGCGCGCTTCGCCGCCGGGACCCGGTCGAGCTGCGCCAGGAAGCACTCCTTCAGGTTCCGCGCGCCGCATCCCTTCGGGTCCAGCGTCATCACCCGTTGCCGGGCCGCCTCCAGCGCGGCGGCGGAAGCGCCCGTCAACATCTGCAGGTCGGGAAGCTTCCCCTGGAATCGCCCGTCGCCGTCCAGTTCGGCGACGATCACCCGGCAAAGCTCCGCCTCGCGCGGCTCCAGCTCGCTCAACCTGATTTCCGCCAGCAGATGCTCCTCCAGGCTCTCGCCCCGCTCGTCCGCCACGTTGTCGAGGGCAAACCCATCCCCCGGCGCGAGGCGTCCGGGCGACGTCCCGGCGAAGACCGACGGGTTCTCGACCTCCAGGGCCGGATTGGAATCAATCTCCTGCTTGACGGAATCGCGCAACTCGCCGATCGGCAGGGTCAGCAGGTTGAGGCCGAGCCACATCGCCGGCGTCAGCGCCTGCTTCTGCGTCTGCCGGGGCTGGAGGGAAAGCGCCATCAGGCCTCCAGCAGCTCCTTCAGCCGCGCCTCGTCGATCACTTCCGTGCCGAGCTTGTGCGCCTTCTCGGTCTTGGTCGCCCCCGTGTTCGCGCCGGCGATCAGGTAGCGCGTCTTCGCCGTCACGGCGCTCTGCACGACGCCGCCGGCCGCCTCGATCAGCTGCGCGTACTCGCCGCGCGGCCGCGACAGGGTGCCGGTCAGCACGCAGCCCGCGCCGACCAGCGGGCCTGACGTCTTCGCCGCCCGCCGCTCCGCCGCCGGATCGATGCCCAGTTCGGCCATCCGCGCCAGGAAGCGCCGGCCGTAGTCGCTCGCGCAGAAGCCGAGCACGGCCCTCGCCGCCTCCGCCTTGATCGCCAGGATCTCGCGCTCCCGGCCCTTCTTCGCGTCATTCTCGACGACGCGTTGCAGCACCGCCGAACCCGCGAGGTCGCCGAACCGCGCATGCTCGGCGGCGATGTCCTTCGCCACCGCGACGCCCACGTTCGGAATGCCGACGGCATAGAGCCAGCGGTGCAGCGGCAGCTGCTTCGCCGCCGCGACGGCCTCCAGCATCTTGCGCCCGTTGGCGCCGAACTTCCGCGTCGGCCGGGGCAGACCGGGGAGCAGCGACTGCCCGTCCGCCGGCGGCGCGTCGTCCGCCAGGTCCAGGCCGACGACGTCGTCTTCCCGGAGGACGAACAGGTCCAGGACGTCCCGCACCAGGCCCTGGCCAACCAGGGCGTCCGCCACCTTCTCCCCGAGCGCCTTGATGTCGAGCGCGTTGCGGCTCGCGAAATGTTCAAGCCGACGCCGGAGCTGGGCGGGACACGCCGGATTCACGCACCGGACCGCCACCTCGCCCTCCGCCCGCACGACCGCTCCGCCGCAGACCGGACACTGCCGCGGCATTTCGAAGACCTTCTCCGCGCCCGTCCGCCGCTCGGGGATGGACGATTCGATCGCCGGAATGACGTCCCCGGCCTTGACTATCCACACGTGGTCGCCGATGCGGATGTCCTGCCGCGCGATCTGGTCGGCATTGTGCAGCGTCGCCCGGGAGATGACCGAACCGGCCAGTTCCGTCGGCCGCAGCTCCGCCACCGGCGTCAGGATGCCCGTACGCCCCACCTGCACGGTCACCGCCTCGACGACGGTTTCCGCCCGTTCCGGCGCGTACTTGTAGGCGCGCGCCCAGCGCGGCCCGTGCGCCGTCGCCCCGAGGACGGCGTAGAACCGCCGCTCGTCGATCTTGACCACGGCCCCGTCGATCTCGAAGCGAAACGAGTGCCGGAGACCCTCCAGCTCGTCGATGGCGGCGAACACCTCGTCCATCGTCCCGCAGGGACGCGACCAGGGCGTGACGGGGAAGCCCCAGCGCCGAAACGCGGCGACCAGCTCGGAATGGGAGGCGAAGCCCTCGCACCCGACGCCGCCGGCGTTGTAGACGACGAGGTCGAGCGGGCGCTCCGCGGCAACCCGGCTGTCCAGTTGCTTCAGCGACCCCGCGCAGGCGTTGCGCGGATTGGCGAACGGCTCGCGCCCCGCCTCCTCCTCGCGCTCGTTCAGCCGCAGGAACCCGTCACGCGTCATGTAGACCTCGCCGCGCACCTCCAGCGTCTCCGGCGCCTCGGCGGGCAGCGTCAGCGGCACGGACCGGATCGTCCGCACGTTCCGCGTCACGTCGTCGCCGACCTGCCCGTTCCCGCGCGTCGCCGCACGGACGAGCCGGCGGTGCTCGTAGCGCAGCGACATCGACACGCCGTCCACCTTCGGCTCCACGAGATAGGTAAACCCCGAGACTTCCCGGCGGACCATCGCGTCGAAGTCCGCAAGCTCGCCCCGGGAATGCGTCTTGTCCAGGGACTGCATCGGCGGATCGTGCCGCACCTGCGCGAAGCCGACGACCGGCGCACCCGAGACGCGCTGCGTCGGCGAATTCGGATCGAGGAACTGCGGATACGCCCGCTCCAGCGCCAGGAGCTCGTCGTAGAGGCGGTCGTAATCGCGGTCACCGATGACCGGACGCGCCTCGACGTAGTACAGCCGGTCGTGCCGGTCGATTTCCGCGACCAGCTGCGCCATTCTCGCCTTCGCCGCCTCGTCCGTCATTCGTCTGCCTTCCTGTAGCGTATCGTCTTCGCGGCCGACGGCGCGCCCGCCCGGGGGGCGGCGGCCTTCGCCGGCTTGCCGAGGTTCTCCGAAGCGGAGTGGCGCTTCGTCACCAGAATGGGGCGCGTATAGCCCGCCTTGCGGAGGTGGGCCATGAGCAGACGCGCGGGACGCAGGTCCCGCACGTCGGGATCGAGCCGGATGTGGATGACGCGGTCGCGGGGTACCCCGCAGCCCGCCAGCGTCGCGGCGATCTCCTCCGCCGGCATGAACTGCTCGCCGAAAAGGAAGCCCTGCGTCGAGACGCGGACGGCGGGATGCCGGGCATCCAGCTCGACCTGCTGCGTCGCACAGCCGCAGCAGCTGACGAGCACCATGTAGAGCACGGTTCCCGTGACGATGCTCAGGAGTGCGTTGCGCCGCCAGAGCTGGAGCAAGACCGTCACGGCGCCGGCCAGATAGGGCCACGGCGTCCGCCACGCCGAGCCGGCATAGGCATAGACGATCAGCCCCGCGATGATGATCGGCGAAATCACCTTCCCCAGCGGCTCGACCCAGCCCGGCAGTGCGCGGTTCTTCCCCGAGAACAGGAGGAACGGCAGTATGCGCAAGGCGTAGTTGACCGCGAAGACAACCGCCACCACGCCCAGCATGTACCCGATCTCCGCCCTCATCGCCCTCCTTTCCGCAATCCGCGCCCCGCGCCTGCCACCGCCGCCCGCATCTGGTCGGTGAAGATCACCAGGAACAGCGCCGTCATCGAGAACTCCATGCCGTTGGTGCAGGACTTGATCGTCGCGGGATCAATCAGCTGCCCGAGCAGGCAGACGACGACGGCGCCGACCGTCACCCCGACGATCCAGTAGGAATGGTTGAGCGCGGAGAGGACCGTGCAGTAGCGCAAGTTCCGCTGCGGATCCCGGAACGGGCAGGCCGCCTCCAGCGCGTAGTTCTCGTCCGTCAGCATCAGGATGAGATACGCCCGGTGCCAGAACGGCACGTCCTTCCAGCGCGCCAGCAGCGAAAACCCGTAGAACGCATAGCGGAAGTTGACGCCCAGCGTCATCAGCGCGAATGCGCACAGGGAGGCGCGGCGGGCGATCTCGGGGACGCTGGCGATGGACATCGTGCCCGTCACCCAGAGCGAGGAGGTCAGCAGCGCCCACAGGGGAGAGAGGACGACGTCGCCCTTCGCGGCCAGCAAGACGCCGGCGACGAAGCCCATCGTCGTGTAGCCCATCAGCACCGGCAGCGAATCGACGAGCGCCCGTCGGAGGAGCGCCCGCCGCTCGGTCCGGGAAAGCTCAGCGGACGCGTTCAAGCAGGAGTTTCTCCACCCGTGCGGCGTCCTCCGGAGTGTCCACGCCGACGCCCTCGTCCTCCGTCCGCACGACGGCAATGCGCGCCCCCATCCAGAGCGCCCGGAGCTGCTCCAGCTTCTCCGTCTGCTCCAGCGCGCACGGCGGCTCCCGGACGTACCGCTTCAGAAAGCCGCCGCGATAGGCGTAGATGCCGAGATGGCGAACGGCCAGGGCCGGGGGGGCGTCGCCGGCGCCCGGCGACGGCCGGTCGCGGTCGCAGGGAATCGGCGCCCGGGAGAAGTAGAGCGCGCCGTCGTCGCGGTCCAGCACGACCTTGACGACCGTCTTCGCGGCGAAGTCCTCGACCCGGCGGATCGGCGTCACGGCCGTCGCCATCTGCCACCGCGCATCGTCCTTCAGCTTGCCCGCCAGCGCGTCCACCAGCGCCGGATCGACCAGCGGCTCGTCGCCCTGGACGTTGACGAGGATGTCGTCGTCGGCGAAGTCCCCGCCCAGGCGGTTCCGCGCCGCGCAGGCGATGCGGTCGGTCCCGCTCGGCAGCTCCGAGGGCGTCATCACCGCCGTGCCGCCGCAGCGTTCGACGGCTGCGGCGATGCGCTCGTCGTCCGTCGCGACAAAGACGTCGTCCAGCGACTTCGCCTTCCGGACCGCCTCGACGACCCAGACGACCAGCGGCTTCCCGGCGAGCATCGCCAGCGGCTTCCCCGGAAACCGGCTCGACCCGAACCGGCTGGGGATGATACCATAGGTTTTCATGGCAGGGTATTATAGCATAAGCGCGGGGCCGGTCGGCCCCGCGCCGGACGCCCCGGTCAGCGGACGATTATCAGCCCGCCCCTGGACTCGAGCCACAGCGCCGTTGCGGAGGAGCAGAAGACCGCCTCCTTCGTCCCCGGCTGCGGGACGAACGTCGCCGCGCCGACGTCCACCGCCGCAGCCTTGAAGAGCGGACACGCCTCCGACGCCAGCCGGGGACGCGACGCAAAGGCCGTCGTTACCTGCCCGGAGAACGTGAGCGATCCGGACCCGAGGTCCGTCGTCTCGGTCGTCCGCGAACCGGACAGGACCGAGCCGTCCGCAAAGACGAGATCCTTCCACGTTATGTGCTCGAAGGTCTTGGCGACCGGCCACAGCCCGCCGCGCACCAGCTCAAGCGTCACGTCGGCAATCGACGCCTCCGCCGACGCCACGAACGCGCCGCCGGCCGCATCGGCGACCGTCACCTTCGCCACGTCGTGGGTCATCGCCGTCTCCACCCTTGGCTGTTCCGCCCCGTTCGGGAAGGTCGCGCTGGTGTACGAGCTGTTGTACGGATAGGAGCAACTGCGCGGCAGCACCTCCACCCTCGCACCGGCGGCGGCGGCGAGATTCGCCCCGACCAGCGGCGCATTGATGACGAGCGTGCCGTTGCTCGCGGTCAGGCGCCCATGCTCCGTGAAGGTCCACGCCGCCGGCGGCACGTCGGCTTCCGTGGCGAAGCAGGAGATGACGTTGGTGACGGACTTGCCGATGCAGTCCACGACGCAGTCCGGCCCGGCGATGGTCACGGGCACGTACTGGGTGCGGAAGAAGGCCACCGGGGAGACATCCTTGTGCCATTGCAGCACGCCCCCGGTCCAGACGAACTCGCGCATGCGGTCCGTCGCCTCCGTGTCGCCGCCCTGCGTGAACCACTTGTAGGAAGTCAGGCGGCCGCCCGTCATTTCGACGCGGCTGAAGATCTGGCTGTCCTTCGCGCCGGTCTTCGCGCCGATCACGATCGGCTGCCCGGATCCGGTGCACGTCACCTGCGCACCGGCGCCGATGCGGAAGACGTTGGTCGCCGAGGAGCCGCCGGAGCCGATGCGCAGGCCGCGGTTGTTGCCGAGGAACAGCTCGCCGCCCGCCACCTCGAAGACCGAAACCGCCGCAGTCGCGCCGATGTAGATGTTCTGGACGGTCTGCATGGTCGGCAGCGAGAGCTTCGCCCGCCCGGCCGGACTGCTCGTGACGCTGAACTTCTCCGCCGAACCTTCGATTGAAATGACGCCGCCGAGGTTGTCGGCCGAAGCCCGGCCCGACTCGTAGAGCCCGGCGTTCAGGATGACGCTGCCGCGCCGGTGGCTGACGCTGATCAGCAGCCAGGCGCCGCCGCCGGAGAGGACGTTGGTGCCCGGCCCGTCGAAGACCAGCACGTTGTAGTCGGCGATCTTGCCGAGGGTGTCGCGGTGATTCACGTCGTTGGGCAGGTCCATGCGGTCGATGGTGCCGTTGACCGCCCCGGTGAACGTCGCCGTCACGTCCGGCATGACCGGCCGGACGTAGTAGCAGCTGTAGTCCCTGATCGTGCCGTCCGCCTCGACGGCGACGATCGTGTTCGTGACGTTGACCGTGGCGCCGATCGTGGCGGTGCGGCCAATTGCCAGCGTCGCCCCGGTCTGCAAGGTAATCGTGCGGTCAACGGCAGCCGCCAGGCCGTCGCCCGCGACATACAGCACCTTGCCCGACGGCACGAGAATGTCCTCCGTCTCCACCGCGTCGCTGACGAAGCGTGCGGCCTCCACCGTCCCGTCGCCGGACAGCCCCTCGGCCGCGAACACGCCCGTGCCCGTCGTCTCGATGCGCATTCCCTCCGGCCAGGTCGACTTCGGCGGCAGTTCGACGATGCCCGACGCGGCCACCACCGTGCCCGTGAAGCCCTCCACCGAGGCGATGCGCACGAAATCGGTCTTGAAGGTGGCCGTGCCCGCACCGGCAAGCGACCAGACCGGCGTACCCGTCATGGCGCCGTACAGGGCGAAGCCGGCGTTCTCGCCGACATCCAGTTCGATTGCGCGCGTCTGGTGGAAGGTCGCGCCCGGCTCGGTCCCGTTTTCCCGCAGGCCGATGGTCGTGACCGAACCCGCACCGCCGCGCACGGAAATCTTCTCCACCCCCAGCGTCAGCGGGGTTTTCGTGTTGACCTCGATGTCCGCGCCGTCCTCGAAGACCAGCTCCCGCGCCAGGTGTTCGGCGTCGATGTGCGTGCCGACGGCGTATTTGACCGGATTGATGGCCGTCCACAGGTCGGAAATCGTCCCGATCAGCCTGAGCTTGGTCGTTTCGCCGCAGAACTCCATCCGGCGGCCGTGGAACGCGCATTCCTCGCCCTGGAAGGTCAGCGGCACTATCCGCGGGCAGTCGACGAACCGCAGTACGCCGCGCGAACAGTCGCTCTGCGCGGAAAGCGCGTAGAACTGCAGGTTCGAAACGGTCAGCGTCACGCCCTCGCCAAGCTTGAGCGGCACGTACGAATCAGGCCGGATGCCGCCGGGAACGGTCACGACGCCATCGACGACCGTGGACTGGATCCCGTCGAAGAGCACAATCTGCCCGGAGGCGGTCTGCGACTGCCAGCGCTGGTCCTCGTTCACGATCAGCCCCGAGCCATCCCGTTTCCGCTCCCAGACAGAGCAGCGCCTGGTTGCGGCGGTAAACCGGATGCCGCCGGCGCCGAACGACAGGTCGCCTTCGGCAACGATCCGCCCCCAGGAGAGGTCCCAGATCAGCCCGTACAGGCTGGCGCCCGCATGGACGCTGAACTGGAGCGGCGCATAGACAATCAGCCCGTCGCGGTAGGCGACGACCTCGCCCGTCGCATTGGTCAGGGTGCCGGAGTACGTCAGCAGGTCGCCGCTCCGCGCCACCCCGACCGTCTCGGGCTCTTCCGCACGGACGCTGCCGACGGCGCACGCCAGCGCGACCGCAACGGCTCCAACGCGCATGGCAGCCTTGATTCGCTCTCTCATGTTCGAACTCCTGTAGGGGTTGGGTATGGGCGGTTGCCTCCGGTCGCTCAGGGACGGTTGAAGAACTGCCGGGCGAAAGGCTCCAGCAGTTCGTAGCGATCCTGCCACGTCGTGTACATGACACCGGTGACATGAGCGTGCTTGCGCAGTTCGCGGACATCATGCACCGACCGCGGCTCCAGCGCGTCCTGGTCGTAGTAGGTCGCGCCCAGCACCTTGAAGCCGTGCTCCTGCCAGAACGGCAGCGACTTCTCGTAGAGCGAACCGTGCCAGTCGGCGATGATGATGTCCTTCGGAATGAGCTGCCAGGACCCGGCGAACGTCCCCTTGCAGGCATAGTAGTCATCATGGGCGTTCGCGAGCGGATTGAACATGTCGCTCCAGATGTAGACGCCGACGCCGGGCAGGTGCCGGCGCAGGATGGCGTGCTGGCGCGTCACGCAGTCGCCGAGGATGTGCGCCATGTCCGTGCGCCGGGCCTCGCAGGCCGCGCAGGTCCCGCCCTCGCGGATCTCGTCCATGCTGAGCAGGACTTTCGCGGGCTTCAGCTCGCGCGCCATCGCCGCGGCGCTCTGGTCGAACAGCTCGTAGAGCTTCGGTTCGCTCATGCAGGTCGAGCGCTGGCCGGCCGCCACGGTCTGCGACACGTAGCAGTCGACGCGCAGCTGCGTGCCGTCGGGCAGCGACTTGAGCGCCTGCTCGGCAACCTCCGCCCCCGTGTCGGCGCGGCGGATCGTCAGCGGACAGCCCGGACGGCGCAGGGGCGGTTCGTGCGGAATCTCCTCGACCGTCAGCGACTCGACCGTGACCGAGCCGCGCTTGCCGCCCCAGGTGCCGAAGATGAGATCGAAGTCCGGGCGGCCGGGCGTCACAAACTCGTAGACGCAGGTCGCCGTCTCGTTGGTGTCGCTGCGCCTGAACGCGGTGACGCCGCCAATCTGCTTCGACGGGGCGTTCTTGTCCCGCAGCCCGACATAGCCCTGCAGCCGGAAGGCGCTCCGCGGGACAAGGCCGCGTTCGCGGACGCGCATGGTCGCCCGGTAGCGGCGGTTCGGCTCAAGGTCGAGCTGGCAGGCCAGGCGCGAATGACCGTGCTTCTCGGTAAAGTTCGCAAACGTCCACGGTCCGTCGCCCCGGACGTTCTTGTCCCAGGCGCGGAACCGCATTCGCGCGCGCGCGACCGGCCCGGACGGGAACCGCAGCTTGCCCTTGCGCACCTCCGCCGGAAAGTCCCGCAGCGGAAAGCCCTCGGCCAGATTGCGGTCGCGACCGATCATCGAGCCGTAGCCGCAGCCCCAGATCAGGGGAATCAGCTCCACGCCGCGCTCGTCGCACGCGCGCTTGACGGTTCGCAGCCCGTCAAGCTTCGCCTGGCCCTTCCACCACGGCAGGTAGTCGATGCCGCCGGCGAGGACCATGCCGTTGTAGCCGACCGCCGCTCCGCGCGCGACCAGATTGGTGATGAACGCGACGCGCTCAGACCGCGCAAAGTCGCAAGACGCATAGAAGAAACGATCCCCCGCCTGTGCCGAAAGCAAGCACCCGACGGCCGCAAGGCCCCAAAGCGTGTGTTTCATGAGGAAAGTGTAGCATTTTCCCCCGTCGGCGTCAACGGCAAAGCAGGCATCTCACCGACGGCGAACCGGCCGCCCGCCACAGCGTCGCGAAGTCCTCGGAGCCGCATTCCGGACGCGCCTGCGGGCAGCGCGGATGGAACGCGCATCCCGTCGGCCAGTCGGTCGGGGGCGGCACGGTTCCGGGAATGTCGGCGAGCGGCGCGTCCTTCGGCGCGTCTATGCGCGGCACGGCGGCAATCAGCCCCTGCGTATACGGGTGACGGGGAGCGCCCAGGACGTCGCGCACGCTCCCGCACTCGACGATCTCGCCGGCATACATGACGTTGACGAACGTCGCGTAGCGCGCGACGAGACCGAGGTTGTGCGTGATCAGCAGGACGGCCATCCGCCTTTCGTCCGCGACGCGCGCGATCAGGTCGAGCACCGCCCGTTGCGTCGTGACGTCCAGCGCCGTCGTCGGCTCGTCGGCGACCAGCAGCTCGGGTTCGCGCGCCAGCGCCATGGCGATCATGACGCGCTGCTGCTGCCCGCCCGACAGCTCGCAGGGATACTTGCGCGCCGCTTCCGCCGGCAGGTCCACCGCCGCCAGCAGCTCCGCCGTTCCCCGCGCCCCGCGTCCGGACGCCAGGACACCTTTAGGCACCGCCTCCTCGATCTGCCGTCCGACGCGCATGACCGGATTGAGCGACTGCATCGGATTCTGGAACACGTAGGCGATGCGCGGCGAGCCGACGATGCGCCCGGAGACTTCGGCGCGCTCAAGCAGGCCGCCAAGCGCCAGCGCCGTCAGCGACTTGCCGCAGCCGGACTCGCCGACGAGCGCGACGCGCCCGTTCGGCGGAACCGCGAACGAGACGTCCCGCACCGGCACGGAAAGCCGCCCGGACACGCGAAAGGCAACCCGGAGATGTTCGACCGCGAGCAGGGTCAGCGCCTCCTCATGACGAGCCTTGACGCGACGACATACAGCCCGACCAGCACGACGGCGCCGCCGACCAGCAGCGGCAGGTTCTCCGCCGCCATCGCCTTGCCGCGCGTGCACAGCTCGAGATAGGTGATGTCGCCGGCCGTCTTGCCGAGCCCGTAGCCGACGAACGCCAGAATCGCCGTCCAGATGCCGGCGCCAAGCCCGGTGAAAAGCGTAAAGGCGCCGAGCGGCATGCGGCTGATGCCGGCCGGAATGGAAATCAGCTGGCGAATGACCGGCACGAGCCGACAGACGAACGTCGTCACGGCGCCGTAGCGGTTGAAGACCTCGCAGGCGCGGGCCAGCGGCTCCGGCTGGACGAAGAAGTACTTGCCGTATTTTTCGAGAAACGGCTTGCCGACGCGAAGCGCCAGGAAGTAGTTGGCGTAGGCCCCGACCAACGACCCCGCGATGCCGACGGCAATCGCCAGCGCCAGCGCCGTCGGCGGCGAGCAGACGCCCAGTTCGCCGCGAGCCGCCAGAAAGCCCGCCGGAATCATGACGACTTCGCTCGGGAACGGGATGAAGCTCGACTCGACGGCCATGAACACGAAGACGAAGAGAAAGCCCCAGGTCGGCGCCAGCGCCGCCAGAGCGTCCAGATGTGCTGCCAGGGTCTCGAACATTCCTGGGATTATACCAAAACAGGGCGCCCCCGGGGACAGCCCCCGCGAAAATCGCAATTTTCGCATCGTTTTCGCACCAACTCCAACGCTACTCCACCATTGGGGTTCGACCCTGTATTTCCTCGGCTTTGTCCGCCAGCTTCGCATAACCGAACTTGCGCAGTCCGAGAACAAACACGTCTTGCCCTGTGCGGCACGTATCGACCAGCCGAGCGTGACGTTTCTTCCGCCAATCGGAAAGTCCGAGATAGTAGAACTTGCGCATGTTCTCGGCGATGACGAATGGCACATGACCGTACTTGAGACATTCCTTCAGCAGTATCAGCCGACCGACACGACCGTTGCCGTCTTGAAATGGATGGATGGTCTCGAACCGCACATGCAAGTCCAGCAGCGTTTCAAAAGTCTTCTTTGCATCCTTGTACCACGCCAGCAACTTCGCCATCTCTCGCGGCACATCCTTGGCTGGGCATGTCTCCATTTCGCCAACGATGTTATCGAGCCGCTTGTAGTCACCGACGGCGAACCACTCCTTGCGGCTGTCACTCGTACCGCTCTTGAGCTGGGAGTGAAGCATCTTCACATAGCGCTCGGTCAGTGCTGCGCCAGCCGATTCCAGCACGAGGTCGATGCAACGGAAATGGTTGGCAGTCTCGACAATATCATCGACAGGCACGTCCTTGGCTATGTCGCCGACCGTCTGCGTCTCGAATATCCACCGCGTCTGCTCGTGGGTCAGACGGCTTCCCTCCATGTGGTTGGTGTTGTAGGTGAAGTCAATTTGCAGCCGATGATAGAGACCACCAGCGACACGTCCGCGTTTCTCCGCCTTGAGAGCAGCCCAGATGCTGCTCGGCAATCCCTTGGCACGAGGCTTCCGCTGCGGACGCTCGGCATTGGACGGTATCTGCCACGCCTTGCCCAGAAGGTTGACGCCTGCAATGTCGCCCTTGACGCAATGAAGCTGGACGCTGCGAGGCGTCACGCCCCACTTCTTCGCCGCTTCCGCTACGGTCATATACTTCATACGAACCTCCATCCGTCAACTGATGCGAAAATTATACCACAATTTCTCGTATCTATTTTTAGGATATAACTTTCGCATCAACGGCATAAGATTTCGCACCGCTCATTCCTGATTATTTCCTGATTCTCCCGGGAAAGAGCCCGCGGTCAATCCACACCGATCATCAAATTCCGACGTGCGGAATCGGCTTCCACGCCCGCGTCGGCCGCACCAGCGTGTAAAGGACCGCACTCGCCAGAATCAGGGAGAAGACGGGGAAGGTCAGAATCGCGCGGACGTGCGGTCGGCGCTTGTCCGGCGACAGGGCCACCGACGCCACCGCCGTAAACCAGCCCATGACGAAGACGAAGCCGAAGACGCCGAAGAAAACGGTCAAGGCGTGCGCGTCCGCCAGCCGGGCCGCCAGGCGGACCAGGAAGGCCAGCAGGTTGAACAGGAGGATGAAGGAGACGGACATTCCGGTGAGAATGGCGAAGAAGCAGTCGAACAGGCGAAGCGAGGGCCGCGTCCGCAGGCCCTTCGCCCACGGGGCGAAATAGCGGCCGGCCACCTGCCAGCCGCCGGTCGCCCACCGGCGCAGCTGCCGCCACATATAGCGCACGGTCTCCGGCTGTTCGTCGGCATAGTCCGCTTCCGGCACATAGGCGACGCGACCGCCGCGCAAGTTCGTCTGGACGGTGAACTCGACGTCCTCCACCATCGTCTCCGTCCGCCAGCCGCCGTCGCCGAGCGCCGACAGGAGAAAGGCGAAGCCCGTTCCGGTCAGCTTGCCGGAGAGTCCGAGACTGGTGCGCACCCGGTTCGACAGCTCGTTCATCATGTCCCAGTAGACGGTGTACCAGCCGGAAATCACGTTCGCCCTGGCGTTGGACGACCGGCGCCGCCCGGTGACGACCGTCTCGCCGTCCTGCAGCGCGTCGTTCATCGCGTCCAGCCAGCCGTCGGAAACGACGTTGTCGGCGTCGAACACGGCGATGGCGTCGAAGTCGCCGCGCTCGCAGACCTTGCGCACGCCCCAGGCGAGCACGTCGCCCTTCCCGACGCTCGGCGTCGTCTTCTCCCAGACCTCGGCACCGGCCGCCCGCGCCTGCGCCACGGTCGCGTCCGTACAGTTGTCCGCCAGGACGATGATGCTGCGCCGGTCGGCGGGATACTTGCTCAACCGCGCGCTTTTCACCGGCAGGCGAATGACCCGCTCTTCGTTGCGGGCGCAGATCAGCACGGCGAAGCGGAGCTTGCGCCCGGCGGACGGATGGCGGCGCACCGGCCGGACCAGGCCGATCAGGACGACGAAAGTCGACCAGAAGAAGACGATGCTGACCGCGAGGCACAGGACGTCGAACGCCAGCGAAAGCGCCACGCTAGTCATCGCGCCACCTCCGGTGCATCCAGAGATACTGTTCGGGATACCGGCGAATGGCCTCCGACAGGCGGTCGTTCAGGACCTGCGCGACCGCGTCGCGGTCTGCGTCCCGGCCGAAGACGAGCGGCTCGCCGCCGACCAGCCGGTAGCGGTAGGGCGCGATGCGGACGAACGAGCCGACGACCACCGGATGGCCGTAGCGGATCGCCAGCCGCGCCGCCGACGTCACCGTCCGCGCCGGACGCCCGAGGAAGGACAGCAGCGGGCCGTGGTGCGCATACTGGTCCATCAGGATGGTCATGGCCGCGCGTTCGTCCTGCCACTTCTGCAGGATGTCGCGGGTGATGCCGTCGTTCTTGTTGACGATGGTCACCGGTCCGCGGAAATGGTGTTTCTTCATCCAGCGCTGAAGCAGCTTCGAATCCATCACGCGGGCGATGGCGATCATCGGCCGCACCAGCGAGAGGACGTTGGTCGCGACCTCCCAGCAGCCGTGGTGGCCCGAGACGAGCAGGATCGGCCCGGCGGGCGGATTCAGCAGCAGGTCGCGCGTCGCCGGCGCGGCTTCCGTACAGTCCAGATGGCCAAGCAGATTCTCCCGCGTCACCACGCCCGGCGCGCACAGCGCCTCGCACATGTGCCCGGCGAAATGGCAGAAGGAGCGCCGCGCGATGCGGTGCGCCTCGCGGACGTCCGCCGTGATGCCGCACCGCAGGACGTTCTCGACGGAGATCTTCCGGCGACGCGCGAAGAAAGGCCAGAAAAGCAACGCGACGCCGCAGCCGAAGCCGTACGCATGTCGTTGGCAGAAGGTCATCCGAACCGGATCGTGGCAGCACGACCGTGGCCGTCAAGGCCCTCCACGGCGGCAAACGCCTCAATGGTGTCCCGCGTGTCGGCCAGGTCGTCCCGCGTGAAGGCGACGAAGCTGTGCCGACGGCGGAAATCGTCCGGCGTCAGGCCGTTGAACATGTTCGCCGCGCCGCCGGTCGGCAGGACGTGGCTCGGGCCGGCGACGAAATCGCCGGCCGACTCGGGCGTCCAGGCGCCGGCGAAGACGGCGCCGGCCGAACGGACGCCTTTCATCACCTTCAGGGCGTCCCTGGTCATGATCTCGAAATGCTCCGGCGCAAAGCGGTTGACGACCTCAAGCCCCTCGGCAACGGTCGGCGCGACGACAATCAGGATGCCGTCCCGGTCGATGACGCGCTGCACCAGCTCCCGGCGCGACAGCGTCGCCGCCTGGCGCAGGACCTCGGCGCGAATCTGCCCGGCAAGCGCCCGGGACGTGCAGACGCACAGCGACTTCTCGTAGCCGGAGCCGTGCTCGGCCTGCGACAGCAGGTCCGCCGCGATCCAGCGCACGTCCACCGAACCGTCCGTCAGCACGGCGATTTCGCTCGGCCCGGCCACCTGGTCGATGGCCACGTAGCCGTAGACCTGGCGCTTGGCCGCCGTCACGAAGGCATTGCCCGGACCGGCGATCTTCTGCACCTTGCGGCACGTCTTCGTGCCGAAGGCCATCATGCCGATCGCCTGGATGCCGCCGACGCGGTAGATCTCCGTCGCCCCCGCGAGCTTGAGCGCGTACAGGAGCACGGGATTGACCTTGCCGTCCCGGCCGGCCGGCGTACAGGCGACGATCTCCCGGACGCCGGCCGCCTGCGCCAGCGTCACCGTCATCACCGAGGTGGACGCCAGCGGCGCCGTGCCGCCGGGAACGTAGACGCCCACGCGGTCCATCGGCGAGAAGAACTCGCCCGCAGTGCCGCCGCGCGGCGTCTTCATCGACCAGTCCCGGCGCAGCGACGCCTTGGAGAAGCGAAGGACGCGTCGATGCGCATCCCTGACCGCCCGCACGAGCTTCGGATCCAGCTGCCGTTCGAGCTCGTCGGCGTCGACGTCCAGCCGCAGCCGCGTTCCCGTGAAGCCCTCGAACCGCGCGACGGCGCGGCGCACCGCCCGGTCGCCGTCCCGACGGATGTCCGCCAGCACGGAAGCCGCCGCCTGCTCGGCCTCTTCGGGAAAGGCCGGCCGGGCGTTGAACGCCGCGACGCGGCGACTGCCTGCCTGAACGATTCTGATCATGTCCGGTCCTTCTCGACGACCTGCTTCCCCATCATGCACTTGACGACGCACTCGGCCGCCGGCTCGCCGTTCGCGTCCGGCTCGCCGTTCAGGTAGCCCCGGAACCGGTAGCAGCCGAGCGGCGGCCGCTCGCGGATGCACTCGACCACGGTTACCAGCCTGTCGCCGGGCCGGAACGGCTGGCGCAGGCGCACCTCGTCAATCGACGCAATCGCAAAGGCGATCTGCTGGCCGACGACGTTGCGGGCGACGACCGAAGCGCCGGCGACCTGCGCCATCGCCTCGACCAGAACCGCGCCCGGCACCACCGGCGACCCGGGACAGTACCCGCGGAAGAAGTCGTTCTTCTCCAGCGCAAAGGTATACTCGCCGACGGCGCCGGTTTCGTCCGCCGTCAGCAGGCGGTCCACGAACAGGAACGGCGGCCGATGCGGCAGCAGTTCGGCGCCGGCCCGGTTGAAAACGGTCTTGAAGACGGGAAGGTTCATACGTGCGGAGGCGTCTGCGGACACCTGCGGCTCCCTGACGGTCAGGCCTTCTTCAGGACGACCACGCCGTTGTGCCCGCCGAAGCCGAGCGAACTCGACAGCGCCACGCGAATGTCGCGCTTCACGCCGACGTTCGGGGTGTAGTTGAGGTCAAGCGGCACCTCGCCCGCGTCGGCCGCGACCTGCAGGTCGGGCTGGTCGTAGTTGATGGTCGGCGGCACGAAGCCCTCGTGGACCGCCAGCGCGGTAATCGCGGCCTCCAGCGCACCGGTTCCGCCGAGCAGATGACCGTGCATCGACTTCGTCGACGAGACGTTGATTTTCTTCGCGCCCTCTTCGCCGAAGACGGTCTTGAACGCCTTCGTCTCCATCTGGTCGTTCAGGTGCGTGGACGTTCCGTGCGCGTTGATGTAGTCAACCGTCGACTTGTCGGTGACGCCGGCGTCCCGCAGGGCGATCTCAATCGCCTTGATCGCGCCGCGCCCGGACGGATCGGGCGCCGTGATGTGATAGGCGTCAGACGTCGCGCCATAGCCGGCCAGCTCGGCGTAGACGCGCGCGCCGCGCGCCTTCGCGTGCTCCTCCGACTCCAGGATCAGCACGGCCGCGCCCTCGCCCATCACGAACCCGTCGCGGTCGGCGCAGAACGGACGGCACGCCTTCTCCGGCGTGTCGTTGAAATGCGTCGAAAGCGCCCGCATCTTCATGAAGCCGCCGACGGTGAACTCGATGATCGCCGCCTCCGTGCCGCCCGCCACGACCACGTCGGCCCGGCCGGCCCGGATCATGTCCAGCGAGAGGCCGAGCGCGTCCGTCGAGGAAGCGCACGCCGTCGCCACGACCTGGGCGGGACCCTTCGCGCCGAGGGCAATCGACACGTTGCCGGCCGCCTCGTTCGGGATGAGCTCGGGAACGGCCAGGGGAGAGAGCCGGTCCGGCCCCTTGTCGAACAGGATCTTGAGGTTGTCGTTCGTGACGTCCAGGCCGCCGATGCCGTTGCCGATCATGACGCCGACGCGGTCCATGTCGGGCTTGGCCTCGTCGGTATAGCCGGCGTCCTTCCACGCCTCGACCGCCGCCGCCACCGCATACTGCGAGAACAGCGCCATGTGCCGGGCCGCCTTCTTGTCGAGCAGGCCGCCGTCAATGGCATATTCCTGGAAATTCTTCACCTCTGCGGCGACCTGGCTCGTGCAACGAGACGGATCGAACCTGGTGATTCGGCCGATTCCCGGCCTCCCGGCCTTGATGTTCTCCCAGGCCGCCGCCTTGCCGTTGCCACTGGCACAAAGCATGCCAATGCCCGTAATCATCACTTTCTTCATGGTTTCTCCTTCTTTTCGCGCCAAGAACAGACGTGTCGGGTTATTATATCAAAATTTAGCGGAACCCGAGCACGTCACGCATGGTATACAGTCCGGGGCCGCGGCCGGCCGCCCACGCCAGGGCCTTGAGCGCCCCGGCGGCAAAGGCCTCCCGCCCCTGCGCCTTGTGCGTGATCTCCACGCGCTCGACCTCGCCGGCGAACATGACCGTATGGTCGCCGATCACGGAACCGCCGCGCAGCGCGTGAATGGCGATCTCCCCGACCGGACGCTCGCCGATGTCGCCGTGCCGCCCGTAGACGAAGTCTGCCGGCTGGCCGCGGCCGGCCGCAGCCGCCTTCGCCAGCATGAGCGCCGTCCCGCTCGGCGCATCCTTCTTGTGCCGGTGGTGCATCTCCGCGATCTCGATGTCATAGTCCGGCCCCAGCGCCTTCGCCGCGTTCTGCACCAGTTCCAGCAGCAGGTTGATTCCCAGCGAATAGTTGCCGCTCTGGACGATCGGAATCTTCTTGGCGGCGGCCTCGACCCGCGCCTGCTCCTCGGCGGTCAGGCCGGTCGTGCCGATGACATAGGCCAGACCCCTTTCCGCCGCCTGCTCCACACAGCCCGGCACGACCGTGTGGTACGAGAAGTCGATGACGCCCTCGACCGCGTCCGACCAGGACCGGTCGAAGCCCTCCGCCACGTCAACCCTGGAGACGACCTCAAGCTCCGTGCCCTCCGCCAGCGCACACAGCATCCGGCCCATGCGCCCGGCGGCGCCCACAATGGCAATCTTCATATCCGTTCTCCTATTAGAATCTGGGGATGCGCCCCGATGATTTTCAGTTCGATCAAATCGCCGATTTGCTCGTCGCCGCGCCGATCCCAGACGACGATGCGGTTGCCGGAGTCGCGCCCCGACCAGCGGACGGCGTTGCGCTTGGACGGCCCCTCGACCAGCACTGCGCGGACCGTGCCGACCAGCCGGTCGTTGCGCCGCTGGCCGCGCACCTCCTGATCGGCGAGCAGCACCTGGTCGCGGCGCTCCTTCTCCGCCGTCGGCACGTCGTCCGGCAACGCCGCGCTGCGCGTCCCCGGCCGCGGCGAATACTTGAAGATGAAGGCGTTGTCGAAGCCCGCCTGCTCCATCAGCGTGCGCGTCGCCGCGAAGTCGGACTCCGTCTCGCCCGGATAGCCGACGATCACGTCCGTCGTCACCGAAAACTCGGGGTCGAAGGCGTGCAGCTTCCCGACCGCCGCCAGATACTCGTCGCGCGTGTAGCGGCGGCCCATGGCGGCCAGCACGCGGTCGCTCCCCGACTGGACCGGCAGATGGAGGTGCCGACAGACTTTTGGGCATTCCCGGTAGACCCGCAGCAGCTCGTCCGTGCAGCCCTTCGGATGCGCACTGGTGAAGCGGATCCGCTCCAGCCCCGCAATGCGGTTCAACTCCCACAGCAGCCGGGGAAACGCCTCCGCAAAGCCGCCCGCGTTCGGCTCGTCGGGCGCCCAGGCCGCGTTGCGCACGCCATACCGCAGCACGCTCTGCCCCAGCAGGCAGACCTCCTTCACGCCGCGCTCGACCAGACAGCGCACCTCGGCGATCACCTCGCGCGCAGGCCGCGAATACTCGTGCCCGCGCACGTCGGGAACGATGCAGTAGCTGCACCGGTTGTCGCAGCCCAGCAGGACGGTCACATAGCTCCGGACGGCGGCGAACGTCCCCGACCGTCGGAAGTCCGGATGCGCGTCCAGCCCCTGCGGCACCTCGTCGCCGATCCACAGCGGAAGCGCGGCCTCCCTGCCGCTCGCCAGCGGAGCGCCGGCGACAATGCCCTCGACAATGCCGGGAATCAGCCCGAACATCCGGGGGCCGACCGCAAAATGCAGTTTCGGCAGGCTCCGGAAGACCCCTGCGCCCAGCCGCTGCACCGCACAGCCCATCAGCCCCACGATCTTGCCGGCGGCCAGCAGATTGCCCACCTTGCCAATCGCCTTTTCTTCGGCCTTCTGCCGCACCGTGCAGCTGTTGACCAGCACGAGTTCGGCGTCATCCTCGCCGTTCGCCCGGGTATGCCCCGCCGCCGTCAGCAACGCCTCGACCGCCTCCGAGTCGCGGACATTCATCTGACAGCCGTATGTGTGTATCCAGAACCTCAAGCCATCCCTCTCCCTGAACTTGCCGGACATTATAACATACTCCGCAAGCCCGGTTGGCGAGCGCGCTCAGGCGCCGCCGCGCAACTGCCGGGCAATCCATTCCATAATCAGGTTCACCGCCTTCTGCTGCCGCGCCGGCGAAAGCTCGACCCCCATCGGCACCTGCCACCACTTTTCCATGCAGCCCCGGCAGCAGGTCGCCGTCGCATGCTGCGCCTTGAACACGGGATGCCCCCGCATGGGCGTCTGCCGGCCGTCATTCGCGGGCCGGGCGGGCGCAAGTCGCTGGCGGACGAAATCCTCGGCATGGCGGCGGATCGTGCCGATCCCCTTCTCGGCGACATACCTGCAATCCGCCTCCGACAGCCGGAACCGGCGGCGAAACTTCGACCGCGCCAGCTTCGCGAAGGCCGCGTCGTAGGTCACAGCAGCCCTCGCGCCTCAAGCTCGGCCTCGTTCAGTCCGAGATAATGGCCGAACTCATGGACATAGGTGATGCGCACCTCTTCGTCAAACGTCGCCGGATCCTCTCCGCAATAGTCCCAAAGCTCCGCGAGGAAGAGCGTGATGCGCGGGGATTCCAGCCATTCGGGATTCGTCGGCTCGTTCAACGCGGGACCGCTGAAAAGCCCCATCGAGTCGTCGGCAACGCCCTCGTCGAGCCAATGGTCCGCCAGCTCCCATTCGCAGAACACGGGAACGCGATCCGCGAGCGCCTGCAAGTCCGGCGGAAATTCCGCAATCACGCGCCGGACGACCGCTTCGACCCGGCGTTCGAGCTGTTCGGCAATCGTCATGCCCTGAGCCGGTAGGCCAGCCACGCGGAGAGCGTCTTGGCATCGAAGATCGTCCCCCGGCGAATGCCGTCCTCCACTTCTTCGGCGGAAAGCACCACGGGGCAGACGTTCTCGTCCGGATCCAGGTCCTGCTCGTGCCGTCCCTCCGACAGTTCGGCGAAGTAGAGATGGATGCGCTCCTCGCAATAGCCAGGCGTACAGATGACCGTCGTCAGCCGCTCGATGGACTTCACCTCGTAGCCGGTCTCTTCGGCGGTCTCGCGCTTCGCGCCCTCAACGGGGTCTTCGCCCGGTTCGAGGCCGCCGGCGATGACCTCGACCAGCGCCGCTTCCGCCGCCTTGCGGTACTGCTGCACGAACACGAACTTCCCGTCGGGACGCCGCGCAAGGATCGCCACCGCATTCCCGTGCCGGACCACCTCGCGTTTGGCCCGGCGTCCGTCCGGCAACTCGATGTCGAGCAAATCGACGCTGATGATCTTGCCCGTGTACTTGCGCTCGGTGGCGAGCGTCTGCTCATAAAATCTGTCGGTCATTTGCCTGTCCCTTCCAATTTGCCGCAATTCACCCTTCTGCTCCCGCTATCCGTTCAAGGCCGCATCAGCGCAAAGATGCGCTTGAGTCCCTTGCGGGCGAGGGCGCGCAGCGCGTCAAGCGACTCTTCGGTGAACGGCTTGTGTTCAGCCGTGCCTTGCAGCTCCACATAGCGTCCGTCGTCCGTCATCACGACGTTGAGATCGACTTCGGCGGTCGAATCGTGCGCATAGTCCAGATCCAAGGTCGGCCTGCCGTCGCAAACGCCAACGGACACGGCGGCCACGCGATGGACAATCGGGTTTTCGGCGAGCTTGCCTTCGGCGAGCAGGCGACGGACGGCATCCTGCAGCGCGACCATGCCGCCGGTGATGGACGCGCAGCGCGTGCCGCCATCGGCCTGGAGCACATCGCAATCGACGGTGATCTGCCGCTCGCCGAGTTTCGCCATGTCAACCGCCGCGCGGAGCGAGCGCCCGATGAGGCGCTGAATCTCGGTCGAGCGGGCGTCCTGCTTCAGCTTCTTGATGTCGCGCTCCTTGCGTCCGCCGCCGGTCGAGGACGGCAGCATCGAGTATTCCGCCGTCACCCAGCCCCTGCCCGTATCCTTCAGAAACGGCGGCACCTTCTCCTCGACGCTCGCCGTGCACAGGACCCACGTGTCGCCCCACTTCACGAGCACGCTTCCCGCCGCATGCTTCGTGAAATTGCGGACAAACTCTATCTTTCGCAACTGATCGCACTTACGCTGCATTTTTCGTTCCTTTCCTGCTTCAAAAACTTCCGTCGGCCATGTCTGCCGCCGTATCGCTCGACAACCGTGCGCAATCGGTGCGCCTTCCCCTATGGTCCCTTCCCTATACTCCGACTTCGACAAGAGCAACGAACCCGTCGCCTTCCCCGGAACCAATCACAAGGTGATCGAGGAAAGCGACGCCCAGCCGGCTTGCGAGGTCTTTCAGTTCGCGCGTGGCGGCGATAGTCGTGTTGCACCAGTCAGGCTCTTCCATTGGATGAATTCAACTGTTTAATCAAGTCAAGCGCAAACGTCGCAACATCAATTCTCTTGAAAGAGAACCTCCACATCCAATTTTTCATACGGCTTGTCAAACGCCGTTGCATAGCACTCGGGAAGAGCTTCGACCGACAAAGTTTCCGATTTGAACATCAACATGCCACCATCCAACAGTTTCATCTCAAGCGTATCGTCCACATCTAAACACTCTGGACAAAATGTTGACCACAAGACATAGTCCTTTATTCCTTTCTTCGGATCATCAGGCGTTAGGGCGTCCCCCACACCCTCTTGAAGCTTCAAGAAAACCTTCTCGCAATAACCTTAAGCGTGTCAAGGAACAAATCGGTATAGCCCGGCGCTTTGCGCTTCTTTTGCTGTTTCATCTCCCACCTTGCTCTTTCTTGTCCAGTTCTAGAAGTAATATCGCTTCTTCTATGGCGGCGCGTTCACGTTTGAGTTCGCATTGCAGTTCCTCTACTGTCGGAAGTGTGAGATGGTATTTGACCGCGAAGAGATTGCGTTCGTGCTCATTGAGCGTGTACTTCACCACCGCCGAATCTGCTGAAGAACCAAGCACAATGCCGACAGGCGCATTGTCGCCTGGTCGCATCATTTCGCGTTCGTAGTAGTGCTTGTAGAGTTGCATCTGCCCGATGTCTTGCGGCGTAACTTTACCCACCTTCAAATCAACAAGGAAAAAGCATCGGGCGATATAGTTGTAGAACACGAGGTCGCAGCTGTATGTTTCATCGCCGATGCGCAGTTTCTTCTGCTCCGCTTCAAGGCAAAAACCGCGACCAAGCTCCATTAGAAACATGCGCATGTTCTTGATGAGCGCCATCTCAAGATCCCTCTCCTTGTATTGAGGGGCATCAATGCCCGTAAACTCAAGTATTGCAGGGCTTCGTACAAGATCTCGCGGATCGGGTGCGCCGCGTTTGACAAGTCCTCTTGCCGATTTTGGGGAATGGTTGCGGACAAGTCGTTCGTAGAACTGCGTGTTAATCTGGCGTTGCAGGATGCGGACGCTCCATTTTGATTCCATACACTCGTTGAGATAATAGGCCCTGGCATTTTCGCTTTCGACCGTCATCAACGTACGGTAGTGCGACCACGACAATTTGCCACACACTGTGTGGCGATTTGGAAACATGAGATAAAACTGGCGCATGTTGCGAAGATTGGTACGCGTGAATCCGGGACCGAACTCCGCCGTCAACCGTTCCGCCAACAGATTTATCAGTCCATCGCCGTACTTTGCCCGGCTTTCACCACCTTGCTTTTCCACGATTTCGCGCCCAACATTCCAATATGCCTCCACCATTGCCGAGTTCGCTACTGTGTAAATGGTAGCGCGAGCCTTGGCAAGAATGGCTCTGACATTCTTGAACAATTCGCTCTCAACCGATTTAACAACCTCCACTGCAACTTTCCTTTTGGGCATAAATGTGCATCCTTTCAATTAAGCCGCGTTGCGAAGTTGCGTAGCAGGATCGTTGCGGTCGGGCGATTCGAAGTATGCCTTGAGTTGTTTGCGCACCTTGGGCGAAGTCGCGAAATCCGCCATATTGTACCTTAGCGCCATTGCCAGCCTCTTGTGATTCGTCGCCGAGATTTTACTACAACCCTGCCAGCAAAGTCAATTGCGAAGTCCAAGTCGAAGAACCATATATTCAGCTCATTGAACATCATGTACCCCTTATGGCCAATCCTGTGGTCGTCCGCTATTCAGCAAGGACCTCCAGTTGCCCGCTTGACCTTCCGGTTCGGTACGGCATCGGCTTGGCGATACAACCTGAATTGTCGCCGCGAATGCCGCTTACCCGCTGCGCGCCACACATCCGCCACCCAAAATCACGCCCCAAAGCGGGGTACTCAACCCGATGATAAAAACAATTTCATTTGCCTGCCATTTGCCGACAGCATGGCAAATCGTGGATATAAGACAAAAATAACCGCATTTACTGCGGTTGTTCTCTTGTCGGGAATTGGTCGGAGCGGAGGGATTTGAACCCTCGGCCTTTTGCTCCCGAAGCAAACGCGCTACCAGGCTGCGCTACGCTCCGATACGTTCGAAACAGGTAATAGTATACCAAAAGCGTGCTCGCCGCGCAAGGGGGGCGCGTCCTACACGCGAGGAGACGGGCGGCGTACGGTTTCCGGCGGACCGCTCCTCGCGCGGCGAAAGCGACCCGTTTGCCGACGCAGTCTCAGCGACTGCGCTTCAGGACCAGCGAGTCGCCGGCGTCAAGCCGGATTTGCACGCGCTTGTTCTTGACCGGGATTTCCGTCCGCTTGCCCTGCGTCCAGATTTCGCCCTTGAGCACGCCCTGCCCCGCCCATTCCGGCGGCAACTCGAACGGACGGTCGCACCCGTGCTTCGAGTAGGCCAAGATCACGCCGCCGTTATACGGCATGTCGAGGAAATAGTCGCCGCCGTCGACGACGGTGCGCCCGTTCTGCATGACCGACAGGCGTTGATTGGCCATGTGCACCACGGCCTGGACGCCATCGGCGCGCTGAACGCCGTAGTCGGTCGCGGTCACGCAATGCCGGATCAGCGGATGGTAATTGTACCATACGTTCAGCAGCGCGGTCGGGAACATCTTCTCCGCCAGGAGCTTCCGGTTCAGATGCTGGGCGCTCATATCGTTGAAATGCCCGATGCCCCAGGCTTCTTCGTAGTAGCAACCGACCGAGGGAGCGCAGCTTTCGCCGCCGGGGCGGTTGCGATAACCGATTTTCTTGCGGGCGTTCCAGGCGTTGTCGCCGCCGCAAATGAGCGAAGCCGGATAAAGCATACGCTGGCGCTCGTCGAGATTCAGGTGATAAAACATCGGGAACCAGCCGATCATGTCGATGGACTCGACGAATTCCGTCGTAATGTCGATCCCCTGCTCATGCCAGTATTTCACCTGCTCGCGGATAGCCGCCTTGTCGTCTTCGAGCGTAATGCCGTCGCCTTCCGAGGGACGCGAGAAGAACGCATCGAAATGGACGGTCTTGGAGTCGCGGATTTCCGGCAGCATCGCGAGGAACCGGTCGACTCTGGCCTTGGCATTGCCCGACTTCCAGTCCTTGGCGTGGGAAATCATATACCAGCTGCTGTAGGACTTGACGGGATTGCCCTTTCCGTCGCAGCGGAGGAGCTTGTGGTCGTTGTAGAACTGCCAGTCGGGACTGTCGGTGTGGCAATCGGAAGTGTTGATGTGCACGCTCAAGTCGCAGTTCCACTTTTCCCGGGCTTCGCGGATGGCCGCACGCAGCGAAAGCACGGGATCCGGCGACAAGGACGAGCGGCAGCAATCGCCCACGACGTCCCAATTGGGGAATTTCGAGTCATGCCCGTCATGCGACCAGCCCACGAGATAGATGATCGAGTGCATTCCGCCGGAAATCCCATGCACGGACTCGATCAGCTGCCGGCATTGGTCAAGATTGGTCGCCGGCTTGTCCACCCCTTTGCTCTTCATGTAGATCTTGGCGACGAACGAATTCGTATAGCTGTTGTGCCATCGGTCGAAGTGCATCTTCGGCAGATATTCCGCCACTGCCGTCTGCACCCCCCAGACGATCGAACCCGCGAGCGCCAGCGCTGTCTGCAATCTCATCTTGTCGCTTCCTTCCTTGCTTGCTTGTCTCTCTTGTTGTCCAACTTACCGGACCGTAATCACCAGCCCGATGGTTTGCACGATCGTTCCCGTTGGCGAGGGGATCCGCATGCCGCTCTCCCCGACGCTGAGCACGCGATACGAATACTCCCTGCGGTCGAGCGGAAGATTCGCATCCCGATACGACAAAACGTCGGCGCCGACAGCCGCTATATCCTCCCAAGCGGACTGGTCCTGCGCCTTTCGCTGCACCACATAACCGGTCGCAAGACTGCACCCCGCCCAATTCATCACCACCGCGCCATTGCTGACCACGCAGGTAAAATCGTCTGGCGCCGTCAGCACTTCAGTCGGATAGCCGTAGAGCTCCAGCTCGGCGTAGTTGCAGAAGCCCTTGCCCTCCGGTCGGCGGATCCAGAAATAGCGATAGGCGGTGGCCTGGTCCAAGCTCGCAAATTCGCCCCAGTCGAGCGTGCTGGCGCCGCTCCTTGACGGAAACGTCATGGACGCGCTCACTTGGACCCCCTCCCAGCCTTCGGTCGTATTCGCCCCGAAGAGCACCGAACCGGGACCGCGCGCATTGCCGTCGCCATCCTGGCGCGGCAGGACGCGCGAAAAGGCAAGCCGATACCCCTGACCCAAATCGACGCCGACGAGCGCGTAGCCGTCATCCGTGCCGTCCGGATTGTATATGTTCGCAAACGTACTTTCATTGCCGTCAAAGACGTTGTACATTGAAGCCAAACCCGTAAGTTGACCAATCACCGTCACTCCTGCTTTGACCTTGGTCAGGTCGTTCCAGTCGCGCTCAAGGCGCATGGCCCGGCAATAGTCGGCGGCAGCAGAGACCTCGCCGATGTAGTCCACATCCTCGACCGTGCGGATGAAACTGAGCGCATACGCGACCTTGACGCCGAATTCGAGCTTGCTGTCGACATACGACGTCGCTTCGGAATCGACTTGGCCGACCAGCTCGAACTGGCCGTCATCGCCAGCTTTCCTCAAAACGCCCACCGAGCCGTACAGCGCCGGTATCGCCGGCTTTTCCCATGAGATTAGCGCATATTGGTCGCGCAGACTGTCGCGCACGACGGAGATGCCGGAGGGAGTCTCCAATGGCGCCGGCAGCGTCATCCATTCGCACTCCGCAATGTTGCCGTAGCCGTTTTCCGAACTGTAGAAACGCGCATAACGGGCTTTTACCGGCTGATCGAATGTGGCCGTCACCACCTCGAAATTCGGAACGTAATCGGTCGGCGCGACATAGACGGTCTCGGCATCCGAGAAGTCGGCAGTGGTGGCGATCTGGAACTTCGCGCCGCGAATGCGCACTCCGTCGCCGCCCTCCCGCTTCACGTAGCGGACGCCCGTGATGGTGCGCTCGGCGCCGAAGTCCTGTCCGGCCCAGCCCGTGCTCGGCTCGACGGTATAATCGTTGAAGGTCGCCGGATTGCCGTCATAGACCTTTTGATACTGATTGCCATTGCCGAGAACCGTTCCCGTCAGGCCATAGACGGCGGGAATGCTGAACTCGCGATAACTGACGCCGGCGGGCGAAACGGCGCAAACCCGGTATGTTGCGGACGCGGCGGCGCTGGACGCCGCCCGCAGCCAGACGGCATCACTCGAGGTCGTCTTTCCGACGATGGAAACGAGCGACGTCCAGCCGGTCTCGCCCTCGTATCGGCGCTGGACCTCATAGCCGTAGGCGTCTTCGGTGCGGGAGGCAAGGCGGAAATTCGCCATTCCATTGATCACGTCGGCAAAATTCACGACCGGCTCCGCAGGCGCGCTTTCATCGACCGGCAGATCGCCGCCGTAGAATTCAAGCTCGGCGATATTGCCGCCGCAGGATCCCGTATCGTTCGGCCCCCAGTTGTCGGCATAAAGGTTGGGCGCATACAGACGGAAATAGCGGTAGGTCCGGCACAGGCCCGCTTCGGTGGAGACGTTCTCTTCAAGCCAGGAGCCGCTGGTGTTGTTGGCGTTTTCGATGACATGCAGCGTCACCGCATCGGAGAAGTCTTCGTTGTTCGCGCCTTGAATCAGGCAGTTCTTGATTCGATACGGTTGACCGGAGCGCGGCACATAGCGGATCTTGGTGAGATTCTTGGGCGAAGCGATGCCCAGGCCGACCCAGCCGATGGCAACTCTCACGTTGCCGTTCTCATAATAGGTACTGGTATCCCCGTCGAAAGCGTTGCTTGGCGTGCCGCCGGTTGCGGAGTGATAAACTATTATGGCGCCACTGTCGTCCGTGACCGCAATATCATTCAGTTTAGATTCGGTAAAGGCGGCATTCGCGAGGGAACCTGCCAACGCCACACACGCTCCCGCCAATGCTGTCAGCCCGCGGCCGGTCTGGCCGGCACCCCTTTTCGCCGTGTCTTTCATGGCAATGCCTTTCATGGTAAAGTCCTCCATCCTTTGCCGCGTATTGTGGCAAAACGCTTCCGTCAAAGTCAAACGAACTGATGAAATTTTACGCACGGATTCCATGATTTTTTGCGCACCGCAGGAATGTCGTGGTATAATTCAACCATGCAAAGCGGATTCAGGCAGCGGAGGGTCGCGGTCGTAACCGACTTGACGGCCGGCGTGTCGGCAAGAGACGTGCTGGCCGGCATCTTCAAGTATGTCAACGCCCCCCCCCCCCCCCCCCCGCCACCGGAACCAATTGGGCCTTGCGGCTGATCCAATTGCCGCATGATTCGATTGTCTCGGCGCTTACCCAGGAAATCGACGCGGCAATCGACGGGATTATCGTCACCACCCCAATGGACGAAACGTCCACCCGGCTCATCGCGCAATCGCCAATCCCGGCCGTCTTTGTGGATGTGCGCAATGCGGCATTCGAGTCGCGCGCGGGCGCGAGCGCCTTTGTCCGCAATGACAACGACGGGGTTGGCGCGGCAGGCGCCGACTATCTGTCGTCGCTTGGCGCCTACAATTCGTATGGCTTCGTACCCAATGTCGACAACAGCGCCTGGTCGGCACAGCGGGAACGGGCCTTTACGCGGACCATCAAGGCGCAGGGGCACGACCTTCACGTCTTCAGGCACGGCTCGCATCAGCTGGGCGAGGACTTGCGCAATTTGAGCGCCTGGCTCAAGCTCCTGCCGAAGCCGGCGGCGGTGATGGCCGCCTTCGATTACCGCGCAGTTCAGGTAAGCACGGCCTGTGCCGTGGCCAAGCTGGAAATTCCGCGACAAGTGACGCTGCTCGGAGTGGACGATGACGTGCTGCTGTGCCAATCGGTCAAGCCGCCGCTTTCGAGCATCAAGCCGGATCACGAGGCGGAAGGATTCCGGGCGGCAGCGGAGCTTCAGCGCCTGTTCCGGCTCGGCAAAAGGGCCAAGCGAAGGGAAACGCTGTGCAGAATCGTGGGCGTGGTGGAGCGGGAATCGACCAAGGCCTGCCCGCCGGCGGCAACCTTGGTCCGCCGGGCGACAGCCTTCATCGACGGCAACCTGAAGACGAACCTCAAGGTCGACGACATCGCCGGAGCCGTCGGCGTGTCGCGGCGGTTGCTCGAACAGCGCTTTCGCGAGGTCCGCAGCGAAACGGTCCACGGCTACATTCTGCGGCAACGGCTGAAACTGGTCAAGTCGCTGCTGAAGAACACCCGGCGCACCAGCGCCAGAATCGCCAGGGAATGCGGCTTTGCGAACGCCAATTCGCTTTCGCACATCTTTCGTCGCGCAACGGGCTGTTCGATGCGCGACTACCGCAACCGCCGGGCCTATTGGTCGGCGAGCTTCAGACCCTCGGCGGTATCGACAACCGGGAAATAGCGCATCCGCTCCTTCCCGCCCCCGTTGGGCTGATGCAGGGTCAGAGCGAGGCTCCCGTCGAGCTTGCGGAAGATCATGGCGTGCCCGCCGTTCTGCTCATAGACGGGCCCGATAAACTTCCAGGGTCCGACGATGCTGCCCGAGACGCTTTCGTACTTCAAGACGGAATAGCCGCGATCCTTGATGAAATTGGAGTAGATCATCTCCAGCTTGCCGGACGCCTTGCTGGCGAAGACGAAGGGACCGTCGGTCACGTTGCCCGCGCCCGGGAAGGAGGCGGCGCGGAAAATCTCCTTCGGCTCGCCGATGATGCGCGAGAGGTCCTTGCTCAGCCGGGCGATCATCATGCGCCCGTTGCCGACCTGACACCATTCATGGCAGAAGACGATCCACGGTTCGCCCCGCTCGACATAGAGCGTTCCGTCAAGGCACATCCAGTCCCTGGGCGTAAGCGAATCCTTGCGCAGCGAAACGAAAGGCCCTTCCGGCGAGTCGGAGGCGAAAATCCAGGTGCCGCGCACGCACAGATTGCCGGCCTTGACGTTCTCGCCCATGGCGACAATCGGGTCGTCCTTGCGCTGCGGGAAGGAAAGCGTGACGAAAAGGTAGTACTTGCCGTTGTAGCGGTGGACTTCCGGCGCCCAGACGGCGGTGCAGTCCTTGGCGTATTCCGTCGGCAGCTGCATGACGGCTTTCCGGTCGCTCCAATGCTCGAGATCGCGGGAAGTCCTGACCCAGACTTCGCTGCCGCCGCTCCAGGCCTTCGATTCGTACATATGATACTTGCCGTCGGCCACGACGACGAACGGATCGCGAATCTGGAAATCCAGCCGCTGGTGGGCATATTCCTCACCCGATGCCGAACCCACGCAGAGGGCGGCGAGACAGACGACATTGACGACTTTGATCATGGTTTCCCCCGATATGGCATACGACGGTCAGGCGACGGCGGCATCGCCGTCGCCTGCGCTGCCGTCTGCCAACATCGGCTCAGGCCTGCGCTTCAAACTGGTCCTTGCCGACGCCGCACAGCGGACAAACCCAGTCGGCGGGCAGATCCTCGAACGCCACGCCGTTGTTCTTGGCCGGATCGTAGACGTAACCGCAAACCTTGCACACATATTTCATGTTTTTTCTCCCTGTATTTTATCGTTGGCACCAACTGCCGCCGCCCCGGTCGCACGACCATCCCGCCCGCCGGACGGCAACGGGCGGACAAGTGCGCGGAATTGTAGCATTTACCGCCAAACGCTGTCAATCCGCCCGCTGCGCTGGCCAGCAGAGTACCCGCAGCGCCCTCGCTGCGGGGCGTGGTAATAGTCTCGCCGGGTACTCGGCTGGGTCCGCGCCCCGGCGTCCCTCTGGCCCCGCCTGTCCCTCTCGTCCCTGTCCTGCCCCGGCGTGGGGTCACGCCGGGTACTAAGGGCTGGCGCCCGTTGCGCTGGCCAGCCAAGTACCCG
>JBJEWA010000048.1:0-15387 GCA_051884805.1 Kiritimatiellia bacterium | reverse complement strand
GGTCGGGAGTGCTTCAAACTGGGTATCAATGCACATCGCATTTTCCTGCGCGTTCCAGGAGTTCTTCTCAAAGATGGCAGCTCCGGCTTCGTGCGTACCGAATTTCATGGTATTTGACCAGCCAAGCCAAGTGTATTTCCCGGCGGTATCAAATCTAAAGCAAGGAAACCAATACGACGAGATTTTGAAGAACCTCGACAATGTCAAGCTTGACAGCGATGACAGGGAAAGTGTGAGAAAGATATTCTCAACGCTTTCGCATTCAACAAGAGGTTCTAATTTCCACTGGCAAGCCATCGTCCTTGAACACGCAGGCGAGGATGTATACGGCAACGTTGACGGCGTTGTCGAATGCGCGAACTGGCATAATGGCGATGCATTGATTCCAAAGGCCTGGTATGAAAAACCTAACGCGGCAGAGATTTAGTCATGGAGAATCCATCTTCATATAAAGCGATTGGGGACCTCGCAAAGTGCGTCAGCAATCTTTCTGATAGACTTGACGCTGGATCAACTACGCCGGAGGTTCTTCTTTCGCCGAAGCAACCAGTATTCTCGCTCCTAAAGACATTGTTGCCAACGATTGCCGATGACAAATCTTTGGAAAGAACAGATCTGCTCGAATGTGCAAAGCTTGATCAAGCCATGCAGGGGTTGTTCAAGAAATGCAAAACTCTCGCGGGAATGGCACTTGCGAAAGACATATCGCTGTCCTGGTCATCCATATACGCAATTCTAAAGCGAGACAATCGAGACGAAGCAACGGACGAATCCATCACGATGTTGATGACCAACATTACAGACAGACTCTCTGAGTTTTGCGACAGCTGCAACGCAAAAAAGAAATCTGTACGCAAGTCTCGAATGCGCAGTGGATTACGCGGCAAAAAAACCAAGAAAATGGATGATCAACTATCGGACTTCAAGGGGTGGCTCCTTGACAATCCGACTAAGGATTCTGACAAATCCAGAACCATCGGAGCAAGAGCGAACAAATACTGGAACCAAAACGAGGGGGCCATGACGAAAGCGGCGAAAGAAAGCGGCGAAAAACGTGGCTACTTAAATGCGAAAGCACTCGCTCAAGCCTATCGTAAGACGAAATAGTCCTACGCAATCCCAGTTTTCAGCGTAGTAGTTCTTCTAACTACGCTACTAATCCGAACCTCATGAACCCCAGCTTTTGCTGGGGTTTTTCGTTATTTTCAATTCTCCATCAATCGCAAACAAACAACTTTACTACGCCGAGATTTATCTTATTCGCGTGATTCGGGGCAATGCGCCTACCATCGCACCGTGCGGCAGCGGGGACTGCAAACCCACGAATTGCAGAATAGGAAAAAGAAATGGCAAAGAGTTATGCTCCTGTCAGGAGCAAGCGGCAAAAACGCGGTACGATGGCAGGGTTCTATCGCCGCTGCGAAGCATTCTATGCACAAATCGATTGGGATCTAGAATGCGAAAGACGCAGACGCGTAGACTGGAAATGCACCCAAAATAAACCGGCATTCCCTAAGTCTGGCACGGAGGGAATTCATAGCGACAAAACCCTGGTCGGGCTTCTTCTTGAAACGAAGGAGGCGTGACATGGCGACACCCAAGAGAAAGGCCAGAATCTGGCCATCGCGTCTTGCAGGTTCTGCCGCTTGCCTTCACAAGGAGATTGTCGCTCCCGGCTCTTATTGTACGATTCCGATTTGCGGATCGGAACTAGACCTGTCGGATGACATCTGCGAGAGCGAGCGCAGCCTCGAAGCGTTCGAGGAGCTGGTCAACAACGACGCCTTCATGGAGAGGCGTTTCGCCGCCATCTGCGACATGCATGGCGGAAGATGCTGGGAGGCGGCGCGATGAAAGTCCCAGCCATCTCAATTCGCGTCCGCACCTACTTGCGGACCGGCTCTGGAGAGCATCTCGTATCCGATAGGGTTCTCAAGCCGCTGACTGCGGCGCAGCGTCGCCAGGGTCAGTGCGATGAACTTCGCGACTATCTTGAGGCGCATGGCTTGCCCGGCGCAAGACGCAAGGGAAAGCGCAGGTTCAAGCCAAGCGCACGCGACCAGGGCTCCGAAACGGTGTCGCAGCTGAACATGGCCTTGGACCCGACCGGCGCACCGTCTGCGGAAGACCAGGAGGCGATATACAAGATGATGCGCTCGCATCTCTCGCTTGTCGCGCACGACCTGGCCGCAAGCGGAATCATATCGTTCAGCGACATCCATGACGCCGAGATGCAGTTCTTCTGCGTCTGCCGCGACTCGCTGGCGAAATGGGATCCGGCGAAGGCTGGCCTGAAGACGTTTCTGTACGAGTGCGTCGCCACGGCAAAGCTCGACTTCGTGAAGTCAATCAAACGCGAGAAGCGTTCCTTCTCCCACAAGCACATCCCCATAGAGAACGAGGCCACGGACGGCGATGCCGAAGCCGGCAGGGACGACACCCTGTCCGGAACCGTCAACGCCGAGGCACTGTGCGACCGTCATGCTCTTGAACGGATGGAGTTCATGTGGGCGTTCCACGACTTCACGGCTCTTCTCGACCCTGACGAGAAGCTCGCGCTCGACTACCTTCTGCGCGACCATACGCAGGATGAGGTCGCAAGGTGGATGGGCTGCACGCTCATGCAGTTTCGCCGCCACATACTCCAGTCACTCCAGATGAAGGCCGTCCTGTGCGGCTTTACACCCCACAACGGAACAGAAATCTGCAAAGGATAGGGGTCAACGATGAAAATATCAGATTTATCAACATTTCCACTTGATATAGCCCCCGTCATTACGGCATCATATCGGTCGAAAAGCATGAAAGGCGAAATAGAAGACGATATTCGACAGGCAATCGACCGACTTGCAGCTCTCGACCACGAAGCGCTGAAGAGCGAATATCTCTCCCGTTTCGGCGGCTCAACGGCATTCGGAGACGTCTTCATGCGTCGCCGCCTTGCCCAGCAACTGCAGGAAGACCGCCTCGGCGGGCTTACCCCCACGGAAATCGAAATCCTCTCGCGGGTCATTCGCAAGGACGCCAGAGCCAATCCTCGTGCATCGCGCAAGGCCAACCCCGCAGTACGTGGGGTAACCTACACGCGGATGTACAAGGGGCGGCTTGTTTCCGTGAGGGTGGCCGGGTACAACCAGTTTGAATACGAAGGACGACTCTACCCGTCTCTCACGGCCTGCGTGAAGGAAATCACGGGGATGCACTATTCGGGACGCAAGTTCTTCAGGCTGGGAGGCGCACCATGCAACAAGTGATTCGATGCGCAATCTACACGAGAAAGAGCGTTGAAGAAGGCCTCGAACAGGAGTTCAACACCCTCGACGCGCAGCGCATGGCCTGCGAGTCGTACATCGCGGCGAAGCGCCTTGAGGGTTGGGTTTGTCTTGAAACCCATTACGATGACGGAGGGTACTCCGGCGGCAATCTGAAGCGACCGGCGTTTCAGCGACTGATGGAGGATGTCAGAGCGGACAAGATCGACATGATCGTCTGCTATAAGATTGACCGCCTTTCGCGCTCACTCCTCGACTTCACCCAGGTCTTCAACGAGCTGGAGAAACACCATGTGTCGTTCTCGTGCGTAACACAGGAGCTGAACACCTCGACCTCGATGGGGCGGATGTGCATGAACCTCCTCATGACCTTTGCCCAGTTCGAGCGGGAACTTGCCTCCGAGCGCACATACGACAAGATGGCCGCAACAAGGCGCAAGGGGTTCTGGCCGGGCGGTACGATTCCATACGGCTACAAACGCATCGACAAGCGGCTGGTGGTCGACCCCGAAACAGCTCCCAACGTCATCAAGATATTCGAGTGGTATCTTGAACTCGGAACGCCCAAGCTCGTCGCAAAGCGACTCACAGAAAACGCTATCCTGCGCTTCCCCGAGAGGGACAAGCCTTTCGACACCGTCATGGTCGCAACCGCGCTTCGCAACTGCGTGTATATCGGGCGCGTCCCGCTGAAGAGCGAATCCTTCAAGGGCGTCCACGAGCCTATCGTCAGCATGGAGCTGTGGAACAAGGTAGCAGAGCGGCTTAAGGCCGTCGAGGTCAAGCCAAGGGCGGAGCGGTGCATCTCATCTCCGGCGCTCCTAACGGGCCTCGTCCGATGCGGACACTGCGGCAACGCGCTCTCATACACCTGGACGGGCAAGAGCCGCAACGGAACCCGCTACGGCTATTATGCCTGCCGTAAGGACATGAGGCGCGGCGTCTCGACCTGCACGGTGAAATCCGTCCCCGCCCAGCTGATAGAGCCGCTTGTGGAGTCGGAGGCGATCAAGTTCCTGAAGACGCCGACGATGCTCCGTGCGCTTGCGACCGAAAGATGCATTTCGCCGTTCGAGATGCGACGGCAGCTCGAATCCCCGGAAATATTCTGGACATCCCTCGAACCGGTAGCCAAACGCAATCTCCTGGCGAGGATCATCGAGTCTGTGACAATCTACGAATCATCTGTCGACATCAAGTTCAAGATTGATGGCAACAAACACCTAATGGAGGAATTCAAGCATGAACATCATGGAAACTGAGGACGGAAATGTCCTCGTATCGATTCCAATCCGGTTCCAGACGGTCTGTGGACGCCGCCGACTCGTTGTTGCGGGACAAGGAGAGATAAATGACATCGACCTGGACGAATCAGGAACGCTCATACGGCTCTTCGCCCGCGCCAGAGAGTGGACGCGGCTCCTTGAAACCGGAGCGTTTGGAGACGTGAAGGAGCTTGCAGAGGGGCTGAAAATGGATCGACCCTATGTAGTTCGGGTTCTGCGCCTCGCCAACCTCTCGCCGAAGATCCTCCGGGCGGTCATAGCCAAGACGCTACCCGACGATTTCTCGACGGAGAGGCTCTTCAACATCAAGAGCGACTTGTGGAGCGAACAGGAGCGGGAGATTGGACTGGCATAGCCTCATTCTACAAGCAGAGCATCTCAAGGCATGGTCTTACGGCCATGCTTTTTTTCAATGTGTGCATCTGCACACTCTGGCGGCGCAGAGTTCTCTTTGGAACTCAAACTGCCTATGACAAAATATGCGCACACCAGACAGGTGGTTTGCATAGAAAAGGGAGATTTTGGGCGTTTTTCCTTGAAACCGTCGTGTTGACTAAAGTCACACGGCAGAGATACTTCTCGGGCAGGATTGCCTCGAAAAGGCCGTTCCGCGAGTACTCTGCCACACACGAAAGAGAACTGGGAGAAATCAAAAACAGCCCGTCAATTGGGCTTTACGCGCAAATCCATAAAACAAAAAATCTCGGAGTTCTCTCCGAGTTAGATTGGATTTGGTGGCCAAGGCCGGGATCGAACCGGCGACACACGGATTTTCAGTCCGTTGCTCTACCAACTGAGCTACCTAGCCACATCGTCAAGCAAGGGTTGAAATGGTAGGAGCACAGGGATTCGAACCCTGGACCCAGTGATTAAGAGTCACTTGCTCTACCAGCTGAGCTATGCTCCCACTTCACCTTGGCTCTCTGGAGCGAGGAACGGGATTCGAACCCGCGACAACCACCTTGGCAAGGTGGCACTCTACCAACTGAGTTATCCTCGCACTCCCGAAAACGCTGTATAGTATATCATAATTACCGGCGGCGGCGCAAGGGGGTATTTACGCCACCGCGCAAGCGGACGGCGGCGCTCATTTCGCCTTCCGCATCCGCCGGCCGGTCACTTCGATGACATTCACCTGGTTGCGGAGCTGCAGAATGATCTGGTTGAGCACCTTCGTATCCCCCAGGACGTCGATCTTCATGCGCGAGACCAGGCCGTCCTCGGTCGGACCGACGTTCAGGGCCTGGATGTTGTAGCCGCGGCCGGAGATGAGCCCGATCACGCGGGCGAGAACGCCGGGCTTGTTCTCGACGAAGCAGTCAAGCCGCTGGATTGTCTCGTTCATTTGAAGATCATCTCCTTCCCGCCCTTGCCGCAATAGATCATCGGCAGCACGTTCGCCTCGGGTTCGACGACGACCTCGACCAGGGTCGTCCGGTCGGAGGCGAGCGCCTTTCTCATCGTCGGTTCCAGCCGCGCCGGATCGACCACGCGATACGCTTCGGCGCCGCACGCCTCGGCGAGCCGAACGAAATCCGGCAGATAGGGCAGGTCCTTCGCCTTGAGCGCCGTATGGGAATAGTTCTTCCCGTAGAAAAGCTCCTGCCACTGGCGGACCATGCCGAGATAGCCGTTGTTGATAACGACGATCTTCACCGGCAGCTTCTCGAGGACGGCCACGACGACCTCCTCGAAGGTCATCTGCGCGCCGCCGTCGCCGCAGATCGCAATCGTCTTGAGGTCCGGACGCGCCAGAGCCGCGCCGATTGCGGCCGGGATGCCGAAGCCCATCGTCCCCATGCCGCCCGAGGTGAGGAAGCGCCGGGGATGGCGGTGGGTGATGTACTGCGCCGCCCACATCTGCTGCTGGCCGACGTCGGTGACGACGATCGCCTCGCCGTCCGCCACCCGGTCGATCGCCTCGATCGCCTGCTGCGGCATGATTACGTCCGCATGGAGCGGCCGGTAGGCGACGGGGGCCTCCCGCCTCCGCCGCGCCAGCTGCCCGAGCCATTCCGGATGGGCATTAGCCCGGACGCGCGGGCTGACGCCCGCAAGCACGTCGCGCATGTCGGCCACGATGCAGAGGTCGGCCGGCACGTTCTTGTTCATTTCGGCGGGATTGCAGTCGACATGGACGATCTTCGCCTTGCACGCGTACTTCGAGACCTTGCCGGTCACGCGGTCCGAGAAGCGCACGCCCATCGCGACGACGAGGTCGGCGTGTTCGATCGCGTAGTTCGCGCACGGTGCGCCGTGCATGCCCGCCATGCCGAACGAAAGCGGGTCGCGCTCGTCAAACGCGCCAAGGCCCATCAGCGTCGTCACCACGGGGATCTGCGCCTTGCGCGCCAGCTGCGCGAGCTCGTCCGCCGCACAGGCCGCAATCGTGCCGCCGCCCGCATAGATGACGGGGCGGCGGGCCTCGTTGAGCAGCTTCGCGAAACGGCTGATCAGCCGGGGCGTCGCCGCGTGTTCGGGATGATACGCGCGCAGATTGACGCGCTCCGGGTACTGCGCCTTCGTCAGCGCCTGCTGGCAGTCCTTCGGAATGTCGATCACGACCGGCCCCGGCTTGCCGTGCGTGGCGATGTAGAAGGCCTGGGCGACTGTCTCGGGAATCTCGTCCGCACTCTGCACCAGGAAGCTGTGCTTCGTCACCGCGCGGCAGATGCCGGACATATCCGCCTCCTGAAAGGCGTCGGTGCCGATCTGCGAGAGCGGCACCTGCCCGGTGATCACGACCATCGGCACGCCGTCGAGATAGGCGGTGCCGAGGCCGGTGACCACGTTTGTCGCTCCGGGGCCGGAGGTGACCAGGCACACGCCGACCTTGCCGGAGCTGCGCGCATAGCCGTCGGCCATGTGCGCACAACCCTGCTCGTGACGTCCGAGAACGAACCGGAACTTTGCGTGCTTCAGATTGTCGAATACGTCGATGACCGCGCCGCCCGGATAGCCGAAGAGGACTTCCGTCCCCGCCTTCTCCAGGGCTTCGACGAGCGCCACCGCACCAGTTCTTTCGCGAATCGCCTTCATTTCGTCAGGATTCCGGACTTGCTCCTCACTTGCCCTTCACCACCTTGCGGCCACCCCAGCCGGCCGAGTCGGCACCGCCCTTGGCGGCCTCGTGGGGGCGCAGGCTGCGCACCGCGGCGCCGGCCAGCCACATCTCGTGGTTGTGCAGGTCGTTGAGCTTGGCGAGCATCTTCTCCTTGTAGTCCGGGCAGCCCGTGTCGCGGATGACCTCCTTCGCCTCGCGCATCGTCTTGACGCTCTGGTAGAGCCGCCGGAAGACCGGAAGCGTCGCCTTCTTGAACTCGGGCCGCCACTTGAGCGCGCCATGCTGGGCCGTCTGCGAGCAGTTGCCGTACATCCAGTCCATGCCGTTCTCGTCCACGAGGCGGATGAGGGACTGGGTGAGTTCCTCGCACGTCTCGTTGAACGCCTCGGACGGGCTGTGTCCGTTCGCGCGCAGCGTCTCGAACTGGGCTTCCATCACGCCCGCGAGCGCGCCCATCAGGATGCCGCGTTCGCCGACGAGGTCGGAGGTGACCTCATGCTCGAAGGTGGTCGGGAAGAGATAGCCCGAGCCGACGCCGATGCCGATCGCCTTCGTCACTTCCTCCACCTGCTTGGCCTTCATGCCGTTGGGCTCGAACGCATACGAGCTGTTGATGCCCGCGCCGGAGAGGAAGTTGCGGCGCACGGACGTGCCCGAGCCCTTCGGGGCGACCATCACGCAGCCCACGCCCTTGCGGGGACGGATGCCGGTGAGCTTGTTGTAGACCAGCCCGAAGCCGTGGGAGAAGTAGAGGTACTTGCCCGGGGTCACGTACTGCTCGATCTGCTTCCACACCTGCGGCACCGAGCCGTCGGAGACGAGCATCATGATGATGTCGCCGCGTTCGGCGGCCTCCTCGACCGAGAAGAGCGTCTTGCCCTCGACCCAGCCGTCCTTCTTCGCGCGCATCCAGCTCGAGTTGGGCTTGGTGTTCTTGCGCTGGCCGACGATCACGTCGAAGCCGTTGTCGCGCATGTTGAGCGCCTGGCCGGGGCCCTGGATGCCGTAACCGAGCACCGCGATCTTCTTGCCCTTGAGAACCGCCTGCGCCTTCTTGAGCGGGAATTCCCTGCGGGTGGTGATGTTTTCAGCGACAGCGCCGAACTTGACTTTCATTTTTGTGTTCCTTGTTGGGTTGACTACGGATGAAACGGTTTCAGCGCTTCAGCGAGGCGCCGGTCGAGGCGTTGCCGACGGCGCGCGCATAGCGTTCGAGCCAGCCGCCCCGGATGCGCGGCGACCACGCTTTCGCGGCCTTGCGGCGCACGGCGATCTCCCGCTGCGAGAGCCTGGCTTCGATGGTGCGCTTCGGGATGTCGATGGAGATCTCGTCGCCGTCCCGCAGCAGCCCAATGAGCCCGCCTTCCGCCGCTTCGGGCGAGACGTGGCCGACGCACGCGCCGTGCGTCGCGCCGGAGAAGCGCCCGTCGGTGACGAGCGCGACGGACTCGCCGAGCCCCGCGCCGATGATGTACGAGGTCGGCGCCAGCATCTCCTGCATGCCCGGGCCGCCCTTCGGCCCCTCGTAGCGGATGACGACAACGTGCCCCGGCTTCACCTTGCCGCCGAGAATGCCCGCGCACGCCTCCTCCTGGCTGTCGAAGCAGATGGCGCGCCCGGTAAACGACAGCATGGCCGGCGCCACGCCGCCCTTCTTGACGACGCTGCCGCGCTCGGCCAGGTTGCCCCACAGCACGGCGAGGCCGCCGTCCTGGGAATAGGCGTTGGCGACCGTGCGGATGACCTCGTCGTCGCGGACCTTCGCCGCCCGGACCTGCCGGCCGATCGTCTTGCCCGAGACCGTCGGGCAGTCGGGATGGAGCAGCCCGTCGGGCAGCCGCTTCAGGATCGCCATGACGCCGCCGGCGCGGTCGAGATCGGAGACGTGGTAGCGGCCCGACGGCGAGAGCTTGCAGAGGTACGGGGTGCGGGCCGACAGTTCGTTCATCCGCTCAAGCGTGAAGTCGACGTCGGCCTCGCGGGCGATGGCCAGCGTATGCAGGACGGTGTTGGTCGAGCCGCCCATGGCCATGTCGAGCGTGAGCGCGTTGTCGAGGGACTCCTTCGTGACCAGCTCGCGCGGCAGGGGGCCGCCCTTCCTGGCCATCTGCACCGCCCGCTTCGCGGCGGCGCGCCACAGCTCCTTGCGTCGGGGATCGGTCGCGAGAATCGTGCCGTTGCCGGGCAGCGCGAGGCCAAGCGCCTCGTAGAGGCAGTTCATCGAATTCGCCGTGAACATTCCCGAACAGCTGCCGCAGCCGGGGCATGACGTCTCCTCGATCCGCGCCAGGTCCCGCGCAGTGATCCGGCCGGCGTTCTGCGCCCCGACGCCCTCGAAGACGGTGTTGAGGTCGGAATCCTCGCCGGTGAGCGGATGCCGCCCGGGCGCCATGGGCCCGCCCGAGGCGAAGATGGTTGGGATGTTGACGCGCAGCGCGCCGATGAGCATGCCGGGCACGATCTTGTCGCAGTTCGGCACGCAGATCAGCGCGTCGAAGCAGTGGGCGCGGGCGATGGTCTCGACCGAATCGGCGATGAGTTCGCGCGAGGGCAGCGAATACTTCATGCCGCCGTGGGCCATGGCGATGCCGTCGCAGACGGCGATCGCGTTGAACTCCATCGGCACGCCGCCCGCCTCGATGACGGCATCCTTCAGGAGCCGCCCGACGCGGTCGAGATGGCAGTGGCCCGGCACGAAGGACTCGTAGCTGTTGCAGATGCCGATAAAGGGCTTCCGCAGGTCCGCCCGACTGATGCCGCAGGCGAAGAGCAGGCTGCGGTGCGGCGCCCGCTCCTTGCCTTTCTTGATCTGATCGCTTGTCATGTCCGGTCTTCCGTCTGTCTTTCCCTTTTTAGCAAGAAGGCCTCGCTCACGTTGAGCGGGGCCTCGTCGCTGCTTCGGTTCAAACCTCGTTCAGTGTACGCGCACCCGCCCGGCGTTTCGCAGAACGACGAGAATGGCAAGGCCGTCGATAATAACTCGATTGTGCATACCCCAAACCTGTCCGGTTGGCGTAAAGTGTATCAAAAATCCCCGGTGGATTGCAAGTGCAAATCGAATTTCAGGGTAATGGGTCACTGAACAGCGGAGTTTCTATCCCCCCACCCCCCTGTTCAGTGACGCATTACGAAGGTTGCGGGGTTGTCCAGGGGCAGCAAAGCCCCCGCATTACCCCAACGTGATAAGCGGCGGGAATCGCCACTCACCCGCCGATTTTCGCCACATCGCCGAGGGCCTGTCCCCTCATTCCCGCAGCGTGAAGTCACGCCGGGTACTCGGCTGGTCAGCGCCACGGCGTGAGGTCACGCCGGGTACTGGGCGTCGGTTGCACGGAACAGCAGAGTACCCTCATTCCCCTTTCAAACGCGGGGACAGACCCCACACGAGCCAAGATTTCCGCAGAGAATTCTCATTTCGTCATCAGCGGGGACACTACCTGCCCGGCGTGAAGTCACACCGGGTACTCCCTTGGCTCCGCCCCGGCGTGAGGTCACGCCGGGTACTGGGCGTCGGTTGCGCGGAACAGCAGAGTACCCGCTGCGCCCTCGCGCACACGCTTGCGCGCCCTTCGGGTTCGGCTTCGCCGAATGTCCCCTCCGAGCTTCGCTCTTCGGTGCATGCGGGGCGTGGTAACCGCCACCGGAGAGCCGTGGGGAGGCCCCCCGCTGTTCAGTGACGCCTTACCTTTCAGTTCCAGTACACGACGTAGCGCTCGCCGTGAATCGTCCAGAGCGGCGAGACGACCAGCCCTGCCGGGGTCTTGAACACGGGTTCGCCCCAATAGGGGTCGGCGGGATGCGATGCGTCGTCCCAGACGCGCCGGTGCGGCGGCGGCTGCGCGAGGCGCGTCCAGGTCTCGGGCGCTTCCAGCGGAACGTGTTCGAGCGCCGGCGGCACCTTGTAGTCGTGGTCGAAATACTCAAGCGACTGGATGTCGTCGAGCGACACCCCCTCGGTTCCGAGCCGGCCCGCGAGCAGGATCGGCCCCCAGAAGACGGCCTTGCGCCCGGGGTCGTCCGGCGTCGACTCGGTACGGAAGCCGCAGGCGAGGTCGATTTCGATGGCGTCGCCGGCCGCGACGGTGTGAAAGGTGTAGGTGCTGACGCCCGGAGCAGGCGCCGCCGCGCCCCGGGCGCACCACCATGGCCGACGCACAGCCACGCGCCCCGTGCCGGCGAGCACGCGCAGCGTCGCCCGCTCCTCCTGCGGGAAGGACGTCTCCAGCCGCAGCTTCAGCCGCCCGTTGTCGAACTCGGACGGAATCCACTGGTTGACGTACACGACCGCATTCTCCGCACCCGCACGGGTGTCTTCCGCATAGATCAGCCACCCGACCTTGGCGTGACTTTCCATCGCGCTACCCTGGCAGCACCAGAAGGTGTCGTTCGCGCTGCTCTGCAGCTTGTACGCGCCCGTCATCATCGGCAGGAAGTAGGTGACGCGCCCGTCCCGCGGCTCGGGCTGGGCGAGGATGTGGTTCCAGAGCGCCCGTTCCTGATAGTCGGCGATCGCGGCCCGCGGCTCGGCGGCGAAAAGCAGCCGCGAGAGCCGGAGGAGGTTGTAGGTGCAGCAGGTCTCGCCGGTCGTGCCGGTCAGGTACTCACCCTGCCGGTTCGGACCGCGAAACGCCTCCTTGGTCGATACGCAGCCGGGCGCATAGCAGTAGCCCGCCAGCACATTCGCCCAGAACCGCTCCGCCGTCGCCCGCGCCTGCGCGTCGCCGTGCAGCTCGTACTTGCGCAGCTCGGCGATGACCTTCGGAATGAAGGTATTTGCGTGCTTGCCGTGGAGCCGGTCGACGTCGGGGCAGATGAAGACGTCCGCCGCCCGCTCGTAGCGCGGCTCCTGCGTCACTTTCGCCAGGTTCCGCAGCGCCTCGCCGATGCCGCCGAACTCGCGCCGGCGCATCGTCTCCGCCTGCTCGGGCGTGAGCGCCAGCACCTTGTCCGCCGACCAGTCGCCGAAGCGCCGCGCGACGGCCAGCGCCTCCTCGTTGCCGCAGAGCTCGTGCTGGTCGAGCAGTCCCTGCAGGATCTTGTGCTGCACGTACCAGGGTGCCCATACGCGAATCCCCGCGATGATCCGGTCGATGTCCGTCTCCGGGAACGCGCCAACCCAGCCGGTACCGATCGCCTCCTGACACAGCCGCAGCTGACGCACGGCCACCACCGCCCGCGAGCGCAGGGCGCGAACCTCCTCGCCCCCGCCGTCGCCACCCATCGCCGCGTAGAGCGCGGCCATGCCCGAGAGCCAATGGCCAAGCGTATGGCCACGCAGCTCCATGTCGGGCCGCTCCCACCCGCCGAGCCGCCGCACCGTGTTCGTGTTCGCAAGCGAGTCCAGCCCCGCCGTCACCCGGAACATCCAGGTGAGATTCAGCGGATCGAGCGCCTCCATCACCGCCCGTTCGCGCTTCATGTTCTCCAGAAACGGGGACGGCAGCAGCGTGACCGTCGGCGCGGATTCCACAGGGAGGGCGAAGCCAAGGCAAGACGCTGCCAGCACAACGGCGACATGGGTTTTCATACCGGCATTCTACCAAACGGGGACAAGCGCGTGCATCCCCGTATAAAGGTATGCCGACGGTCAGCGCCCGACCGCCTCGACCCACGCCCGCCGGCAGCTGAACTCCGTGTCGAAGCAATACCCGTCCGGATTGAAAGCAGCCCCCGCGGAGTTCATCCCGCTGCCTATTTGATGATCCCGCCCGCCAGGATCGCGTCCGAGTCCGCCGCGTAGAAGACGGCGCTCTGCCCCGGCGCAATGCCGGCGATGCCCGCAGGAAAGTCGCAACGCGTACCCGTCAGCCGCGCCGGCCCCTTCGGCAGCCCCGTCGAGCGCACCTTCACGCGACAGGGGACTGTCCCCGTCGCGGACGGGTCGAGCGCGCCGTAGACGAGATCCTCGACCTCCAGCGACGTCTTCACCGCGTCATCCGCCCGCCCGACGATCACCTGATTGCGGCACACGTTGAGATCGATCACGTAGAACGGTATGCCGCCGCCGATCCCCAGCCCCTTGCGCTGACCGATCGTGTAGTGCCAGAAGCCGTTGTGTCGGCCGAGGACCCTGCCGCCGAGATCGACGATGTCGCCCGGACGATCCGGCTCGCCGATGAGTTCATTCGGGTCGCCCGAATAGAAGTCCTGACTGTCGGGACGCTCGAGTCGACTCCACCCGACAATCCAACCGCATATTTCATCGGCTGGCAGTATATCAAAAGGGAGGCGGGAGGAGGGCGTTTCGCCGCGCCGCCTTACCGGCAACTCGCCGCAGCTGCGGCAAGCGGTCAATTTTCGCCCGCAACCAAGGAAAGCCGCACCCGTCCGGTGACCGGGCGCCCCGGCACCACGCTCCGTCCGAGCGGACCCGTCACCTTCGCCGCGCCGCACTTGTTGCCGACGGCGGGGAAGACCTCCAGGACGCTCAGGCCCAGCTCGGGCATCACGTAGAGCCAGTTGTCGCGGCCGTCCCGCGGCGCGAAGACGCCGACCGCCGGCGCGGCTTCCAGCAGTTCCAGGCGCAGGGTGCGACCGTCCTTCAGCTTCAGCTCCAGCCACCGCGTGTCCGCGAACCAGCCCTTGAACTCAGGGAAGATCCAGCTCTCGCCGGGGACCGTGTCGTTGTAGTCGTTTTCCCAAAGCCCGAAGCTGACGCCCTCGGGGCGGTTCCGCCAGACGCGGTACGGACCCTGCCCGAGCCAGCGTTTCGCGACGACCTGCGCTTCGTCGATGCCGAAGGTGATGCCGAGCAGATCGACCGCGTTGGTGCAGACGATCGTCCAGGCGACTTCGAGCGAACCGTCGGCCAGCGCCCGGGCCTCATGCTGCAGCTGCGCCGGCACCGGCAGCAATTGCGACCGGCGCTGCGCACCATCGCTCACGAACGCCACCAGGCGGGGCACGAAATGACAGGGCTGGATCCGGAAGGCCGACGGCGGCGAAGCGGGCGCGGGGGAGTCCGGGTCTGCGGGCGGGAGCGCGAAGGCCTTGGTCAGGACAAGTTCGTTCCGGGCGTCGTAGATCCGGACTTCGAGGGCGCGGGCAACGCCGTAGTCAACGATCCGCTTGTCCACGCGGACGCCCTCCAGCGAAAGGAAGTCATAGCGGTTCTCGAGTTCGACGTCCCACTCCGTCCCCTTCCGCACGAGCCGGGGCACGACCGGCGACCAGATTTCCCGCACCGCCCAATAGCTGCCGCTCTGCTCATGATGCGGGCCGACGATGCCGTCGCACCCGAGATTGCCGAAGCAGTCGAGCGCGCCGTCGTGCAGCAGCCCCGCGTCCGCGAGATCCCAGAGAAACCCGCCCGCGCCGTTGGACGACGCGCGCATCGCCCGCGACCGCTACGGCCGCCCGCTGAAGGACCGCTACGGCCGCCCCATCTACCGCCGCGTAGATGGCGATAGCCCCGCGCGTCCGAATCCTCCCCAAAACCCCGCTTCACGACGCCCCCTCCCACCGCGACAGGATCCCCAGCCACGGCCGCAGGAACAAAGTCGCCAGGGGACCTCGGCATATTCGGGCAATCCGAGCAGTCCGGGCCCTCGCCAGCGCCAGGACCTTCCGGGTCGCGGGGCACACCGTGAACCGATGAACGAGACCCGCATCCAGCAGATTCCCCCGTCCTACCGGCGGGACCGCCAGGATGCGGGGCGCTCCCGCGCCACCGGAGACGATCCACGCTTTCCTCCCCGCTGGTACAACCCGGATGCCGACTACGGCCATGGGTACGGCGAGCCCCGCAATCAGGGCTACCAGCAGG
>JBJEWA010000047.1:0-15729 GCA_051884805.1 Kiritimatiellia bacterium | reverse complement strand
CTGCGGCCCCGGCCGCCGTCACCGGCGCATGGACCGTGCTCGGCCCGCGCTGACGACCGTCCCCATGTCCTTTCCCCCGCACTGGCGTGTCCGTTTATGGTATAATCGCCAGTATGGACATACTGACATCGAAGCGCTCTTGGCTGGTGGCGCCGGCCGTGGCCGTCGCCGCTTTCGCCGTGCTGCTCGCGCTCTGGGGCGCGACGGACCCGGCCACCTACGCGTCCTGGTTCAGCATCGACGCCGGACTCGCGCCGGTCGAGTGGATGACCCTGCCGCTCTTCGGGCTGATCGCTCCGCTCGTCTGGCTGTGCCCGCCGCAGACGGGGAGCGTCCGCCGCCAGTGGCTGTGGGCGGCGCTCTGGTCGGTCCTCGGCGCGATGGCGATCATTCGCGAGACCGACCTGCACAAGCTGCTGTTCGCGCAGCTCTGGCCGGACGTCGCCGGCTCCTTCCCGGGGACGGTCTTCAAGATGCGCTTCCTGAAGGCGTCGTGCGTTCCCCTGGCGCCGAAGCTGTTCGTCCTGGCGTTCTTCGCCGTGTTCTTCGCGGCGACGGCCGTTCCGCTGCTGCGCTATGCCGTGCCGCTGGTGAAGGGCTGCTTCCGGCTCGCGCCCGTGGCCTGGTCCGCGGCGACGTTTGGCGCGGTCTCGGTCTTCGTCCTGATCATCGACCGCCTGCCGGCGAACCTGCGTGACTGGGGGGTGGTGAACCTGAAGGCGCCGGGTCACGAGAAGTGGCTGGCGCTCTGCAAGGGGCTGGAGGAGGGCGCCGAGATGCTCATGGCGGCGCTGGCGCTGCTTGCGCTGCTGCAGGCCCATCTGGTCTGGCGGGAGAGGGCGTCGGCGGGCAGATGAGCGCCTGTCGCCAGCATGTGCCGTCGCCGCACGAGTACCTGCTCGCCGAGCATCGGCTGGAGCGGGTCGGCTGGGGCGGCACGCGGCGCGTCTGCTACCGGATCGGCGAGACGGGCTTCTGCGTGAAGTTCTACAAGCCGCCGGAGCTTTTCGCGACGGACCGCACGAAGCCCAGCATCCAGCAGGAGATCGCCGCGCGGCGCTTCGACTTCGTGCGCAACTCGTCCTCGGCCGAAGTGACGGCCTACGAGCGGTTCTGGAAGCGCCAGCCGGCCGCCATCCGCGACAAGCTGCCGCCGGTCGTCGAGCGGGTCTTCGACCCGAAGCTCGGCTGGGGCATCCTGGAGACTCACTACGCGAACCCGGACGGCACGGCCGTCATCCCCTACGAGTTCGAGATCAGCCGGCAGGGTTCGATGGCGGTCCGGCGGGAGATCTACCGGCAGGCGAAGGAACTGCTCGAACAGCTGGCGTTCAGTTCCGCGCCGTTCTACGAGCCGGGGAACTTTCACACGCTCATCCGGCCGGACGGCGGCATCGAGACGAAGATCGTCGACTTCGAGCCCACGTCGAAGATGGCGATTCCGCTGGAGGCGGTCTGGCCGTGGTTCCGCCGGCTCAAGCTCCGGCGCAAGGCGAAGCGCTACCTGAAGCACATCCGGGAAACGTATGGCATCGACGAGTGAGATTCTGGCGCTGCGCCGGCCCGAACCGGTCTACGTGTTCGTCATCTGGCATCGCGGCATGGCGGAGGCGGAGCGGATCCTCGGCGCGATCCGGAGCCGGTTCACGGTGCTGAAGCAGTTCGACGTCCGCTGGCGGCCCAGGGACTACGTCCGCAATCTCGCCGCCTTCTACGGCTGGAAGTGCTATGGCATGTGGGTCGGCAAGAAGCGGCGTTCGGGAACGGGCGTCTTCCGGGCGGTGGTGGTCCGGGACGAGCGGCCCGTCTTCAGCGACGCGGAGGGGCGGGGGCTGCCGGAGACGCTGCGCAACGACAATGTCTACGACCTGAAGGTCGCCTGCCGCGGCATGACGGCGCACTCGAATGTCGTCCATGCGTCCGTCAACGAGGCCGAGACGCGCCACAACCTGCGGGCGCTGACCGGCGAGACACTGGAGGAGTTCCTATCCCGCGTCGGCGGGGCGGAAGGTCCGGTCGAGGAGCTGGCGCCCGACCGTCCGCTGCCGTACGTCGCCTATCCGTATGCCGAGGAGAACGGGAAGGGGCCGCGTTTCTTCGCCGGCAGGTTCGGTCTCAACCGGGTCGAGCTCTTCCTGCTGCCGCGGTGCGGCCTGCCGACGATCTTCAGCTTCAGCGTCCGCTTCGGGGGGCTGTTCAGCTTCGTCGGCTGCATCGGAAAGGTCAAGGTCGGATGACGGTTGACGTCCGGGAGCTGTCGGGCCTGCTGGCGGCGCGGCTGGGCGTTCCGTCCGTTGCGCTGGCGCCGGTCGGCGTGCGCTGCGCCTGGCCGGTCTTCAGGGCGACGGCGGCGGGGCGGCCGCCGGCGTTCGTCAAGGTCGTCGACCGTCCGGCGGCGGAACGGACGCTGGCCTTCCTTGCGGCGGTGGCGCCGGCGCCCTTCCTGCCGCGGCGGATGCTGCCGGAGGCGCCCGCATTCGCCGGTCACGCCGTCCTGTGCCTGGAGTGGAAGGAGGCGCGCTGCGTGAACGCCGAGGACATGACGGACGCCCAGCTCGATTCGTTCGCCGACGGCTGCCGGCAGCTGTCCGCGACCCTGGCGGCGTACGGCGGTCCGCTCGTCCCGCCGGACGAGGATGCGCCCGAGCGGCAGTACGCCGTCCTGCGCGACTATGCCTCCCGTCATCCGTCGGCCGGCCGGCTGCTGCGTCCGCTGCTGGCGATTCCGGCGGCGGCGCGTTCCTACGGCGACCGTCCGCAGCGCGTCATCCACGGCGACTTCCAGCCGCGCAACTACGGCTTCGACGGCGAGCGTTTCGCGGCGGTCTTCGACTTCGACGCGCTGACGACGGGGCTGGCCTGCGAGGACGCGGCCTATGCGTTCACCGAGCGCGCGCGCCGGTCGGAACTCTCGGCGCGGGCGCGGGCGCGGCTGACGGAGCTGTTCCTGCGCTTCGTGCGGCGCTCGCCCTGGCCGGGCGGCGACTGGGCCGTGGCCGTCAGCCATGCGCGGCTGCGCATCGCCTCCCGGCGGATCGAGCGGCATCCCGATTCCGCGTTCGTCGCGGCGGACGTCTGGCGCCGCGACCGGCCGCTGGCGCGGCTGGCGGCCGCCCTGGAGGGTGCCGATGCTTAGGATCTTCTGCGTCTACTTCGACCGGCGTCCGGTCTGGCGGTCGGATTGCGTCGAGCCGCTGCAGGCGGGCAGGGCCCGCACGGGCGCGGACCTCGGCCTGCTGGCGGACGACACGGGCGACAACATCTCGGCGGAGAACGTGCGCTACGGCGAGATGACGGCGTGGTACTGGGTGTGGAAGAACTACCTGCCGGCGCATCCGGAGCTGACCCACGTCGGCTTCAGCCACTATCGGCGGTTCCTCGACTTCACCGGCGCGCGCGCGGGTGGCACGCGGCGTCTCACCTACCGGCGCTTCCGGCGGATCTTCGCGGCGCATTACCGCGAGGCGGAGATCCTCGCCCGCATCGGCGACGCCGACCTCACGATGCGGCAGGTCGGCGACTCCGGCTTCCCGACGATGCGCGAACAGCTCCTGGACGCGCATCCGGACCTCGTCGCCGACTTCGACCGGCTGGTCGCGCTGATCCGCGAACGGCATCCGTCGGACGGCGCGGCGATCGACGCCGCGCTCGGCTGCGGCCGCCTGTCGATGGAGCTGCAGTTCGTGATGCGGCGCGAACTGTTCGCCGCCTTCGCGGACTGGACGTTCTCGCTGTGCCGGGAGTTCGAGCGCCGCTGGGCCTGGAGCGGCGCGCGCGACGGCTCGAAGGCGCGCACGCCGGCCTTTCTGGTCGAGCGGCTGTTCATGGTGTGGGTGGCCCTGCAGCGGCAGCGCCCCGGCTTCGTCGTGCGGGAACTGCCGCTGGTGAAGCTGACGGGCCGCCCGTGGTGGTATCGGCTCGTCAAGCCGGTGCTCCTGCTGCTGCCGGAGCGGACGGCGCACCGGTTCCACCACCGTTTCAAATAGGAAGGGGAAAATGTCGGTCAACGTCCTGTGCTTCAGGTGGGGAACGCTCTATTCGGCGGCTTACGTGAACCGCCTCTACCGCGGCGTGCGGGCGCACTTGCGCCGTCCGTTCCGCTTCGTCTGCGTGACGGACGATCCGTCCGGGCTTGACGCGGGCATCGACGCGCAGCCGATTCCGCCCCGGCCGGCGGCGATGCGCAACCTCTACACCTACGAGAAGAACGGCTGGCCGAACGTCTATCTCAAGCTGCTCGTCTTCAGGCCGGGCTTCGCCGGACTGGAGGGCACGACGCTCTTCCTCGACATCGACCAGATCGTCACGGGCGACCTCGACCGGTTCTTCGACTACCGGCCGGGCGCGTTCTGCATCGTCCGCAACTGGATCGAGCTGCGCAAGCGCCTGTTCCGCCGGCCGCCGTTCTGCGGCAACTCGTCCTGCTTCCGCTTCGAGGCCGGCGAGGAATACGCCTACGTCTACGACAAGTTCATCGAGGAGATCGATGTGGCGCTGGACGACCGGAAGTTTGCGACCGAGCAGCTGTACATGACGCACGCCGTCGGGCGCGACCGCATCGTCTTCTGGCCCGACAACTTCGTGCGCTCGTTCAAGCGGTCCTGCACCTGGCCCTGGCCGCTCAACCATTGCCTGACGCCGCGGCTCAATCCCGACACGGGCATCCTCTGCTTCCACGGGAAGCCCAGTCCCGAGCAGGCCATCGTCGGCTATCGCGGCCGGCACCTCAACACCTGGACCCGTCCCTGCCCCTGGATCCGGGAGCTCTGGGAGCGCTGATTCGCGGCCGTGCTGGAGCTTGCGATCGATGCCGAGGCCCTGAAGCGGGCCGTCGCCGGGGCGCTGGGGGCGGAGTACGTCCTGACGCCCCTGCCCGTCAAGAGCACCTGGCCCGTCTTCCGCGGCGAGGCTGCGGGCCGGGCGCCGGTCTTCGTCAAGGTCGGCACGCGCGCCGAGTTCGAGCGGACCGTGCGCCTGCTGGCGGATCTCGGCGACTGCGGCCTCGTGCCGAAGCCGCTGTTCGACCGGCCGGTCGAATGCGGCGGCCACGCCGTCTTCGCGACGACCTGGCTGGAGGGCGAGACGGTCCTGCCCGAGAACATGACCGACGCGCAGGCTGACGGCTTCGCCGCCGCCTGCGTGACGCTGTCGCGGACGCTTAGTCGGGCCCGCGACTTTGCGCCGCTGGCCGAGACGCCATGGGAGCCGGAGCGGCTCTACGGCGTGGTGGCGGCGTATGTCGCGCGTCATCCCCTGGCGGGGCGGCTCCTGCGGGAGCTGACGGCGATTCCGGCCGAACTGCGGACCTACGGGGCGCGGCCGCTGACCGTGGTCCACGGCGACTTCCACGCGGGGAACTTCGGCTTTGCCGGCGACGCCCTCGCCCGCGTCGTCGATTTCGACCGGCTGACGCAGGGCCTTGCCTGCGGCGATCTCGTGAACGCGCTGGTCGACCGGTTCTCGACCCTCGGCCTTTCCGCCGCCGCGCGGCGGCGGCTCCGCGAACGGACGCGGCGGATTCTCGCGCGCGTCCCCTGGCCGCCGGAGGAGCTGCGCATCGCCGGCAACGTGCAGCGGCTCGCGTTTGCCGCGCGGCGGCTGGAGAAGCATCCCGGTTCCGCCTGGGTGGCGCTGGACGTCCTGCGCCGCGACCGGAGGATTCGCGAGTTCCTGTCGTGCCTTGACGGCGACTGAAGGCCATTTGGTATAATAGCGCAGTGAGCGAAACGATGCGAGTCAACGTGCTTGGGCGCCTGTTCGAGGGCCTTCCGCCGGCGGTGTTCGGCGGCTGCGAGTTCGTCTACGGCGCGGGGTGCGCGGCGTACGACTGGCTGGTCGTCTTCGACGAGTTGCCCGCAGACAGCGTCGACTTGCGCTGCCCGCGCGCGAACACCATCCTCTGCACCTGGGAGCCGGTCAGCATCAAGAGCTATTCCCGGGCCTACGTGCGGCAGTTCGGCCACCTGCTCACGAACCGCCCGCCGGAGGCCGAGAACCATCCGCACCATCACCTCGGCCGCGGCTACTTCCCCTGGTTCGTCCACGACGTGCCCCGGCTCGGGACGGCGACGGACAAGCCCGGCCTCCTGTCGGCGGTCTGTTCGGCGAAGCGGATGCGGCATACGCGGCATGACGAGCGCTTCCGTCTGGTCGAGGCGCTCGCGCGGGCCGTGCCGGAGCTGGCGTGGTACGGCCGGGGCGTCAGGCCGCTCGCGCGCAAGGAGGACGCGCTCGTCCCGTTCCGCTATCACGTGGCGGTCGAGAACCACATCGGCGCGCATCACTGGACGGAGAAGTTCGCGGACGCGATCCTCTGCGAATGCCTGCCCTTCTATGCGGGCGATCCCGCGCTGACGGAGATCTTCCCGGCGGAGAGCTTCGTGCCGATTCCGATCGACGATGCGGCGGAGGCGGTGCGCATCGTGCGGGCGGCGATTGCGGACGATGCGTACTCGCGGCGTCGCGAGGCGGTCCTGGAGGCGAAGCGCCTGATCCAGGAGAAGTACAATTTCTGGGGGCAGGTCGCCGCGGTGATCGCGTCGTCGCCGGCGGCGGGCGCGTCCGCTCCGCGGCCGGAGCGGCCGGAACGGCTGTTCTCCCGGCGGGCGCTGCGGTGGCGTGATCCGCGGGCGCTGTTGGAGGACGGGTGCGACCATCTGGGGCGCCTGCTGAAGTTGAGAAAGGAAGTGCGGTGAGATGAAGAAGTTCGACATGGCGTTCAGCATGGGCTTTTCGTGCGGCGGAACGATGGCGCTGCGCCGCGCGGGCCTGCAGCACGTCTCGTATCCGCTCGACTGGGTCGGCGCGCCGGGCGTCGTGAAGAGCGCGCAGATGATCGCGTCCGGCTTCGCCGGCTGGTTCGAGAAGGAGGACCTGCGGCTCGTGGCGGTGCGCGGCGGCAGCTTCCAGAACAACGTCTACCAGAACGAGCGGACGCGCTTCGGCTTCCCGCACGACTTCCCGCGGTTCTTCCGGTTCGAGGAGAAGTTCGACGAGACCAAGGCGAAGTACGACCGGCGCATCGCCCGCTTCCTCGCCGACCTCGGCCAGGCGAAGACGGCGCTCGTCGTCTACATCGAGCGTCCGATCAGCCCGCGCGTCGCCGACGGCGAGCTCGCGGAGGCGAAGCGCATCCTCGAGCGGAAGTTCCCCGCCGTGGCGTTCGAGCTGGTCTATTTCCACCTGGAGACGGGGCGGAAGGGCTTCGCCGAGGAGCAGGTCGCCGACGGCATCACCGCCGTCGCCTGCGATTACGGCGAACTGGACCACGGCGAGATGTCCCACGCGATTCGCGCGGACGTCCCCTCGGACTACATCCGCAGCCGCTTTGCGGTCGAAGACCGCCGCAGCGAGGCGGAGAAGGCGGCGTACGCGGCGAAGCGGAAGGCGTCGCGCCGAAACCGCTTCGGCGGCCGGCTCAACGAGCTGAAATACCGGCTCTACCGCCGGCTGGAACGGGAGCTGCAGGAGAAGGGGCTGGTGCCGCGGGACTTCCCGCTGTGGTTCGACTGAGGGACTGAGAGGAGGGCGGCGATGAAGGTTTCGGTGCTGACGCCGGTCTACCGGACGGACGAGCGCTTCCTGCGCGAGGCGATCGAGAGCGTGCTGGCGCAGACGTTCCGCGATTTCGAGTTTCTGCTCTTGGACGACTGCCCCGAGGACAGCCGCGAGCGGGTGATCCGCAGCTACGACGACCCGCGGATCGTCTACCTGCGGAACGACCGGAATCTCGGCATCACGCCGTCGCGCAACCGGCTGATCTCCCTCGCGAAGGGCGAGTACCTGGCCGTCTTCGACCACGACGACGTGTGCCGTCCCGAACGCTTCGCCGCCGAGGTCGCCTATCTCGACGCGCACCCGGAATGCGGCGTCGTCTCGGCGTGGACGCAGACGATGCCGAAGCGGGAGCTGAAGCGCTATCCCGAGCGCGACCACGACATCAAGCTTGAGATGATGCACGGCTGCCCCCTCTGGCATCCGGCGTCGATGATCCGCCGCGACCTGCTCGTCCGGACGGGGATCCGCTACGAGGAGGAGTATTCCCCGGTCGAGGACTACATGCTGTGGATGCGCCTGTCGACGGAGACGGTCTTTCACAATCTCCAGCAGGTGCTGCTGGACTATCGCTGGCATGCGGACAACACGTCCGTCGTGCGCAAGGCCGAGCTGGAGGCGATGGACCTCCGGTGCAAGGCCTGGGCGAGCGTCCATCTGCCGGAACTGTGGGCGGAATACCGGCTGCGTCGGCGGACGGCCTGGCGGCTGCGCCTGTGCGGGCTTCCCCTGGCCAAGGCGGTGTCGTCGCGGAGCGGCACGGAGGTCCGCCTTTTCGGCCGGATTCCGCTCCTGCGCCTGGAGCGGAGGGAGCGGCTGTGAAGGGGAGCGGCGGTTCCCTGCGGGTCCTGGCCGTCGTCCACGTCTTCTATCCCCGGCTCTGGCCGGAGCTGGCGGCGGCCGTCCGCAACCTGGGCGCGGCCGACTTGATCGTCACCTTCGTCGACGAGGCGGCCGTCGTCGCGGCGCGGCGGGATTTCCCGTCGGCGACCTTCCTGCCGTGCGAGAACCGGGGGTACGACGTCTGGCCGTTCCTGAAGGCGCTGCAGACGGCGGACCTCGCCGCCTACGACCTGGTGGTCAAGCTGCACACCAAGCGCGACGTGGATTTTCCGTACCGGATCGTCATCGGCGACACCTGGCTTAACGGGCCGCGCTGGCGCAGTCACCTGCTCGCGTTCGTCCGCACGCCCGAGGCCTGGCGGCGGACCGTGGCGCGGTTCCGCGATCCGCGGGTCGGCATGGTCGCCGACCGCCACGTGATCTTCGGCCGGCGCGACGCCCTGACCGACGCCCACCGCCGCTCCTTCGACACGGCGCGCGCGACGCTAAACGGCACGTGGGGCCTGCGCGTGCCGGAGAACGCGTCGTTCGTCGGCGGCACGATGTTCGCCGTCCGGGCTGCGGCGCTCCGGCCGTTCGTCACCCGTCAGTATGCGCCGGAGATGTTCGCCGTCAGCCGGGGGCATGACAGCGAGACGCTTGCCCACGTGCTGGAGCGCATGCTCGGGCTGGCCGTCTGCGGGCAGGGCTATCGCCTCGTCGCCTTCCGCGGCTCGCCGGCGCTCCGCCGGTTCGGCTATGCGCTCCTGCGCCTGTTCGTCCGGAGCCGCTGGTCCCGGCGGCGGCATACGGTCCGCGTCTGCGGCATTACCGTCTATCGGCGGAAGCTGGCCTGACGCGGCGGCCGAGGACGCCGAGCAGCCGCGCCCGCCAGTAGCCCCACCGGGTGGTGGCGCCGAACTTGGCCCAGTGCTTGAGGTCGCTTTGGCGCCGGTGGGCCTGGCGTTCGGCCTTCGTCCGGTAGTCGCGGACGCGGACCAGGCCGGCGAGCGCGGCGGCGGTGAGCGCCAGGTCGGGAATGCGCGGATCGGCCCCGGGCTTCGTGTCGCGGTAGTCGAATGCCAGGCGCAGGCAGCCCTCGCCGATCGGCTCGACCCGGCGCCGCGCGAAGGGTATCGCCGGATCGCACTGCAGGAGCAGGACGTCGAACGCCGTGCCGGGAAAGGCCGCCGTCAGGATTTCGCGGGCGAGCCGACAGTCCTCGGGCGTGGTCGGAAAGTCCCCGTTGGGAAAGTCGAGCCGGACGACGAGCGCCCGCCGGGCGGCGCGAATCAGGGCGAGCAGCCGGTCGTGCCGGCGGCGGAACCGCTCGGCGACCTTCGGCAGCTCGGTGGCGAAGTCGGCCCCCTGCTTGAAGTCGTGGTTGAAGACGTAGTGCGTGCGGAGGTTGACGTAGACGTCCTTGCCGTTCCATTCGTGCGGACGCACGAACTTGAAGTCGGCGGGGTCGAAGAAGCCGCCGAACCCCTCGCAGAGCCGCCGCACCCGCAGGACGAGATTGTGCCGTTCCTGCCCGGCTCCCTTCCATCCCCAGATGGGCGCCGTCCAGTCCCCCGGAAAGGACAGCAGCTGCAGGTGCGCCCGGCGCAGGGACTGCGAACAGCTGCAGGCGGCGCCGACGCCAAAGGCCAAATCGTAGGTCTGTCTCTTCGTCTTCATCCGATGTCCCTCATTATACCAAAAGGGCAACGGAATCAAAAGCCCAGTGGGCAAACTGCGCCCATTGAGAATTCTCGGCGGAAATCTTGGGCCGGGCGGGGTCTTGGCTTGGCGAGTGTCCCGCAGCGAGGGCGCTGCGGGTACTCTGCGGTCAGCCCTCCCTGCATAGTACCCGGCGTGACCCCACGCCGGGGCGGGACCAAGTCCAGTACCCGGCGTGACCTCACGCCGGGGCAGGACCAGGCTCAGTACCCGGCGTGACCTCACGCCGGGGCGGGACCAAGTCCAGTACCCGGCGTGACCTCACGCCGGGGCAGGACCAAGCCCAGTACCCGGCGTGACCTCACGCCGGGGCGCGACCAAGCCCAGTACCCGGCGTGACCCCACGCCGGGGCAGGACCAAGCCCAGTACCCGGCGTGACCTCACGCCGGGGCAGGACCCCCATGATGGCGGAATGAGAATTCTCTGCGGAAATCTTGGGCCGGGCGGGATCTTGGCTTGGCGAGTGTCCCGCAGCGCGGGCGCTGCGGGTACTCTGCCGGTCAGCCCTCCCTGCATAGTACCCGGCGTGACCCCACGCCGGGGCAGGACCAAGCCCAGTACCCGGCGTGACCTCACGCCGGGGCGGGACCAAGCCCAGTACCCGGCGTGACCCCACGCCGGGGCGGGATCCCCATGATGGCGGAATGAGAATTCTCGGCGGAAATCTTGGGCAGGGCGGGGGCTTGGCTTGGCGAGTGCCCCGCAGCGAGGGCGCTGCGGGTACTCTGCGGTCAGTCCTCCCTGCATAGTACCCGGCGTGACCTCACGCCGGGGTGGGATCCCCATGATGGCGAAATGAGAATTCTCGGCGGAAATCTTGGGCCGGGCGGGATCTTGGCTTGGCGAGTGTCCCGCAGCGAGGGCGCTGCGGGTACTCTGCCGGTCAGTACTCCCTTGGAAATACCTGAAAGTTGGAATACCTGAAAGGGAAAAAGGAAACGGGAAAGAGAAACTGCGGAAGGCGGCAGCGGGGAACTATGGTATAATAACGCTCCCATGGCGATTGAGTACAAGCAAGAGTTCTTCGACCGCAAATATACGGCGAGGGAGGCCTACTCGCGCGTCTGGCGGTACGCGCGTCCCTACCGGTTCCGGATTTTCGTCGGCATCGTCTGCGGCATGCTGACGGCCGGGACGCTCGTGCCGCTCTTCCAGGTCATCCAGCCCGCCCTGCAGAAGGTCAGCCAGAACGAGCGCATCGCCGAACTGCAGGAGGAGTTGAACGCGACGCCGGACCGTCCGCCGGCGGATCCGCCGGCGTCGGCAGTCCCGGCGCCGGCCGACAAGTCGGCGCGCACGGCCATGGAGAAGCAGCTGGCGAAGGCGTCGAAGCTGCCGTCCTGGTATCCGAAGGTCGAGCGGATGGCGCGGAAGTGCGGCATCCGGCTCCAGGACGAGGGCGGCGCGATGGGCGGCGCCCTGCTGCTGATCGCCGTCGTCGTCATTCCGTGCCTTGCCGCCCTTCGCCTGCTGCTGGTCTTCCTCAACCAGTATTGCCTGACCTGGGCGGCGACGCGGACGGTCGCCGACCTGCGCGTCGCCCTGATGCGCCAGATCCAGCGCCAATCCCTGCAGTTTCACGGGCGCATCGACGTCGGCCAGCTGATGATGCGCGCCGTGGCGGATCCGGCGACGGTCCAGACGATCATCCAGGGCATGCTGTCGGAGCTCGCCCGCGCACCGTTCGAGATCTTCGCGGCCATCGCGTTCATCGTCTATTTCGCCATCCAGAACGACATGCTCGCCACGCTCGGCGTCATCGCCGTCGGCATGCCGGCCTTCATGATTCCGGTGACGACGATCGGCCGCCGCGTCCGGCGCTGGAGCCGGAAGTCGCTGGAGAAGGGGTCGGTCGTCGGCAGCAGCCTGCACGAGTCGCTGACCTGCGTCCGGGTGGTGAAGGCCTACGGCACGGAGGAGTACGAGAACGCCAAGTACGCGGCCGTCAACCGGAAGCTGCTCGGGGCGACGATGCGCGCCGTCCGCTGCGGGCTGATCGTCGGCCCGACCATCGAGACGATCGGCATCCTGCTCATCTGCGGGTTCCTGGTCTGGTGCTTCGCGGCCCGCGTGTCGCTGGCGAACGTCCTGCCGATGATCGCGCCGCTGCTGCTGATCTACAAGCCGGTCAAGCAGCTGTGCAACCTGCAGGTGCACGTCGAGACCGCCCAGGCCTCGCTGCAGCGGATCTGGTCGCTGCTGGACGTCGACATGACGCTGCCGGAGAATCCGGCGGCCCGGCCGAAGGCGGCCTTCGAGGACCGGATCGCCTTTGCGGACGTCTCGTTCCGCTACGACACGGCCGACCATGACGCGGTGTCGCACGCGACCTTCGAGATTCCGCGCGGCAGGATGGTGGCCGTCGTCGGCGGGACGGGCAGCGGCAAGACGACGCTGTCGGGCCTGCTCGCGCGCTTCTTCGATCCGCAGCAGGGGCGCGTGACGATGGACGGCACGGACCTGCGCGACCTGCGGACGGCCGACCTGCGGCGCCTGGTCGGGTCCGTGCAGCAGGAGACGATCCTCTTCAACGACACGGTCGAGGAGAACATCCGCTACGGTTCGCCGGGCGCGACGCACGAGCAGGTCGTCGCCGCGGCGAAGCTGGCCAACGCCCACGACTTCATCATGGCCCAGTCCGGCGGCTACGGGCGGACGGTCGGCGAGAAGGGCTTCTCCCTCTCCGGCGGCGAACGCCAGCGCATCGCCATCGCGCGCGCGATCCTGCGCAATCCGCCGATCCTCGTCCTCGACGAGGCGACGAGTGCGCTCGACACGGTGACCGAGCGCCTGGTGCAGGACGCGCTCGACAACCTGATGCAGAACCGCACGGTCTTCGCGATCGCCCACCGGCTCTCGACGGTCCGCCACGCCGACCTCATCCTCGTGATGGACCACGGCAGGATCGTCGAGCGCGGGACGCACGACGAACTGTTCGCGGCGAACGGCGTCTACCGTCGGCTCTGCGACATGCAGCGCCAGCGGTGAGCGCGAAGGCGAAGGAGGGGCGAAGATGGTCAAGTTCCTGGATCTCAAGGCCGTCAACGAGCGGTTTCGCGGCGAGCTGGACGCCGCGGCGAAGCGCGTGCTGGACAGCGGCTGGTACCTGCTGGGCGAGGAGTGCGCCGCCTTCGAGCGCGAGTTTGCCGCGTACTGCGGCGTCCGCCATGCCGTCGGCTGCGCCAACGGGCTGGACGCGCTCCGGCTCATCGTCCAGGCCTACGGGTTCGGCCCGGGCGACGAGATCATCGCGCCGGCCAACACCTACATCGCCTCGCTGATCGCCATCAGCGCCAACGGGGCGACGCCCGTGCTGGTGGAGCCGGAGCTTGACACCTACCTGATCGACCCGGCGGCGATCGAGGCCCGGATCACGCCGCGGACGAAGGCGATCATGGTCGTGCACCTCTACGGCCGGCTCTGCGACATGGGCGCGATCCGGGCGATTGCGGCGCGGCACGGGCTGAAGGTCATCGAAGACAGCGCGCAGGCGCACGGCGCGAAGTCGGCGGCCGGCCGCGCCGGTAGCCTCGGCGACGCGTCCGGCTTCTCATTCTATCCCGGGAAGAACCTCGGCTGCCTCGGGGACGGCGGCGCCGTGACGACCGACGATGGGGCGCTGGCGGCGCGCATCCGTGCGCTCCGCAACTACGGCAGCGACGTCAAGTACCATTTCCCCTACCGCGGCACGAACTCGCGGCTGGACGAGATCCAGGCGGCCTGGCTGCGCGTGAAGCTGCCGCAGCTCGACGCCGACAACGCGCGCCGGGCCGAAATCGCCGCCCGCTACTGCCGGGAGATCGCCCATCCTGCGGTCGTCCTGCCGCAGCTGCCCGAAGATCGCGCGGCGAACGTCTGGCACGTCTTTCCCGTGCGGACGGAGCGCCGGGACGCATTCCGCGACTACCTGGCGGAGCGCGGCGTCCAGACGGTCATCCACTATCCGATTCCGCCGCACCGCCAGCCGGCCTACTCCGAGTGGCACGGCCTGTCGCTGCCGGTCACCGAACGGATCCACGACACCGTGATCTCGCTGCCGATTTCGCCGGTCCTGGGCGAGGCGGAGGTCACGGAGGTGATCGCGGCCGTGAACGCCTGGCGGTGATGCGGCGGTCGCGGACGCCGCGATTTTGGTATAATGGCCGACATGAGCTCGCGTCAACCGATTGGAGAGATGCTTGAATTCCCCGTGCACGGCGACCGGAACGGATCGCTGGTGGCGCTTGAGAAGGGCGTTGACTTCCCCTTCGAGATCCGGCGGGTGTACTACATCTGGGGCACGAAGGCCGATTACGTCCGCGGGCATCACGCCCACCGGAATCTCGAGCAGGTCGTGGTCTGCACTTCGGGCTCGTGCGACTTCACGCTCGACGACGGCACGCGCCGCGAGACCTATCGCCTCGACTCGCCGACGAAGGGCCTGTACATCCGGAACAACGTCTGGCGCGAGTTCACGAACTTCTCCGCCGACTGCGTCGTGATGGTGCTGGCGTCGGAGCGCTACAACGAGGCGGACTATGTCCGCGACTACGGCGAGTTCCTGAAGACGGTCGGCCGGGAGCCTCCGGACGCGCCGTTCGTCCATCCGCTCGCCGACGTGCAGTCCCGGTCGATCGGGGCGGGCACGCGCATCTGGCAGTACGTCGTCGTGCTGCCGCAGGCCCGCATCGGGCGGGACTGCAACCTCTGCTCGCACTGCTTCATCGAGAACGACGTCGTGCTCGGCGACCGCGTGACGGTCAAGCCGCTGACGGCCATCTGCGACGGCGTGACGGTCGGGGACGGGGCCTTCATCGGTCCCAGCGTCAGCTTCACCAACGACCGGCATCCGAAGTCCGGCAACCGCGCGTTCAAGCTGGAGCGCACCCGCGTCGGCGCGGGCGCCTCGATCGGGGCCGGGGCGATGATCTGCGCCGGGGTGACGATCGGCGAGAACGCCATGGTCGCCGCCGGCAGCGTCGTGACGCGGGACGTGCCGCCCGGCGTGACGGTCTGCGGCGTGCCGGCGCGGCCCATGCAGAAGACGGCGGGCGCATGACCGACCTGACCGTCATCATGCCGACCTGGAACAAGGAGGCCTACGTCCGCGAGGCCCTGGAGTCGGTCTTCGCGCAGGAGACGACCTACGCGTACAAGGTGGTGGTGGCGGACGACTGCTCGACGGACCGGACGCTGGCGATCGCCGGGGAGTTCGCGCGGCGGTATCCGGGCCAGGTCGAGATCCTGCCGAGCGAGCGGAACCAGCGGCTGTTCCGCAACGTCCTCCGGGTCTACGCGAACGCGCTCGACACGCCGTACTTCTGCGTCCTCGACGGCGACGACCGGTGGACGGACCCGCAGAAGGTCCAGCGCGCGCTCGACTGGCTCGAAGGCCACCGCGAGTGCACCATCTTCGTGACGGACACGACGGTCGAGGCGGCGGACGGCACGCGCGGCCGCTTCGTCGGGCGCGACACGCCGGCGGACAGCACGTTCGCCGACTACCTCGCGGGGAAGGCCGTCTGCGGCTGTTCGCTCGGGTCGGTCTTCCGCAACGTGGTCTTTTCCCGGGGCCTCCCCCGCAACCTCCGCGCGATTGCCGACGACCCCCGCCGGTCGCAGGCCTACCGGGGCGACGCCTTCCGGACCGT
>JBJEWA010000046.1:0-16145 GCA_051884805.1 Kiritimatiellia bacterium | reverse complement strand
GCCGTCGGTAAAGTCGTAGGGGGCGGTTCCGTCGGTGGCGATCATTTTGCCCGTCGCATTGTCAAGCACCCGGTTGGGGGGCAGAGTATACCCCCCCCCCCCCCTCGCTGGATCAGATAGCCGGTGTCGGACGGCGCGCCGAACGCCGTCGCTTCGACCGCCTGCTCGCCATCGGCGACCTGGCGCACCGCCACCTTGTCGATCGCGGCCGCCGTGACGGCGGACCAAGCCGCCGCCGCGCCCACCGCCAGCCTCATCGCTTGCGTGTTTATCGCTTTCATGCTGGTTTTACTCCGTTGCAGACTTCAATTTTGCGCCGATTGTATCAAAAATCACCTGTCCGACGCAAGCGAGTGCGATTTTTTGACATCCAAACGAAAACGCCGCAGGCAGGCTGCGGCGTTTCGCGTAGCTTCCGATCGGAGGGCGACTCAGCCCTTAAATGAAGCGGGGTCTGTCCCCAGCCTCACACCTCCACTCTCGTTGCTCGCGCCCCTCTCGTCTCTCTTGTCCTCATGCGGGGGCTTTGTCCCCTCATTGCCCAATCACCGGGCGAGCCTGCCAGACCGGCGCCGCGCCCAGCCCGATCCGTCGCGACGGATCGCGCGGCCGAATGCCCCACCACGAGCCCGGCGGCCGGAGTTGCCATTCGGTGCCGGGGACGTCGAGCGCGCCCCAGAACGCGGTAACGCTCGCCGTCACGGCAATCTCCAGCCGCTGGCGCGTCCCGCCGAACTCGCGCGGGACAGTCCAGACGAACGGCGCCCACGCCCGGCGGCCGAGGCTGCGCCCGCCGAGCCGCACTTCGGTGAACGCGTCGCCGGTGTCGAGCGCGAGTTCCAGCGTTTCCCCTGCGCCGACGGCGGGAACCTCCGCATCGATCGCGTAGACCGTCTCGCCGGCCAACCCGTCCAGCCCGATCGCGGCGAGCGGCTGCGCCTGCACCTGCGCCGGACGCGCGCAGACCGTCTCGCCGACGGCGGCGAAATCGCCGACCAGCACCACGCGCGGCAGCAGGAAGTTGTCGTCGGCGACGCCCGGCGGCAACCGGACCTCGTGGACGCCTTCGCCGAGCGCGAGCGGCGCGGTCTCGCGGTAGTGGACGTCGTAGTTGCGCGGCAGCCCCTTCGCCCGGCGCACGGTCGCCAGCGGCTCGCCGTCGAGCCGCACCCCGACGACCTCCGGACGGTCAAGCACGGCGAAGCGGACGCCGGCGAGCGCCTGGCGGCAGACGATCCGCGCCGTGCCGTTCGTCGCGAACGCGAGCCGGTGCGTCAGCGGACGGTCGCAGGTCAGTTCGTATTCGCCCTCGACCTTCCCGAGCGCGCGCACGGCCGGCGCCGCCGCCGACGGTGCGTCCCACCGCAGGTGCAGGACGCCGCGCGGCGGCAGCTCGACCGCCCGCCGGCCGTGCGCCGTCACCGCGACCAGCGGCCGCGCCTCCTGCTCGTGGGCGAGGTTGACCACGATCGATTCGCCGTCGCCGTAGTTGCGGAGCAGCAGCCGGTCGGCCCAGGTGCCGTCGGCGGTTTCGAGATGGAGCGCGGGGCGGATCCGCGCCCGCACCCAGTCGGCGGCCTCGACCGCGGTGGCGAACCGCGTCCCGGAGGTTTCCTCGCGCACGGTGCCGCCGTCTTCGATCGCGAAGACGAACGTACCCGGCGACGGCTCCTCCTCACCGATGAGGCGCGTGGCGATCTGGGTAAGTTGGAAGCGGTGCAGAAAGCCCATCAGATCCGGCTCCCGTACCGTCTTGGAGCGGCCCGAGGGATGGGCGCTGCGCGCGGCGAGCCGCTGCGGATACCGGACGGCGGCATGGAACTCGCCGTCCCGACGGCGGGCGCGGGCGGACGCCGCGCGCATCTCCCCGGCAACGAGCGGCATGTACTTTTCCCACCACGGCTGGCAGGTGGTGATCGGCGCGAGGTAGATGCGCCGCGTGTAGAGTCCGCTCATGTCGAGCGAATCCAGCGAACAGAGGAAATGGCTGACCCCGTGCAGCGCGCCGAGCCAGACGAGCTGGCGCAGGTGGGACGCCGGCATCTCGGCCGGACCCAGCGCGAACAGCTCGGCCATCGCGCCGCCGCGCCGGAGCGACTCGTGCTGGACCATTGCGTACGTCGTCAGCTCCAGCGGCGCCTTGGAATGGTAGCAGACGTCGCGGGTGTTGGCGATGCCGAAGACCTCGTCGATGCCCGGCAGGGTCAGCCCCGCAAGGGCCGCCAGCGGATCGCCGTTCAGGTAGACGGCTTCGCGCGGCATTTCCTCGCCGATCAGATGCCCGGTCGAGACGATGCCCATTTTCGCCGCCTCGCGGGCGACCGGATCGAGAAACGCGCGCCGGAACTGCCGCCCCTGCAGCGCGGCGTAATCCTCCCATACGCGGGCGGTGCCGTCCGCGCCGCCCGCCAGGAGGAACGCCTCGACGTCGGCGCGGAACCCGCGCCCGGTCCGGGCGCGGTAGTCGCCCTCCAGCGTACTCCAGGTGCGGATGCGCGCCAGCGGCTCCTGCGCGTAGCGCATCCAGACGGAATGGCCGGGCTCGTCGGTGAAAATGCCGAGGATCGTCCCGTCGTCGAGGTAAGGCCGCAGCCGCCGGGCGTAGACCCGGTGGGTCAACTCGACGAACCGCTCGACCGCCACCGGTTCGAGCACGTTGACCGTCCCCTCGTCGCCGCGGCGCTCCTGCCAGCGGAAGGACCCGTCCGCCGCGCGCGACACGGTCAGCTCGGCGTAGCGGAACGCCTCGTTTTCACGCCCCACCCGCCCGTGGCAGCGCCCGCTCGGCCAGGCGAACTCGTCGTAGAGCCAGATTTTCAGCCGCTGGCGCTTCGCTTCGGCGCAAAGCGTTTCACAGGCGTGCAGCCACTCCTCGCCGAGATACTCGTACTCCAGGCCGTCGCGCGCATAGATGACCAAGCCGTCCACGCCGCCTTGCGCCAGCAGGGCGACGCGCGCGGACAGCTCGGCGTCCGTCGGACGGCCCGTGACGGCGAGAAAGACGTAGCAGCCGCCCGCCGTCAGGGCGGGCGGCGTCTTCGCCGGGGCCGCCACGCTCCCGGACGCCGCCAGCAGCGCGACGGCGGCGGCGAGCAACGGACTGAAAAACGATTGGGTGATGTTCATGGCGCGGAGTATAGCACAGGGCGCAGACCGCCGCAAGCCGTTCAACTTTGCACACTGCGGCCGGAATTGCTATACTGTGTCCCATCGACGAAACCAAGAAAAGGAAGCGATCATGACGTTGATGGCGTTGAATCAAAAATCGTCCGGAGCCAACAACGGCCGGACTGCGGGGCGGCGGCGGTTCCTGTTCTGCCTGTCGGGTGCGGCGGCGATGGCCGCGACCGTGCTCGCCGAACCGTCCGGCTGCCCCGCGTTTACCGTCGAAAAGCCGCGCGGACGCGCGGGCGCAATGGTGCGCGCGACGGATTTCGGCCTCTCGCCGAATTCGGACAAGAACGCCACGGCGATCAACCGCGCGATTGCCGAGGCCCGGCGCATCGGGGCGCCGGGAGTCGAACTGGCGCCCGGCACCTACCGCTCGTTCGACGAGCCAGGCGTGCTGCTCGACCAGGTGCAGGACTTCACCTTCGACGGCAGGGGCGCGGTGCTGGTCTTTCGCCGTCCCGCCGAATATCGCGGCCAGCCCCAGAGCGAAATCATCATGGAGAAGAGCAACTTCTTCATCTGCCGCTCGGAGCGGGTGTGGGTGAAGGACTTCGTCATGGACTGGGACTGGCAGAACGATCCGCTCTGCGACGCGGTGGTCGTCGTCGCCCGGCATCTCGACCGCGAACATCCCGAAGCCAGCTACATCGAATTCGTCCTGCCCGACTGGGAGCGCCATCCGAAATATCCCGAACCGATGCCGATGCAGCGGATGGCGAAGCTCCTGCCCGACCGGTCGGGGTTTTGCCCCAGCCCGCACTTCTCGTTCGGCCAGACGGAGGGCCACTTCGGCGCGAAGAACGAATGGACGGCGCCCAACCGCATCCGGCTGTGGCCGAACGTGCCGATGCCCGAGCGCAACCAGAATCCGGCCACGGGCTACCGGCTCAACCCCGCCCAGAACCTCCGGAGCGTCGAGCGCGTCCGCGAAGGCGAATTCTACCGCCTGCTTCACTGCTACTACGGCAAGAACGGCGTGTGCATGCGCGGCAACCGGCACCTGACCGTCTCCGACGTCACGGTCTGGAGCTGCTTCGGCATGGGCATGGTCGTGGACGGTCCGCAGGAATACTGGCGCGTCGAGCGCTTCCGCGTCGTGCCGCCGACGGCGGAGGAATTCGCGCGGGCGTATCCCGGCGTGCGGTTCAGCCGCCGGGTGATGACCTCGTCCTCCGACGGGCATCACATCGCCCGTTCGAAGGGCCACTGCCAGTATGTGGACTGCACCTGGACACTGAACAACGACGATTCGAACAACTTCCACGACCGGTTTACGGTGGGGGTCGGCTGCGGTGCGCGCAAGCTGCAGGTGACGAATCGCCGCGGCATGGCCTACTTCCGCCCCGCGCCGGGCGACGAAATCGAACTGCGGCGGCCGAACTTCGACCGCATCGGCGATGCGCCCGAGGGCTTCCGGGCGAAGCTCGTGGCGGTTGCGGGGGAGATTATGACGCTGGACCGCGACCTGCCCGAGCAGCGCGGGCCCTGCTTTCTCATCTGGGATCGCAACTACGGGACCGACAACGTGCTGTTCAAGGGCTGCCGGATGATCGACTCGGGCTACCGCAACCTCTTCTCGCCGTCCAACCTGACGATCGAGGACTGCGATTTCGTGCGCGCCGGCAACCTGCCGATCCAGCTGATCGCCGACTATCGCGCCGACTTCTGGTGCGAGGGCATGGGAACGACCAACGTCGTGATCCGGAACTGCCGGTTCGAGGATCCGTGCGTAGCCTTTCCGGGCAATCCCGTGATCAGCGCGGTCTGCGTCACGCCGCCGGGCTGGGAGCTGCCGCCGCCCGAAAGCGGCTTTGTGGCCGGCGAGGTGCTGATCGAGGCCTGCCGCTTCCTCCGTCCTACCGGGCCGGTCCTCGACTTCGCCACCGGCCGCAACGTCATCTTCCGGAACTGCACCATCGACCTGCGGGGCGTCGATACGAACGCCTGGCCGAAAGCCGGCGCCGTCATTGCCGACCAGGTGGACGGCTTCACCAGCGAAGGCATCTCCCTGCTCCGCCGGTGACGGAGCCGCGCCGGTCCGCGCCGGGCGGGTTCAGCACTCGAGGCCGCAGACCTCGGGTTCGAGGGCGACGCCAAAGCGGAAGAACACGCGGTTGCGCATCAGGCGGGCGAGCGCCAGGACGTCCGACGCGGTCGCGCCGTCGCCGCGCACGATGACGTTCGCGTGTTCCGGCCAGACGAAGGCCCCGCCGACGCGGAGTTCCTTCGCGCCCGCCGCTTCGAGCAGGCGTCCGGCATAGTCGCCCGGCGGATTCTTGAAGCAGCTGCCGTAGGTGCCGGCGGGGAACTTCCGGCGCCGGGCCAGATAGTCGGCGGCCGACGGCCCGGCGGCAAGGCTCGCCACCGCGTCGTCCCGCAGCCGGAAGTCCTGAATCTCCCCCGCAATGGCGGAATGGCGGTAGGCGAAGCCGCAGGCGGCGGCCGGCAGCCAGCGGCCATCGACCTTCACTTCGGCCAGCACCTCGGAGATCGAATGCCCGAAGGCCCCGGCGTTCATCTTGATCCAGCCGCCGACCGTCCCCGGGATGCCCGCCATCCACGGAATGCCGAGCATCGCCCCGGGCCGGTCCGCCGGGCCGCGCGTGCGCACGTATTCGACGGAGAGGTTCAGGTCCGACCGCCAGGTGTTCGCCCCCTGCCCGATCCAGATGCGGCGCGGGGCGGGCCGGGGCGCGGCGAGGTCGGCGCACACGGACGGCACGAGGTCGATGATGTCGCCGGCGCCGAGCAGCAGCGTCACGTCGCCCGCCGCCATCGAGTTCCGCGCGTGTTCCCACGCCTCCCGGCAGCTCCGGCTCAGGTAGAGCCGCTTCGCCCCGCCGAACGCCGCCCGACACGCCCGGTACAGGTCCGCGACGTCGCCGCCCTCGACCGGCGGCTCGAACGCCGCATAGGTCGGACAGAGCACGACTTCGTCCGCCGCCGCGAACGCCGCCGGAAAGTCGGCGAGGAGCGCCCGCGTCCGCGAATGGCGGTGCGGCTGGAAAAGCACGCGGAGGACACCGCCGCACGCCTGCCGCGCCATCTGCACGGCGCAGGCCAGCTCCGTCGGATGGTGGGCGTAGTCGGTGATGACGACGGGGCCGCGGGACGGCGCGGGGACGGTGGAGCCGCAGCCCGGGGGATAGACGACCTGGAAGCGGCGGTCGGGCAGCTCGGCGATTGCCGCCGGGAGCGCCGCCGCAACCGCCGCAAGCGCATGGCCGCGCCGGAGCGCGACTTCGACGGCCGCGCGGGCGTTCCGCCGGTTGTGGAGCGGCAGCGCCCGGACGCAGGCGAAGCGGTCGGCGTTCGCGCCGTCGAACAGCCCCAGGTCCAGCGCCTCGCTCTCGATCGTCGTCCCGGCGTTCCGCTTCGCCGCCTCGTAGCAGGCGAAGTAGTCGGCCTCGGTCTTGAAGTGGTCGGGATGGTCGTACTCGCACTTGTTGACCACCAGCGTCTGCGCACGATAGCGGGCGAGCGTGCCGTCGGACTCGTCGGCCTCGACGACCAGCGGACCCCGCCCGACGCCGGCGACGGGAAAGTCCCCCGTCTCGCCGCCGATGCACCAGCTGACATCCTCGCCGAGCGCCCGCAGCAGCTTGGCGATCCACGTCGCCGTCGTCGTCTTGCCGTGGCTGCCGCAGACGGCAATGCCGTCACTCGCGCTGACCAGCTCCGCCAGCACCTCGCCGCGCCGGCGGACGACGGCGGCGGCGAGCAGTTCGGGATGGTCCGCGCGGACGGCCGGGGTGACGATCGTCTCGTCGGCGTTCCGGACGTGGTCGGGCGAATGGCCGAAGGCGACGGGAATGCCCTGCGCCTCCAGCCAGCGCGTCCGCGCCGTCGGCTTCAGGTCGCAGCCGGAGACCGCGTGGCCGCGCGCCTTCAAAAGCACGGCGAGGCCGGCCATGCCGACCCCTCCGATGCCGACCAGATGGATGCGCTTTCCCCTCATTCGGGCGTGTATTATACCACACCATATGGTATAATTCGCCCATGAGGAAAATTGCGGTTCTGATGGGCGGAACGTCGAGCGAGCGGGCGGTTTCCCTCCTGTCCGGAAAGAACGTGGCGGAGGCGCTGGCGAGTCTCGGCAAGTACGAGGTCCAGGCCGTCGACCTGACGGCCGACGACCTGGGCGCGCTGCCGAAGGACGTCGATGCGGCGTTTGTCGCCCTCCACGGCGGCTGGGGCGAGAACGGCGGCGCTCAGGCCGCCCTGAACGCGCTGGGGATTCCCTACACGGGTTCCGGCGTCGCCGCCTCGCAGATTGCGATGGACAAGGTGAAGACCAAGCAGGTGCTGGAGCGGCACGGCGTGCCGACCGCGCGCTGGGCGCTGGCGACGGCCGGCGCGGCCGTCTCGCCGCTGCCCCTGCCGGTCGTGGTGAAGCCGCCGTGCGACGGCAGTTCCGTCGGTATCTCGAAGGTCGCCGCCCCGCCGGAATGGGCGGCGGCGCTCGCCGCGGCCTGCGCCTGCCAGCCCGGGGAGCGACCGGTCCTCGTCGAGGAGTTCGTGCCCGGGCGCGAATTCACCGTGGCCGTCGTCGACGGCGAGGCGTGGCCCGTCATCGAGATCGTGGCCAAGGGCGGCTGGTACGGCTACGACGAGAAGTACCGCAGCGACGAGACGCGCTATCCGTTCCTCGCCGACGGGGCGCTGGCGACGGAACTGCGGCGGCTCGCCGTCGACGCCTACGCGGCCGTCGGCTGCCGCGGCGTGGCCCGCGTGGACTTCCGCGTCACCCCGGAGGGGCGCTGCTACGTGCTTGAACTCAACACCTCGCCCGGCTTCACCGCGCACTCGCTGGTCCCGAAGGCCGGCATCCGGACCGGCCTGACCTTCGCGGGCGTCTGCGACCGCATCCTCCAGGGCGCCAGCTGCGACCGATGAAGGCGAACCGGCGAGAACCGCGCATCCGGCCGGGGCTGCTGACGACGGGCGTCTTCCTCGTCGCCTTCCTCGCCGTCGGCGTCGTCGTCAGCGCCGACAAGCTGAAGGAAATCTATCTCGAACAGTGCGTCATCCGCGACATGGCCAGCCAGGTCTCGATCACCTCCGGCAAGATGGTCAAGGCCGACGTCATCGCCGAGAACCTCGGCCTGCGGCCGGGCGCCAACCTGGCGACCATCGACTTCGCGGCCAGGCGCGAGGAGCTGCTGGCCAAGGTCCCGAACCTCCTGTCAATCCGGATCACGCGGAAGCTGCCCGACCAGGTCGCCGTCGTCGCCGAGGAGCGCGTGCCCGTCGCGCGGCTCGAACGCGCGGGCCGGAAGCGAGGCGACCCGTCCGGGCGCGTCGTGGACACGGAGGGCATGGTGTTCCTCTGGCAGCGCGGAACGCAGTCGCTGCCGGTCATCCGCGAGACGCAGCTGCCCGGAACGGCCAAGGGCTGCCGAATCCGCGGCCGGCTGCTCGCGGCGCTCCGCCTCGTCGAGGCCTGCCGCGAGCCGGAGCTGCTCGAACTCGGCCTGCTTGAGGTCGATACCTCCAAGCACGACTTCCTCGTCGCGACGCTCGGCAACTACTCGAAGGCGAAGATCCTCTGGGAGGAGATGGACGAGTCGACGCCCCGCGCCCGCAACGACCTCGTCTTCCGGCTCACGCTCCTGCGCGACACGATCCGCACGCGGATCGCGCCGAACGCGGTCATCTGGAACGCGACCATACCGAACCGGATTTTCGCAGACACCCAGGAAACGCTCTGACACCATGAACAACCTCTACGCCGCGCTGGAAATCGGCACGACCCGGACCGTCCTCGCCATCGGCGAGTCGGCGAACGGCGGCCGGCTGAAAGTGACTTCCCACGCCGAAATTCCCTCGACGGGCGTCCGCAAGAGCCAGATTCTCGACATCAACCAGGCCACGCAGTCCGTCCGCTCGGTCATCCAGAAGATCGAGCGGCAGCAGGCCGAGTCCGGCGCGAAGGTCACGCTCGGCAACGCCTTCCTCGCCGTCTCGGGCCAGCACATCCGGGCCGACCCCTTCTTCGGGTCGGTACAGGTCGAGGGCGCCCGCGTCGGCGACGAGGAGGTTAACGCGGTCGTGAACTCGGCGCGCGGCATGGTCCTGCCCCGGGACCGCGAGCTGCTGGACATCATCGACCAGGACTACGTGCTGGACAACTTCGGCGGCATCACGGCGCCCCGGGGAATGGCCGGGCGCATCCTGAAGCTCAACACGCTGCACGTCCATGCGGACCGCAACCGCATTCAGGACGCGCGCACTGCCGCCGAGGGGGCGCATCTGGAGATTCGCGAGCCGCTTTTCGCCGCCACCTGCGCGGCGGACGCCGTTCTGGAGGAACACGAGAAGAAGAACGGCGCGCTGGTCCTCGACCTCGGCGGCGGCTCCACCGGCTACGTGGTCTGCTCCGACGGCTATCCGGTCTCCACGGGCGTCATCGGCGTCGGCGGCGACCACGTCACCAACGACATCGCCCATGCGTTCCAGACGACGAACGCCCAGGCCGAGGGCCTCAAGCTCGGCGAGGCCAGCGCCATCATCCGGCCCGTCGACGGCAGTTCGCCCCGCGTCCGGGTCGAAGCGGGCGACAATCCGCTGATGGACAACCGGACGGTTTCCCGCCGGGCGCTCGACACCGTCGTCAACGCCCGGCTGACGGAGCTGTTCACGGCCATCCGCGAGCTGCTTGAGGACCAGGACGTCCTCCACCGCCTGCACGCGGGCGTCGTCCTCACCGGCGGCGGCGCGCGGCTGCGCGACATCGACCGGCTGGCCGAGCAGGTGCTGGGCATGCGCGTCCGGATCGGCCGGCCCATTCACGTGGACGGCCTGGAGCACGAGCCGTTCCCGGCCGCCTACGCCACGGTGGCCGGCGCCCTGCTCTACGCCCACCGCAACTACGAGGAGAAGTCCATCCTCGACGGACTCTTCGGGAGGTTTTTCAGATGAATGCGGAATCGCCCCTGCTGCTCGTCGGAATCGGCACCGCCGGCTGCAGCATCGCGCGCGGCGTGAGCCGCGCCTTCGGTCAGGACCTGCGCCTGGTGCTGGCCGACACCGACGCCGTCTCCGGGCAGGCCGGCGGGCCTTTCGTCCTGCTTGGCGGCGACCGGCTCTCCGGGCGCGGGGCCGGCGGCGACATCGTCGCCGGGCGGCTGGCGGCCGAAGGCTCGGTCCGGTCGCTCGACGAGCATCTTGAGGGCGTCCGCCTCGCCGTCATCGTCACGGCGCTCGGCGGCGGCACCGGCGGCGGCGCCACGCTGGAGACCGCCAAGTACCTCGCCGACTGCGGCGTACCCGCCATCGTCTTCGCCACTACCCCGTTCACCTTCGAGGGCGAGGACCGCCAGCGCAACGCGCGCGGCGTGATGACGATGATCGAGGACGCGGCGAACGCGACCTTCTTCCTGCCGCTCGACAAGCTGATCGCCGGCGTGGACAACATGGAAGAGGCTCTGCGCCGCGCCATCGGCACGATTGCCGGCGGCGTCACCCTCTTCTGGCGCCTCGTCGAGCGGCCCGGCTACATCCGCCTCGACGCGGAACGGCTCCGCCACCTGCTTTCCGGCGCCGGACGCGGGCGCTTCGCGACCGTCACCGTCCAGGGTCCCGGCCGGGCGCAGGACGCGGTTGACCGGATCCTGCGCTCGGAGATGCTGGCGACCTCCTCCGGCCCCGTCCGGGCGACGCTCTGCGGCATCCTGGCGGGCAACGACCTGCTTTTGAGCGAAGTCGGCGTCATCGCCGACGGCGTGCGCAACGGCTTCGGCGGGCTTTCCTTCGACCTGGCGACCGTCAACGACGACGAGACCTTCTCCGGGCGCATCGCCGTCGTCGTCATGCTGTTCGAAGCCAACGCCCGGGCCGACGAAGCCGACCGCCCGGGCAGCGTCATGAGCAGCCGGCCCGGCCGCCCGCGCGGCAAGGCCCGCCAGCCGCTCGGCGTCGGACCCAGCGGCCGCGGCCGGTTCAAGAACGCCGAACCGACGGTCTGGAACGGCGAGGACCTGGACATTCCGACCTTCATCCGCAGGAACATCGGCCTTGACTTCTGAACGCGACGGCCACGTCCGGGTCCTGCCGATTCACGTGGCGAACAAGATTGCCGCCGGCGAAGTCGTCGAGCGGCCGGCTTCGGTCGTCAAGGAACTGGTCGAGAACGCCATCGACGCCGGTGCCCGCCGGATCGCCGTCTCCGTCGTCCAAGGCGGGCGCAAGCTCGTCGCGGTGCAGGACGACGGCTGCGGCATGACCAAGGACGACGCCCTGCTCTCGCTCGAACGGCAGGCGACCTCGAAGATTCGCGACGTCGACGACATCGAGCGGATCGACACCCTCGGCTTCCGGGGCGAAGCGATCCCGTCCATCGCCTCCGTCTCGCGCTTCACGCTGACGACCCGCCGTGCGAACTCCGACGAGGGTACCGTCCTCCAGGTCAACGCCGGAGTGCTGGCGGAAGTCCGCGCGGTCGGCTGCCCGCCCGGCACGCTGGTGGAAGTCCGCGACCTCTTCTGCAACGTGCCTGCGCGCCGCAAGTTCCTCCGCGCCTGCGCGACCGAGGAAAACCACATCCGGCAGATCTTCACCGTCCACGCGCTCGCCCATCCCGCCATCGGCTTCTCCCTGTCCGCCGACGGTCGCGAACTCTACCGCCTGGCGCCGGCCAACGGCCTCGCCGACCGCGTCCGCGAGCTCTTCGGCGACGAGTTCGTCGAGAACTGCGTCACCGTCGAAGCGCGCGCGGACAGCCCGATTGCCGTTCGCGGATATGTCGAGCGGCCAAACCTGTCGACGCCGACGCGGCGCGACCAGTACGTGTTCGTCAACGGGCGCCCCGCCACTGCGCCCGCAATCGCCTATGCGCTGCGCGAAGCCTGTCCGCGCCGGGCCGGCGACACGCGCCCGGCCGTGGTGCTTTTCATCAACCTGCCGCCGGATCAGGTTGACGTCAACGTCCACCCGACCAAACGCGAAGTCCGCTTCCGCAATCACCTCGCCGTCCGGAACGCCGTCATCGACGCCGTCGGCGCGGCCCTGGCCGCCCCAGCCGCCCCGACTGCGCCCGCGTCGCCGGAACCGCCCGCGCCCGCGACGCCGCCCACGACCGTCGCCCCCGCGCCAGTCGCGCCAGCGACCGTCGCGCCGCCACCGTCCGCCGCACCGGTAGACACGACCATTCCGCCCGCGCCGTCCGTCCCGGCATTCACGCCCGCGTCACCTGTACCGTCCGCGTCACCAGTTCCGCCAGTACCGCCGACACCGACCATCCCGCCCGTCCCGCCGACACCGGCGCCGGTCGAGACCCGGTTCGTGCTTTCCGACGACGGCATCGGCTCGAAGCCCTGGCAGTGGTTCCGCTTTCTCGCCCAGACCTCCTCGGGCTATCTGCTGATCGAGACCGACTCGGGCATCGTCACCATCAATCCGCATGCGGCCCGCGAGCGCATCGTCTACGAGCGCCTGCTGGACGCCACCCGGAGCGGCGCGACCGCCGGCGTCTCGCAGGCGCTGCTGATTCCCGAAACTGTCCGGCTGTCGCCCGTCGATGCCGCGCGCATCGAAGCCGCGCTGCCGCAGATCGCGGCGATGGGCTTTCAGGTCGAGCGGTTCGGACGCGACACCTTCAAGATCGACGCCGTTCCGCAGCTGATCGGCTCGCTGCCGGCCGGCGCCCTGCTGGCCTCGATTGCCGGCGACCTGTCCGAGGGCGGCGCGCGCCGTGGCGGCGAACGGTGGAAGGAGGAGCTGATCGCCAAGACGGTCGCCCGGTCCTTTGCCGGCGCCTCGCAGGCCCTGACCGAAGACGGCGCCGTCCGGCTGGTCGAGGAACTGTGCGCCTGCCGGATGCCCTACGTCTGCCCGCGCGGCAAGCCGGTCATGATCTTCACCTCGACGCGCGAACTCGCGCGCAAGTTCTCCGTCCGCTGACGCCGCCCCGACCGACCGCCCTTCCGCCGCCGCGCTGCCTACGCCGCCGCGCGGAGCGATCAGAACTCGATTGACGGGTCGAGCGGATACCGGCCGAATTCCGCGCCGTAAACGGCGAGTCCGTGTTCGTCCGTCTCTATCCGGATGACGACCTTGCCGCCGCCCTTCGCCAGGACTTCCGGCGCCAGTTCGGCCTCGACCAGATAGCCGTACGACCCCGCCTCGTCGAGCGTACGCGACTGGCGCCGCTCCGGACGCTGCTGCGCCGCCCAGGAGAGAATGCCCCGGTGGTCGGCCGGGTCGTCGGGCAGCGTCATGGTCTTCACCCGTTCGCCGTTAGCGTAGACGCGCAGCGTGCCGGACCACTTTTCCGCGCTTGTCATCGGATAGCTGTTGGGGTTCTTCGACCGGTCGGCAAATCCGCCGCCAAGCATGCAGTCCAGGTCGCGGACGCCCTTGTCGATATCCTTCGTGTCCTTCGCATTCAGGCGCTTGGCCGACACTTCCGCCCGGAACGTCGCCTTCCGTCCCGTCGGCACCCCCGCGAACGTGTATTCGAAGAAGCCCGCACCGGCGCCATTGGCCTTCTCGCCGCCGAAGATGTTCCACTGCTTCTGCGACCACGACGCCTTTGAAAAGGCGCCCGGCTTCACCGCGACCACGTTGCCGGGGGCGTTCCCCTTCGTCGCGAAACAGGCAAAGTTCCGCGCCACGACCGCATCGCCGTCCTTCAGCTCGAAACAGATCACGCCGCAGGCCGTCTCGTCCGGCAACGCGACGGGAACGTCCAGCACCCGTCCGTTCTGCCACGACGACGCCGTGAACGAACCGGCCTCCGTCGGGGTGGTCTCCGCCAGCCGCCCCTTCGCGTTCCAGCTGCGGACCCGATAGGCGACCGTCAGGCGCTTGCCCGCGTATCGATCGGTCGTCAGCGACACGTCAACCGGCATCGTCCACGTATCCCCCGCCCCGAACGCGCGGAACAGCTCCCGGTCCAGCGGCAGATAGGCGTCGGCATGCCAGTCCTTCAGCGACGAACCCGGGAAGAGCTCCTCCACGCCGGTGAACTTCTCCGTGCGGTCGAAACGGACGTAGCCGTTCCATTCGTTGATGACGTCGTGGTGCTCCGTATACAGCCAGCCGGAGCAGGCCAGCCGGCGCCGGAAGGCGTTCATCATCATGTGGTAGTCCCACGACCAGTCGCAGTCGCCCGTCGATCCATTGTAGCCCCAGACGTTGCCGCATTCGGAATTGAACATCGGCGCGCCGGTCTGCACATGGCCGCCGATGTAGTTGTCGGTCGATCCGGGGAACGTGTTCCTGCAGTACGCCTCGACCACGTTCTCCCAGCCGTAGCCCGGCAGATAGCCGTGCCAGGTGTTGATGTCCGTGATCACGTGGTCGCGGTTGCAGGGCGAATTGTCCTCGACGAGCCGCGTGGGATCCAGCGCCTTCGCCTTGGCGTAGGCGTCCGCCACGCGCCGGCGCACCCACGGGGCGTACTGGTTCCGGCGATCCGCGCCCCAGTTCTCGCCGTCGGCGAACAGGCCCCAGGTTTCGTTGAAGAGCACCCAGGAGAAAATCGAGGGATGGTTGAAATCGCGCGCGACCATGTCCTCAAAACAGAACCAGTGCTCGCGGAACATCGCCTCGCTCGCCGCGCCCCATGCGCACGGCACGTCCGCCATGACGAGCAGGCCCAGCTTGTCCGCCCAATACAGCTTGCGCGGAATCTCGACCTTGATGTGGATGCGGTTGCCCGACAGCGCCAGTTGCTTGGAAATCATGATTTCGTTCTTCATGAACGCGTCCGACGGGAAGGTGTAAAAGCCGTCCGGGTGATAGCTCTGGTCCAGCGTCAGCTGCAGGTAGATCGGCTTGCCGTTCAGCGTCACGTAGGGAACGTCCGCCCCCGGCAGCTTCCCGACGGCGACCTCGCGCATGCCAAAATACGTCGAAACCGCGTCTTCCGTGCCCTCGCCCGCAAGCACGGCCCTGACTTCGTAGAGGTAGGGGTTCTCCAGTTCCCAAAGCTTGACCTCGCGGAGGGGAATCGCAACCTTGGCCGACATCTGGCCCGGCGCGAACTGGACGACGGCGGGTTCGGCCCGATCCGCCTTTTTGAACTGAAGCTGGAACGTCAGCGGCTTCTTCGCCGGCGCGCCCAGCTTCACCTCGGCCGTCACCCGGCTGTTTCCGATGTCGGGCGTGAAGTGGACCTGCTCCAGATACTCGTCGCCGCGCGCTTCGAGATAGACGGTCTGCCACACGCCGCGCACGTTGCCGTAGCCCTGCTTCCCGTACAGCCGCCAGTCCTGCCGCGCCAGTTCCGCCGGCACGTCCCACGCGCGCAGCGTGACCTTCTGCGGACTTCCCCATTTCACGTGGTCGGTCAACTCGAACTCGAACGGCGTATAGCCGCCCGAATGGGCGCCCAGGCGGACGCAGTCGAACCAGCACGTCGTGTCATGGTCCGACGCGCCGATGACGAGAAAGACGCGCTTGCCCTTCCATTCCGCCGGTACGGTCACCTCGCGGCGGTACCAGCCGACGTCCGCCTCGTCGCCGACGCCCGAAAGCCGACTGCCCCACGGGAACGGCACGATGATCGACTTGTCGAACGCCTCGTCTGCGGCCTTGAACCACTTCTCCTTCTCGCCGACGTCCTTTCCGTCGAACGCAAACTTCCACGGGCCGTTCAGATTCAGCCAAAGCGCACGTTCCCAATCGGGCCGCGGATGCTCGGGCAAGGGAAGGTCGCTGTCGGCCCAAAGACCGCCGGCGAGGACTGCGCAACAGGCAAGCAGGAGATTTTTCATGCCCACATTATACCATAGCATTCGACGGATTGCACCCCGACATTCACCCCTGTCACTTGCACCCCTGTCACTTGCCGCAACGGTCGCCATGGATTATTTGCCATGGCATCTGCCCCCATCTCCCACCCATCGGCAGCCAACGCGCTCAGGCGGTTGTCTTGCCCCGTCGCAACGTCCAGCACCGCCCCCCAGATCGACCTGCCGCCCCACTTCCGCCTCCAAGGATGAGAATGTCATGCGGAAATCTTCCAGCAG
>JBJEWA010000045.1:0-16194 GCA_051884805.1 Kiritimatiellia bacterium | reverse complement strand
CATTACGTCCAATTGCTGTCAGACAGTGACCACATCGCCAAGTGGCAAACTCAGGCCGGCGCGCGGGCTCCAGTCGATTCCGGGCGGTCGCGGCATCGTCATCGACGACTTCATCGCCAATCTCTATTCGCTGGCGATCAACTGGGGCCTGTACCTGGCCCTCTTCGCCTAGGCGCGGCGAAGTGTGATATAATAACCGCCGTTTTCCGGGTCCTGTAGCTCATCCGGACAGAGCAGCTGCCTTCTAAGCAGCGGGTAGTGGGTTCGAGTCCCGCCAGGACCGCCAATCTTCAGGCCGGAAAACAGTCGATGCGGTTCGTTGTTGCTGTCCGGCGGTATTGCAACTTCCCTGGCTTTCGTCGGGTGCGGTTCGCCGTCGTTTGATATAATGCGCACGTTATGGTCCATCGAAATGACGACGGCATGGGTGCGCGGATTCCGGTTCGCGGTTCAGCTTCGGCGTTGAACGTCACGATTGCCATCGACTCCTTCAAGGGCAGCCTTTCGTCGATGGCGGCCGGGCGTGCGGCCGCCGAGGGCGTCAGGCGCGCGGTGCCGGATGCGAACTGCACGGTGCGTCCGCTCGCCGACGGCGGCGAGGGCACGGTTGATGCGCTGGTGGCGGGGCTTGGCGGCGAACTTCGCCGGGTGGTGGTGACAGGCCCTGCGGGCAGTCCGGTGACGGCGAAGTACGGGATGGTCGGCGCGACGGCGGTGATGGAAATGGCGGAGGCTGCGGGCATCACGCTCGTGTCCGGCGCGGAGCGCAATGCGCGCGTGACGACGACGTACGGCGTCGGCGAGATGATCCTTGACGCGGCGAAGGCCGGCGCGACGTCGTTTGTGCTTGGTATCGGCGGCAGCGCGACGAACGATGCCGGGGCCGGCATGCTGCAGGCGCTCGGATGGAGACTGCTGGACGCGAAGGGGCGCGAGCTTCCCCGTGGCGGTGTGGCGCTCGGGCAGGTGGCCAGGGTGGTGGCGCCGGAGCGGTCGGCGGTGCGGAAGCTCTCGTTCCGGATCGCCTGCGACGTGAAGAATCCGCTGTGCGGCCCGCGGGGAGCGAGCGCAGTGTACGGTCCGCAGAAGGGCGCGACGCCCGAGGACGTGCGGATTCTGGATGCGGCGCTTGCGCATTTCGCGTCCGTCGCAGGCGACCGGGCGGAGCATCCCGGCGACGGCGCCGCCGGCGGCCTCGGCTTTGCGTTTCGCCGGTTTCTCGGCGGCGAACTCGTACCGGGCGTGGAGCTGATCCTGGGCGAGACGCGGCTGGCGGATTACGTGCGGGACGCGGATGTCGTCATCACCGGGGAGGGGCGCCTTGACGGGCAGACGGTGATGGGCAAGGCGCCGATCGGCGTCGCGCGCGTGGCGAAAGGCTTCGGCAAGCCGGTGCTGGCGTTCGCGGGCTGCCTTGGGGACGGGGCGGAGGCCGTGAACGGCGCGGGCATTGACGCATTCTTCCCGATTCTCCGCAAGATCGTGACGCTGGACGCGGCGTTGGAGCCGCAGACGGCCGCGGCAAATCTTTCGGCGACGGTCGAGCAGGCGTTCCGCGTATGGATGGCGGCGCGAAGGGGGGTGTGAGATGTTTACGACCTGGGGAGCCCTGGCGGGTCTGGCGCTGGCCATTGTCCTGATCGTTCGCAAGGTCACGCCCGTGTACGCGCTGGTGTTCGGCGCGCTGGCGGGTGGACTCGTCGGCGGGGGCGGCCTGACGGACACCGTTGCGGCCATGATCGAAGGCACGAAGGGCATGATGCCGTCTGTCCTGCGCATTCTGGCGTCGGGCGTCCTCGTGGGGGCGCTGGTCAAGACCGGCAGCGCGGCGAAGATTGCGGACGCGATCGTCGCCTTGCTGGGGGCGCGGTTTGCGCTTGCGGCCGTGGCGCTTGCGACGATGATCGTGTGCGCGGCGGGCGTCTTTGTGGACATTGCGGTCATTACGGTCGCGCCGGTCGCGCTGGCGGTCGGACGGAAGGCGGACCTGCCCGTGCCGGCGCTGTTGCTGGCGATGGTCGGCGGCGGCAAGGCGGGCAACGTCATTTCGCCGAACCCGAATACGATTGCGGCGGCGGACGCGTTCGGGGTCGAGCTGACGTCCCTGATGGCGGCGAATGCGATTCCCTCGGCGTGTGCGCTGGCGACGGCGATTCTGCTGGCGACGCTGCTGGCGAAGCGTTGCAGGGGGGCGGCGCAGCCGGCAGCCGGGGAGACGGCGGAGGCGCGGAAACTGCCGAACCTTTTCGCGGCGGCGACGGGGCCGCTGACCGTCGTGGCGCTGCTGGCGCTGCGTCCGCTCTGCGGCATCAGGGTCGATCCGCTGGTGGCGCTGCCGACGGGCGGACTGGTGGCGGTGCTTGCCTGCGGGGCCGTGCGCCAGACGGTGGCCTATGCCGAATTAGGGCTTGGCAAGGTGGCGGGCGTGGCGGTTCTCCTGATCGGCACGGGCACGATTGCGGGCATCGTGAAAGGCTCGATGCTGAACCGGGACATGATCGCCCTGCTGGAGGCGCTGCATCTGCCGTCCGTGGCGCTCGCGCCGGTCTCGGGCGTGGTGATGGCCGGCGCCACGGCGTCCACGACGGCGGGCGCGACGCTGGCGGCGCAGACGTTTGCGGGGGCGCTGCTGGACGCGGGGGTGCCGGCCCTGGCGGCTGCGGCGATGGTGCATGCGGGTTCGACGGTCATCGATTCGCTGCCGCACGGCAGCTTCTTCCATGCGACTGGTGGCGCGGTGTTCATGTCCGTCAAGGACCGGCTGAAGCTGATCCCCTGGGAGGCGGCGGTCGGGCTGGTGGCGACGGTGGCGTCGACGGTCGTGGGAATCGTCTGACCGGCGCAGTTCCACGTGTGGCCAGCGCACAGGGGCAGCCCGCTTGCGCCGGGGGAGAGTAATTTGCTATAATTCAAACTTCCGTGCCCAAAAACGGGGCGGACGCGGCAGAAAACCGCGATCAGCAACAAACGAAAGACAGCGAAAACAATGGCTATTAGAAAGCCCACGGCTCCGGCCGACAAGTCGGCTGCGATGGCGGAGATCCTCGCCACGGCCGGTCAGGATACCAAGTTCAAGAGCGGCAACCTCATCGAAGGCACCGTCTGCGCAATCAAGGGTGACGACGTCTGCGTCGACATCGGCTACAAGTCCGTCGGCGTCATCGGCCTCGACGAGTTTGCGTCCGCCGGTGCGGATGCGCCCGCCGTCAAGATCGGCGACAAGGTCACCGTCATGCTCGTCAAGCTCGAAGACGACAAGACGGGCATGGTCGAGCTCTCGAAGAAGCGTGCGGACGACAAGATCCGCTGGGAGAAGATTTTGGAGCGCTACGTGGAAGGCTGCGTGGTCACCGGCACGATCAAGTCCGCCGTCCGCGGCGGTCTCATCGTCCAGGTCGACGACGTCGAGGCGTTCCTTCCGGGTTCGCAGGTCGAGGTCACGCCGGTCAAGGATCTCGAGCCCTACGTCGGCCAGACGTTCGAGTTCAAGGTCATCAAGATCTCCAACGAGCGCCGCAACCTCATCGTCTCGCGCCGCGAGCTCATCGAGGGCACGATGGCGGAGAAGAAGGCCGCGCTGCTCGCCAGCCTGCAGAAGGGCGAGATCCGCAGCGGTCGCGTGAAGAACATCACCGACTTCGGCGCGTTCATCGACCTCGACGGCATCGACGGCCTCCTGCACATCACCGACATGAGCTGGGGCCGCATCAAGCACCCGAGCGAACTGCTCAAGGTCGGCCAGGAGCTCAACGTCATGGTCCTCGACGTGGACCGCGACCGCGAGCGCATCTCGCTTGGCCTCAAGCAGACGACCGAGAATCCCTGGAACACGATTCAGGACCAGTTCCCGGTCGGCTCCCGCGTCAGCGGCAAGGTCGTCAATCTCGCCGCCTACGGCGCGTTCGTCGAGATCGCCCCCGGCATCGAGGGCCTCGTCCACATCTCCGAGTTCAGCTGGACCAAGCGCGTCGCCCGCGCGTCCGATATGCTCTCGGTCGGCGACGAGGTTCAGGTCGTCGTCCTCGCGGTCGACGTCGAGAACCAGAAGATCGCCCTCGGCATCCGCCAGACCCAGGAGAATCCGTGGGATACGGTCCAGGACCGGTTCCCGGTCGGTTCGAAGATCCGGGGCAAGGTCCGCAACTTCACGGCCTACGGCGCGTTCGTCGAGCTCGAGGAGGGCATCGACGGCATGATCCACGTCAGCGACATGAGCTGGACGCGCAAGATCAACCACCCGTCGGAGTGCCTGCAGAAGGGCCAGGAGGTCGAGGCGGTCATCCTCGACGTCAACCAGAAGGAGCAGCGCATCTCGCTCGGCCTCAAGCAGGCCCAGCAGGATCCGTGGGACGAGATCGCGAAGAAGTTCCCGGTCGGCTCCGTCGTCAAGGGCAAGGTCTCCAAGATCGCTTCGTTCGGCGCGTTCGTCGAGCTGGAGGACGGCGTGGACGGTCTCGTCCACATCTCCCAGATCTCCGATCAGCGCATCGAGAAGGTCCGGGACGCGCTGGAGGTCGGCCAGGAGGTCGAGGCCCGGATCGTCAAGGTCGATCGCGCCGAGCGCCGCATCGGTCTCAGCATCCGCGCGATGTCGATGACCGACGACGAGGTCAGGGCGCTCGAGGCCGAGGCGGCGGGCGAGGAGTCCAAGCCGGTTTCCGCGAAGACCGCCGGCGCCGAGAACCTGGGCGGGCTTTCCGCCGCGTTCGACAGCGCCTTTGCAAACGTCGAGTGGCAGCCCGGCGAGGCCAACTAAGCAACTTCAAGCGAAAGGAACGAGAAAATGTCCAGAGTCTGCGATATCTGCGGCAAGGGGCCGTCGGTCGGCAACGTCGTCGTCCGCAAGGGTTCGCCGAAGTACAAGGGCGGCATCGGCCTGCATACGACCGGCATTACGAAGCGCCGCTTCCTGCCGAACCTGCAGTCGGTCCGCGTGAGCGACGGCAAGGGCAACACCAGGCGCATGTGCGTCTGCACGCGTTGCATCAAGAACGGCAAGGTGACGAAGGCCTGACGGCCGTTCGCCATCACGGCGAGCAACCGCCGCAGTCTCCCGACTGCGGCGGTTCTTTGCTATAATACGCAAGATGAATGCGTTCATCGGACTGGTGGTTGATTCGGCGATCATGGCCGTCGCCTTCGCCGCGGCTTTCGCGCTGCGGTTCGACTTTGGCCGTCCGACGTGGGGCTGGGCCGGCGTCTGGAGTTCCTTTATCACCGTCTGGTCCGTTCAGCTATCGATGCTCGTCGCCTTCGACTGCCTGCGCCGCTGGCAGTTGCGGGCGCGCGACCTCGGCCGGTTCTTCGGCGCCTTCGCGGCGGCGGCCGTCGTCCTGCTGGCGTTTCGCCTGGTGTTCCGGAGTCCGGACCAGCTGCACATCCGTCCGCCGTTCACGGTCAACGTCATCTGCGGCTTCCTGTGGGCCGGCGGCGCGCTGACCGCGCGCTGGCTGTGGACGCTTTTTGTCAACGCGCGCCGGCGCGAGGCGCGGCTGCTCAACCGCAAGGAGCGCGTCCTGACCGATGCCGCCGTCAGCGCGTACCTGTCCGGCAAGTGCGTGATGGTCACGGGCGCCGGCGGGACCATCGGCAGCGAGATCGTCCGCCAGGCGCTGGCCGCCGGCGCGGGGAAGGTGCTGATGGTCGAGCGCGGGGAGAATGCGCTCTACGAGATCTGCGAAGAGGTGATGGCGACCGGCCGCGTCGTGCCGCTGATGCTCGACGTCAACGAGTCCGGGAAGATCGCCGCCGCGCTGCGCGAACACCGGCCGCAGGTCCTCCTGCACGCCGCCGCCTACAAGCATCTGCCGATGTGCGAGATCAATGCGGACGAGGCCTGGCGCAACAACGCGCGTGCAACGGAGTCGCTGGTCGCCGTCGCGCGGGAGAACGGGGTCGAGAACCTCGTCTTCATCTCGACGGACAAGGCCGTCAATCCGTCGAGCGTGATGGGCGCGACCAAGCTGGCGGCGGAGCGGTGCGTCCTCGCGCAGGGCTATACGGCGGTCCGGTTCGGCAACGTCCTCGGCAGTTCCGGGAGCGTCGTGCCGAAATGGGAGCGCCAGATTGCGAACGGCGGACCGGTGACGGTCACCGACCGGCGGATGACCCGCTATTTCATGACGGTGCAGGAGGCCGTCGGGCTCGTGCTCGTGGCCGCGACGATGGAGCGCGGCCACGTCTACACGCTGGACATGGGCAAGCCCGTCAGCCTAGTCGCCCTCGCGGAGGAGATGATCCGCCAGGCGGGCTACCGACCCTATCGGGACATTGCGATTCGGTTCACCGGCATCCGTCCCGGCGAGAAGCTTGCTGAGGAACTGGGGCTCGGGCTGGCGAAGCCGACGGCGCACGCGAAGATCTACATGTCGTAAAATGGACCTTCTTTCCCTAGATGGCGTTCGCCTTGAGGCGCTGGCGGCCTGCGTGCCGGCGCGGACCGTCGCCAACGACGAGCAGATCGCCAAGGCGACCGGCATTCGCTGCTGCCGTCGGGCCGCGCCGGGGACGACGGTCGTCGATCTCTGCGTCCGGGCGGCGGAAAGGGTGCTGGCGGAGACTGGCACGGCTCCGGCCGACGTCGGTGCCGTCGTTTGCGTCTCCTTCACCCAGCGCGACCGCATGCCGTGCGCCGCCGTGCAGGCGCAGGCCCGTCTCGGCCTGCCGAAGTCCGTCATCGCCTTCGACGTGACGCTGGCGTGTTCGGGCTGGGGCTACGGGCTTTACCTCGCGGGCCTGCTCGCACGGCAGACGGGCCGGAAGACGCTGCTGCTCGACGGCGACGTCCAGTCCGCCTTCATGGATCCCGGCGATGCGGCGACGCGTCCGCTCCTGTCCGACGGCGGCACCGCCGCCGTCGTCGCGCCGGGCGCCGCCGCGTCCTGGCGGTTCGCCTTTGCCGCCGACGGCGCGAAGGGCGACGCCTTGCGGCTTTCGCACGGAGATACGATCAAGATGGACGGCTTCGGCGTCTTTCGCTTCGTCGCCACCGATGTCGTGGGCTGGCTGAAGGAGTTCCTCGCCTCGGCGTCGCCGTCCGACTTCACCGCGTTCGTGCCCCACCAGCCGAACGTCTACATGGTCCGGCAGCTGGCGAAGAGCCTGGGCGTTTCCGAGGAGCGGACCGCCGTCTCGTGCGACGAGCTCGGCAATCTTTCGTCCGCGTCCGTTCCGGCGACGATTGCGTGGCGGGGCGTGCGCGGCCGGCTGCTGATCGCCGGTTTCGGCGGCGGGCTTTCCGTCTCCATGGGGCTGATGGACGTTGCGCCCGACTGCAAGCTGTCGGTGCTGGAGGTCTGACCATGGCCCTGAAGCATACGCCCGTCAAGCTTGCGGTGGTCGGCGGTGGCGCCGCCGGCATGTTCGCCGCATCCGTCGCGTCCGGTCGCGGACTCTCCTGCCTGCTTGTCGAGCGCAAGGCGCGGCTGGGGTCGAAGGTGCTGATGACGGCGAACGGGCGCTGCAATTTCACCAAGGACGTCTCGCCCGAACAGTTCCTCGCCGACGTTGGCGCGGCCGGTCCGTTCGTGGCCGAGGCGGTTCGCGAGTGTCCGCCGCAGAAAATCATCTCCGGCTTCAAGTCGCTGGGCGTGCCGCTCCGGCGGATGCCGGACGGGCGAATGTTCCCGGCCGACGGCAAGGCGGCGACGATCGTCCATGCGTTCGGCGACCTGTTGCGCGACAGCGGCGTGCCGATTCTCGCGAACTGCGCGGTGACGGCGATCCAGCCGCAGAAGAACGGCTTTATCGTCGCCACGAAGAATTTCACGCTCTGGGCGGAAAACGTGCTGCTGGCGACCGGCGGCGTGAGCCATCCGAAGACCGGCTCGGTCGGCGACGGACAGGAGTTCGCCCGGGTGCTCGGCCACCGGATCGTTCCCTACCAGCCGGGGCTGGTCGGCTTGGAGACGTCCGACCGGCGCGTGACTTCGCTGGCCGGGCGCCGGTTCGAGGACGGGTACGCCCGGATCGTCGGACCGGATGGCGCGACGCTCTGCGAATGTCGCGGCGAGATTGACTGCGAATCGTTCGGGCTTGCCGGCGCGGCGATTTACAACTGTCAGCGTTTCGTCGTCCATCGGAAGTTGAAGGACTTCGCGCTGGAAGTGCGTTTCGATCGCCAGCAGCTGCGGTGCGCGAATCCGCGGCCGCGTCCGGTGAAGGAGGCGATCGTCACCATTGGCGGCGTTGCGACGGACGAAATCGACCCGCACACGATGGAATCCAAGCTCGTGCCGCACCTCTATTTCGCCGGGGAGGTGATGGACATCGACGGTCCGACCGGCGGCTACAACCTCACCCTTGCCTTCGCCACGGCCCGCAAGGCCGTCGCCTCGATTGCCTGATGGTCGCCGCAGACGAGTTCATCGGCTTCGCCGCGGGAGTCTTCGGAGTTCCGCCGGCGACGCTTTCCCTCGAAACCACCTACGGCTCGATTCCGGCGTGGGACTCGATGGCGCAGCTGCGGCTGGTGATGGACGTCGCGGCGAAATACGGGACGGAGATTCCCTTCGCCGACGTCGTCAACGTCACTTCGCTCTGGGAGTTCCTGCGCCGCATCAACGGCGGCGTGGTCAAGAAGGTCGTGGCCGTCGATCTCGACAATACGCTGTGGGACGGCGTCGTCGGCGAGGACGGCGTTGACGGCATCCGTCCCCGCGTGGCGTTCCAGCGGGAGCTGAAGGAACTGAAGGCGCGCGGCGTCCTGCTGGTGGCGCTGTCGAAGAACAACGCGGAGGACGGCCTGCTCGGGCTTGCGCGGCAGCCGGTGCTGACGCCGGAGGATTTCGTCGCCTTGAAGATCGACTGGAAGGCCAAGGCGGAGAATCTGGCGCAGGTCGCCGCCGAACTCAATCTCGGGACCGACGCCTTCGTGTTTGTCGATGACAACCCGGCCGAACGGCTGGAGCTGTCAGCCCGGCTGCCGGAGGTCGCGGTCGCGGCTTTCCCGCCGAGACTTGCCGCCTATTTCCCGGCGCGGCCGCTGACGGCGGAAGACCGCTGCAAGACGGAGGAGTATCGGGCCGAGGCGCAGCGGAAGCGCTATTTGTCCGGACGGGGCGACGTCGACGTCTGGACGGCGCTGGGCGTCGAGTTGGACGTCCACGAGCTGCGGGACGCCGAAGTCGCGCGGGTGGCGCAGCTTTCCCAGAAGGCCAACCAGTTCAACGTGCGCACGCATCGCCATACGGAGGCGGACGTCCGCCGCCTGGCCGCCGAGGGACTGGTCGTGACGGCCCATGCGAAGGACCGCTTCGGCGATCAGGGGCTGGTGGCCTTTGTCATCGTCCGGGACGGGGAGATCCTTGACTGGGTGATGAGCTGCCGGGTGCTGGGCCGCGGCATCGAGGAACGCGTCGAGGCGGCGGTGGAGTGGATGCTGGCGGAGCGCGGCGCGGTTCGCCTGACGGCGCTTTGGCGCGCCTCCGGCAAGAACGTTCCGGTCCGGGACCTCTTTGACCGTCTCGGCTTTGCCCTGGTTTCGGCGACGGAGGACGAAAGACGCTATGTCCGGAGTCTCGCCGCCGCACGAACACAACCGCCAATCATCCGCTGAATGTTGCCATGCACGATTTTCTCGACAAGATGTCCGCCATTCTCGAAACCGCAGTGACGCCGGAGACCCGTTTCCGCGAGGTCGAAGGGTGGTCGTCGCTGATGGGTTTCGGCATCCTGGTGACGCTGGAGAACGACTTCGGCCGGCGGATGATGGTTGACGAGTTCCTGACGATGCATACGATCGCCGACTTGGCGGCAGCCTGCGCGATTGACAGTTCGGGGGAAGAAATGCTATCCTAACCACGACGTTTTTTGGCATAGTGTCAAAATCGCCAATTGAAAGGAAACGAAAGATGAAGCGATGGGTCTGCCCGGTCTGCGGGTACGTTCATACGGGTGACACGGCGCCGGAGAAGTGTCCGCAGTGCGGCGTTCCGGGCGCGAAGTTCAAGGAGCAGGCGGCGGAGGTCGGCAAGAAGACCTGGGCGTGCCAGCACGAGGTCGGCTGCGGCAAGGTCGAGGATGAAGAGGTCATGAAGGGTCTGCGCGACCATTTCAACGGCGAGTGCTGCGAAGTCGGCATGTATCTGGCGATGTCCCGTCAGGCCGAGCGCGAGGGCTATCCCGAGATCGCCGAGGCGTTCAAGCGCTATGCGTTCGAGGAGGCCGAGCACGCCGCCAAGTTCGCCGAGCTGCTCGGCGAGGTCGTGACCGCTTCCACGAAGCAGAACGTGCAGATGCGCGCCGATGCCGAGCAGGGCGCCTGCGCGGCCAAGCTCGAGATCGCCAAGCGGGCGAAGGAGCTCGGCTACGACGCGATCCATGACACGGTTCATGAGATGGCGAAGGACGAGGCCCGCCACGGCGCCGGCTTCGAGGGTCTCTTCAACCGGTTCTTCAAGTAACCGGCTGGTTGACGCGGGAAGGGCGACGAATCGGCTGATTCGCCGCCTTTTTCCCGTTCCGATTGCGGATAAGTGCATTTTCTCCCCCACAACTGGAACACTCCTTCTTCGAGTATGAAAGCGTATAACTGCGTAGTCTGCATCAAGCAGGTGCCAGACACCCAAAAGGTGACCGGAGACGCCATGAAGGCGGACGGGACCATCAACCGTGCCGCGCTGCCGGCGATTTTCAATCCCGAAGACCGCAACGCGCTCGAGGCGGCGCTGTGGGTCAAGGAGACGTACGGGGGCACGGTGACCGTCATCACCATGGGCCTGCCGGCGGCGACGGCGATTCTCCGCGAGGCGCTGATGTGCGGTGCGGACCGTGCCGTTCTGGTTACGGACCGCAAGGCAGCCGGGTCGGACACGCTGGCGACGAGCTACATCCTCTCCCAGGCGGTGCGGAAGTTCAATCCCGACCTCGTGTTCTGCGGCCGTCAGGCAATCGATGGCGACACGGCCCAGGTCGGTCCGCAGATCGGCGAGAAGCTCGACTGCGCCGTCGTCACCTACCTTGAGCGGATCCTTGAGCTGAAGGACGAGGGCGAGCGGCGCTTTGCGACCGTCGTGCGCGACATCGGCACCGGCGTCGAGACCTGCCGTGTGCAGCTGCCGGCGCTCTTCACGGTGACGGAGAAGTTCGGCGAGCTGCGTCCCTTCCAGATGCGGCGCGTGATGAAGTACAAGCACGCCGAGCCCGAGGTCCTGTCGTGCGACGACATCGGCGCCGAGGCGGACCGCTGCGGCTTCGCCGGCTCGCCGACGAGCGTCAACAAGATCATGTCCGTCGTGCTGGCGGGCGGTGCGTTCAAGGAAGTTCCCGCCACCGACGAGGGCATTGCCGGTCTCGTCGGCGAGCTGATCGCCGACCACACGATCGGCTGATTCCGCGTCTCAGGTCTCACGTCTCAAGTCAAAGGTGTTTTCTTATGTCAAATCGTTCCCAAGGTGAAGTCTGGGTCTTTGCCGAACAGGAAGAGGGGAAGCTGGCCGACATCGCGTTCGAACTGCTCGGCAAGGCGCGCGAGCTGGCGGACAAGCTGGGCGTCAAGGTCGGCGCCGTCCTCATGGGTTCCGGCGTCGAGCCGTGCGCCGCGCCGCTGGTCGCTGGCGGGGCGGACGTCGTGCATCTCGTCGACGATCCGGCGCTGAAGGTCTTCCGCAACAAGGCGTACCGGCACGCCCTGACCGAACTCGTCCGGGAGTGCGCGCCGCAGATCGTGATCTTCGGGGCGACGCACATGGGCCGCGACCTCGCGCCCGCCGTCGCCTCGGCGCTCCGCTGCGGCCTGACCGCGGACTGCACGGACCTCCAGATCGGCGACTATACGGACAAGAAGACGGGCGAGGAATTCAAGAACGTCCTCCACCAGATCCGTCCGGCCTTCGGCGGCAACATCATCGCGACGATCGTCAACGCGCGCAACTGGCCGCAGATGGCGACGGTCCGCGAGGGCGTGATGAAGCCGCTGGACGCGGCGGCGGCCGAAGCGCGGCGGGCGAAGGGCGAAGTCCGGATCGTGCGGCATGACGCGCGGCTGGACGGGGTGGATATCCCGGTCGAGGTGCTGGAGATCGTGCGCAAGACGTCGTCCGTGAACCTGAAGGGTTCGCGCGTCATCGTCGCGGGCGGCGCGGGCGTCGGCTCGAAGGAGAACTTCGCGCTGCTGCACGACCTGGCGGCGGTCCTGGGCGGTGCGGTCGGCGGTTCGCGCGCGGCGGTCGATCTCGGCTACTGCGAGCACGAGCGCCAGATCGGCCAGACGGGCGTGACGGTGCGGCCGGCGCTGATGATCAGCTGCGGCGTCTCCGGCGCGGTGCAGCATCTCGCCGGCATGCAGGACTCCCAGAAGATCATCGCGATCAACACCGACAAGGACGCGCCGATCTTCAAGGTCGCGCACTACGGCATCGTCGGTGACCTGAACGTGGTCATCCCGAAGCTGATCCGGGCCATTCGGGCGAAGTAACCGGCCTTTCACTCTCAACCCCCTACCTCAATTTTCCTATGGCAAACTTCTACAGGGACAATCCGGATATCGCGAACGTCATCGACGCGCTGGACCTCACGGAGGTCGCGACGCTGCTGGAGGAGGACTTCCGCTTTGCGCAGGAGTACGACTTCGCGCCGAAAGACGCTACGGACGCGATCGACAACTACAAGCGCGCGATCGAGGTCTGCGGCGACGTGATGGGCAACCGCGTCGCGCCGCTCGCGGAGGAGACGGACAAGGTCGGCAACGTCCTCAATGCGGACGGCTCCGTCACCTACGCGCCGGGCATCCGGCTGGCGCTCGACCTCTTCGCGAAGACCGGGCTTTTCGGCGTGACGATTCCGTATCGTCTGGGCGGGCTCAACATGCCGTGCACGGTGCTGACGGCCTGCAACGACATCGTCTCGCGCGGCGATGCGTCGCTCATGAATCTCTTCGGCCTGCAGGGCATCGCCGAGACGATCAACATGTTCGGCGACGAGGAGCTGAAGCAGCAGTACATTCCGAAGCTCGTCTCCGGCGAGTATACGGGCGCGATGGTGCTCACCGAGCCGGACGCGGGCTCCGACCTGCAGAGCGTCAAGACGGCCGCGTACCAGGACGAGCAGGGCAACTGGTTCGTGAACGGCGTCAAGCGCTTCATCACCAACGGCTGCGGCGAGGTGCTGCTGGTGCTCGCGCGCACCGAGCCGGACACGACCGACGGCCGCGGCCTCAGCTGCCTGCTCGTGGAGAAGGGGCCGTGGATCAAGGTCCGCCGCCTGGAGAACAAGCTCGGCATCCACGGCTCGCCGACTTGCGAGATGGTCTTCACCGAGGCGCCGGCGAAGCTGATTGGCCAGCGGAAGCGCGGCCTCATCACCTACGTGATGGCGCTGATGAACGGCGCGCGCATGGGCATCGCCGCGCAGGGCACCGGCATCGGCGAGGCGGCCTACAGGGCTGCGCGCGAATACGCCGCGAGCCGCAGGCAGTTCGGGCAGTCGATCGACAATTTCGCGCCGATCCGCGAACTCCTGGCGACGATGTCCGTCGAACTGCAGGCGGCGCGGGCGCTGACCTATTACGCGGCGAAGAACGTCGATCTCGAGACGGGGCTCGGCCGCAAGTTCGAGCAGCTGAAGGGTTCGCCGGAGGCGCCGGCGGTGCGTGCGCGCCTGAAGCTCGTCGGCGCCTTCAACAAGATGCTGACGCCGATGGCGAAGTACTACGGCTCCGAGATGTCCATGCGCAATGCGATGAGCGCGATCTCGGTGCTTGGCGGCTCCGGCTACATGAAGGACTATCCGGTCGAGCGCTACCTGCGCGACAGCCGCATCACGACGATCTACGAGGGCACCTCCCAGCTGCAGGTCGTCGCGGCGGTCGCGGGCGTGGCCGGCGGTTTGGTGAAGGACGTCATCCGGGACGTCTTCGGCAAGGAGGACTGGCAGGCGGAGCATCCCCGCATGGCCGCGCTGCTCGCCGACCTCGACGCCGCAATCGAAACGGCGAAGGGACGCGCGGACGCGCATGCGTACATGGACCTTTCCGCACGCAAGCTGGTCGACGCCGGCATCGCGCTGGTCGTGGCGGCCCTGCTCCACCAGATGTCGCTGAAGTTCCCGGAGAAGGGCGTGGCGCTCACGCACTGGCTGATGGTCGAGTTCCCGCGCGTCCGGGCCGGGCTCGAACAGGTCAAGAGCGGCTATGCCGGTCCGATCGACGGGTTCGAGACGCTGGCGCCGGCCGTGGCGGCGGAGTGACGGAAGCGTGAGATGGGGACGGCGCTGGTTACGGGTGGCGCGGGCTTTCTCGGCAGCAACCTCTGCGCGAGGCTGCTGCGGGACGGCCATAGGGTAGTCGCGCTGGACGACTTCTGCACGGGATCGCGCGCGAACCTCGCGGCTTTCGCCGACAATCCGGACTTCACCCTAGTCGAGGCCGACGTCGCGGACGAAGCGACGTTTCGCCGGCTCGACGGCACGCGGTTCTCCGAAATCTACAACCTCGCCTGCCCGGCGTCGCCGCCGCGCTATCAGGCGCAGCCGATCCGGACGACGCTGACGTCGGTCAGGGGCGTCCTGCTCTGCCTGGAGCTGGCGCGGCGCGACGGAGCGAAGCTCCTGCACGCCTCGACCTCCGAAGTCTACGGCGACGCGCACGTCCATCCGCAGCCCGAGGGCTACTGGGGCAACGTGAACCCGATTGGCGTGCGCAGCTGCTACGACGAGGGCAAGCGCGTGGCGGAGACGCTGGTCGCCGACCACGTGCGCACATACGACGTCGATGCGCGCATGGTCCGCATCTTCAACACCTACGGGCCGATGATGGACCCCGGGGATGGCCGCGTCGTCTCGAATTTCGTCATGCAGGCGCTCCGCGGCGAAGACCTGACGGTCTACGGCACGGGCGGGCAGACGCGCTCCTTCCAGTACTGCGACGACCTGCTCGACGCCTTTTGCGCCTATATGGCGTTGCCCAAGGCGAAGCTGCGCGCCTTCTTCGCCCCGCCGCGCCCGGCTGTTCCCGTCCTCAACACGGGCAACCCCGGCGAGTTTACGGTGCTGGAACTGGCGGAAGAGATCCTGAGGCAGATTCCGGACACCGGCTCGAAGCTCGTCTTCCGTCCGCTGCCCGGCGACGACCCGAAGCAGCGCAAGCCCGACATCGCGCTCGCCCGGGAACTGCTGGGCTGGGAGCCGAAGATTCCGCTCGCCGAGGGGCTGGCCAGGACCATCGCCTACTTCCGGACCCGGCTCTGACGGCGGGCGGCTGCGGTCATTGCCGGGCGGCAATGGCCGCCAGATGCCGGACCAGATGGGGGTCGAGCGTCTTTTCCAGAAAGGGGATGACCTCGTGGCGGATGCGGTTGCGTTCGATCGCGGTGTCGTCGTTTGAGGCGTCTTCCCGCCATTCTTCGCCGAACTTGCGCAGATAGGCCTTGAGTTCGGCGTCACGACAGCCGAGTAGGGGGCGGACGAACCGGACCGGGCCGACTGCGCTCTTTTCGCGGATGCCGCAGAGCGACATGCGGCGCAGTTTCATGAGGAAGGTCTCGGCGACGTCGTCCATGTGATGGCCGGTCGCGATGGCGTCCAGCCGTAGCTTTTCCATGCAGGAGGCGAAGAAGGCGAGGCGGACGCGTCGGGCCGCCATCTCCAGCGATTCGCCGCGCCGCCGTTCGACTTTCGCGTGCAGGCCCTTGAAGGGGATGCCGAGACGCTTGGCGAGCGCACGGACAAACTGGTATTCCTGCTTCGATTCCTTGCGCAGACCGTGATCGACGTGCAGGATGACGAACCGCTGGGCGGCGTTCTTCCTTTTCCCGCCCTTGGTCAGCAACAGGGCGAGCGCCACGGAATCGGAGCCGCCGCTGACGGCCAGACCAATGCGCCCGGAAGGAAGAATGGAACGGTTGACTCTCATCGGACTGGCGGAGGGGGGGGGATTCGAACCCCCGGTGGACTTGCGCCCACACAACCTTTCCAAGGTTGCACCATCGACCACTCGGACACCCCTCCAGTCGCTGTCGTTCGTCAAGCCAGCCGGTTCCTCCGGCTTTCGGCGGAAGGATGGTGCCAGGAGCGGGACTCGAACCCGCACATACTCGCGTATAGCAGATTTTGAGTCTGCCGCGGCTGCCATTACGCCACCCTGGCGGCTCAGCCTGGAGCGGGCGAAGGGAATCGAACCCTCGTAGCCAGCTTGGAAGGCTGGAACTCTGCCATTGAGTTACGCCCGCTTTTCCAAACGAACAGAGGAAAGTATATCAT